>CALMBF010000178.1 GCA_937860145.1 uncultured Geobacter sp.
GAACGGCTACTGCACTGTCGGGGGGGTGGATACCTGTAGCCCGCTCCGCACCGGATCACCGGCGGACCTCCAGGTGATCACGGCCGACGGCATGCTGACCGACGAGTCACTGTTTCTCACCGCCCTTGAACCGGGGGTGCCGGTCGCTGCCTATGCGCCGCTCTACGGCAGCATGATGAGCGGCAGTGCCTTTGCCGTGGCTAGCGCCGCGCTCATGGTAAAAAATCAGCGGCTCTATGCCGCGCCGGAGCGGACGAACCCGCACCGTCTCCCCCTGGTGGCCGCCACCGCTCCCGCGCCGCTGCACCGGGTCGAGTGCATCGACTGCAATTGCAGGGGAGGGGTGGCTACCATCTCGCTGGCGAGATGCTGAGCACTCCCGGTCGCAGCATCGTACTCCGGGTACAACCCAAAGAGACTCCACCCACGTAGAAAGGTGACACGCAATGACGGCAGAAGAGATCGAAAGCAGGCTGATCCAGCTTATCGCCACCATCACCAACCGGCAACCCTCCGAGATCGCCCCGGACAAACCGTTCCACGAACTGGGCATCGACTCCCTCGGCTTCGTCGAGATCCTGGTCTTCATCGAGAAGAACCTGAAACTGCAGCTGATCGCCTCCCAGCTTGATCGCAAGGACTTCGAAACGGTCAGCTCCCTGGCACGATTCGTCAGCTCCAAACTGTAATCCGGCGATGATCCTCGACTACCTGTCGCTGAAAAACAAATACTACCTCAACGGGTTCGACTGGGTGATGGGGGTCATCGACATCATCATGCGCAGGACCACCGGAGCCGGTAACGCCTCCCAGGTGGTCTTCATGCTCGACACCCCCCCTGACGAAGAGCGGTTCACCTCATCACTGAAGCGCTTTCTTGCCCTGTTCCCGGTCATCGGCGGGTCGGTGTCGCGCCACTACACCCTGACCCCGTTCTGGAAGATACCCAAAAACGGCGGACCACCGCCGGTCGGCCTCACCGTGACCCGTCTGCCGGAAGGAGCGGGCGAAGCGGACGTGATGGACGTCCTCACCCGCTGCATCAACACCCCCTTCAAGGGGAGACACGAGCACCTGGCGTTCCACCTCGTCTACGGCAGCGGGGTCCAGTGCGTGGCCATGACCTTCGATCACCGCCTCTTCGATGCCCGGGGTGCCGAGTCGTTCATGAACCTGTTCCAGGAGTATCTCTCCTCCGGTGAACAGGCTGGCGTTGCCGATGGCGTCCGCCTTACCCAGAAACTCGACCTGCGCGACTGGCGGGACAAGTTTCTGGCCGGCCAGACCGTGAACCGCAGGATGATCGCCCTGTCCCGGGAGGCGATCAGGTCCCTGCCGCTGCAGATGGACATGGCACGCCAGGGGTTCCGTTACCGCATCGTCAGCTTCGACCGCGAAGAGAGCGGCAGGATCGTCGAGCGGGCCTATGGTGAAGCCGGCTACCTGATGATCATGCCGTATCTCTTCTCACGGGTCTTCAACGTCATGCACGGGGTTTTCAGCGGGCGTGGCGTCCAGGGGGGGGCATACGTCGTGCCGGCTTCCACCGACGTCCGCCAGGCGAAGGATATCCGCCTGGAGCTCTTCTTCAACCACAACTCCATGTTCTTCTTCCAGATCAGGCCGGAAGAGGTGGAGGATCCCGCCCTGCTGGTCACCCGTATCAAGGAACAGCTCTACGACCAGGTCCAGTCCCGTTTTCCACAGAAACTCATGACCGCCTCATCCCTCATCAGGGTTGCCCCGCTCTGGCTGATGCACAAGCTCTTTCACCTGCCGCTCCAGGGGAAAATCGCCTCGTTCTGTTTTTCCCACGTCAGCAAGTGTTCCTACAACTCCCACGACCTGATGGGGTCGCGGATCACCAACGTGTTCCACATGCCGCGCATGCCCGTACCTCCCGGCATCGGCATCTTTTTCAATACCTTCGACGGCAGGCTGAACGCGTCGATCTCCTGGCTCGACGGTTCGTTCACCACGTCCGAGGTCGACGAGATCGCCGGGCGCCTGCGGAGCATCCTTTGAACGCGGCGCCAGCGAACGACGTCGTCACCGATCTCCTCGTTGCCGGGGGTGGTGTGGCAGGCGTTGCCGCCGCCCTGGCAGCGGCCCGCCGTGGCTGCAGGGTAACCCTGGTGGAGAGAGAAGAGGTCCTGGGCGGGACCGCGACCCTCGGGATGCTCGGCACCATCTGCGGCCTCTATCCCAATGGCGGCCCGGAACCGGGTGAACTCCTGAACGGCGGTATCTGTGCGGAGATCGTCGCAGCCCTGTCAGGACGCTCTGCCGGATCGGTCCCCTGCAAGGTCGGCAAGGTCTTCGTCCTTCCCTACGACCCCCGACACCTCCAGGAGCTCCTGACCGAGCTCTGCAGCAGGGAGCCGACCCTGACGCTCGGTACGGGAACGCTCCTGACCGGAGCCGAATGCACGGGGGGGCGGGTAGGGAAGGTGACCGTCCGGCACAGGGGAGAAGAGCTCACACTCCACCCCCGTGCGGTGGTGGATGCCACCGGCGACGGGGAACTGGCCGCACTGGCCGGTGCGGAGTTCGACCTGTCTCCACCCGGAGAACGGCAACTGGCCGGTTTGACCGTGCTGCTCGACCATGTGGGGGCCGATGATGCCCTTGGCATCAGGGTTCCCTTCGTGGTAGCCAGGGGGATCGATGCCGGCATCCTCCCGGAGCTCTACAGGTACACCACCTTCACCCGGGGGATGAACCCCGGCGAAGGTGCCCTCAAGGTCAGTCTCCCTGCCGCTACCGGCAGCACCCCCGATGAGGTCCTCTCCCTGGCGACGAAGCTGGTCGGGTTCCTCTCCCGGGAGCTGGCCGCCCTTGCGACCGCGACCATCCGCTTCGCCCCGACACGGATTTTCGACCGCGAAGGGAGGCGGGTTGCCGGCGACTACCGCCTGACCGCCGATGATATCCTCGCCGGCCGCAAGTTCTCCGACGGCGTGGTCAGGGGGGCCTGGCCCATGGAGTTGTGGGGACCCCTGAGGGGAGCAAGCTACCGGTACCCCCCGGACAACGATTACTACGAGATTCCGCTGCGCTGCCTCAAGGCGCGGGATTTCACCAATCTCTTCACTGCCGGCCGCTGCATCTCCGTGAGCCACGAAGCCCTGGGCTCGACCAGGGTCATCGGCTGCTGCATCCCCCTCGGGGAGCAGGCGGGGTTGGCGGCGGCACGCCTGTGCAGCGAAGCCTGAGCATACAAGGAGAGTTCTCATGTCCTCCCAGACAGAACCGAGCAGTCGTCCCCTTACCATCCTCCTGGTGAGGCCCCATTCCCACCTGCGCGTGGCCAAGTGCCTGCAGAGTTTTCTCCATCTCGAGCCACTCGAGCTGGAGATCGTTGCGGGGGGCGTTCCCGAGGGGGAGAGGGTCACCATCCTGGATATCGCCCTCGAACAGGACCCCGTTGCCTTCTACGAAGCGAAGCTGCGGGCGCTGCGTCCCGACATCGTGGGCTTCACCTGCTACAGCACCCAGGCCGGGATCGTCAAGGACCTGGCCCGCCGGGCCAAGGAGATTCTCCCCCCGTGCCTGACCGTCGCCGGCGGCATCCACCCCACCATCATCCCCGGTGATTTCGCCGGCTCTCCCCTGGACATCATCGTGCGGGGGGAGGGGGGGACCGCGTTCTCCCGTCTCGTCAGGCAGTTCAAAAACGGCGCCCCCCTGGCTGACGGCACGGCAATCCTGGCTGTTGCCGACCCCGATTTCGGGTCGCAGGCGGCTCTCAAGCCTCCCCACTTCCCGCCCGTCGAGGAGATCCCCCGGCCCCGCCGCGACCTGGTCGACCGTAAGAAATATTTCTCCGTCTGGACCTCGCCGGACGCGGACAACCGCCTGACGACCATGTACCCCAACATAGCCACCATCCGGACCTCCACCGGCTGCGCCTTTGACTGCAACTTCTGCGTGGTCCACCACATGATGAACGGCAAGTACCTGCAGCGGACCCCCGAGGATGTGGTCGACGAGATCGCCGGGATCCAGGAGGAGTACATCTATTTCGTCGACGACGAGACCTTCCTCAATCCGAAACGACTCACCCGCATCGCCGAACTGCTCAAGGAGCGGGGGATCAGGAAGAAATACGTGAGCTGGGCGAGGGTCGACACCATCGTCGCCCATCCGGAGCTGTTCCGCCTCTGGAAGGAGGTCGGCCTGCACATCGTCTACGTCGGCATGGAGGCGATGGACGAGGCGAGGCTCAATGACTACGGGAAGCGGACCACGGTCGACCTCAACTGGCAGGCGGTGAAGATCCTGAGGGAACTGGGGATCCTGCTCCACGCGTCCCTCATGGTCGACCCGGGTTTCACCGTCGAGGACTTCCGCAAGCTGGAACGGGTCATCATCGACCTGATACCCGCGGAGGTCTCCTTCACCGTCTTCTCCCCGTCGCCGGGTACCGAGCTCTGGAAGAAACACAAGGACGACTACATCGTCGACCCGTACCTCTACTACGACTGCATGCACACCGTGCTCCCCACGAAACTGGACCTGAACCTTTTCTACGCCCATTTCGCCCGGCTCTACCGGATCGGCTGGCAGCACAATCCCCTCCGTCTCAACAAGGTCAAGGTCCCGTTCCGCGAAGTCATCAGGAGCATGGTCAACGGGACGAAGTACATCATCGCCATGCGCAACATCCACAAGGATTACGGCCCCCGGCAGTGACGACCATCTTCTCCGTCATAGAGGCTGAAACAGCCTCCCTCAGGCAGAAGACCGCCATTATCGACGCTGGTGAGCGGATCACCTACGGGGAGCTGCTCGCTGCGGCGGGCATGATCGCCGCCGAGCTCGGCCGCCGAGGCGTCGACCGTTTCCACCGGATCGGGCTCCTCTGCGATGACAGCATCGACTACGTGGCAGTCAGCCTGGCAATCCTCTCCCTGGGGAGCGTGATCGTGCCGGTTTCACCGGAGCAGGCGCCGGAAGAGATCGAGGCGCTGGTCACCAGGATCGACCTCGACTTCCTGGTCGCCGAGCAGCGGCTCAGGGGGGAGGGGGAGGAGCTGCCCCGCGCCCTGTTCCGTGCCCGGAGCTTCACCCTGCAGCGGCGTGCGGCGGCAACGCCGTGCGCGGAGTATTTCACCGTCAACCCGGCCTTCATCCGGTTCAGTTCCGGGACGACCGGCGCCAGCAAGGGGGTGGTCCTCTCCCATGAGGCCATCGTCGCACGGACCGACGCCGCCGACCGGGGGTTGCGGGTAACGCAGGACGATACGGTGCTCTGGGTCCTCTCCATGAGCTTCCATTTCGTGGTCACCATCCTGCTCTTTCTCCGGCGGGGCGCGACGATCGTCATCTGCGGCCGCGATCTCCCCCATGCCCTGATCGACGGCATCCGTACTCACCATGGCACCTTCATCTATGCCTCGCCGCTCCACTACTCCCTCCTGGCCGCCGCAACGGAGGTCGACGCCACCGACTTCCGCACCGTCCGGATGGCGGTTTCCACGGCCATGAAGCTCCCCGCTACCACGGCTGCGGATTTCACCGCCCGCTTCGGCCTCGAACTGGCAGAGGCCTACGGCATCATCGAGGTCGGCCTGCCGTTTGTCCGTCTGGGGAACGTGGATAAAAAGGGGTCGGTAGGACGTCCGCTCCCCGGCTATGAACTCCGCATCGACAACCGGGACAACAGTGGCGTGGGCGACATCCTCATCAGGGGGAAGGGGATGCTGGACGCCTACTACTCCCCCTGGCAGGGTCGGGCAACGGTTCTCTTGGACGGCTGGTTCGCCACCGGCGACCTGGGGAGGATCGATGACGACGGATTCCTCTTCATCGTCGGCAGGAAAAAGGATGTCATCAACTTTGTCGGCATGAAGATCTTCAGCCAGGAGGTGGAGGAGGTCATCAACCGGTTCCCCGGCGTTGCGGAGTCCTTGGTCTACCCCGTCCCCCACGACAGGTTCGGCGAGCTTCCGGCGGCAAAGGTCGTGCTGTCCGGAGTGGATGGTGGCGACACCCTGGAAACCGCCCTGCAGCGTTTCTGTTACCAGCACCTCTCGCGCTACAAGGTCCCCAAACTGTTCGAGTTCGTCGACGAACTTCCCAAGACCGCCAGCGGCAAGCTCAAGAGATCATGAAGATACTCCTTGTCAACCCCCACGGCAGCAACTGGGTCAGCGGCAGTGAGGACCGGACCGCTGCCGCCGTGCGTCTCCCCCCCCTCGGTATCCTTTCCCTTGCCGCCTGGCTACTGCGGGAAGGTCACGATGTCAGGGTCCTCGACCTGAGCGGCACGAGCTCTTCCGGCGCAACAGGACGGTTCGTTGAGCTGGTCCGGGATTTCGCTCCCGACGTTCTCGGTTTTTCAGCCGTCACCTCGAATTTCCTCAACGCCTACCGCCTGGCGGAAACGGCCAAGGAGATCGCCCCCCGCACCGTCACCGTTTTTGGCGGCGTGCATGTCTCGGCACTCCGCGGAGCCGTTCTGGTCGAGTTTCCCGCCATCGACCTGGTGGTAACGGGGGAAGGGGAACAGGCTCTGGCAGAGATCGTCGCCGGCAATGACCCGGCAACCATACAGGGGCTTGTCTACCGCGACGGTGGCACGGTTCGTGATAACGGCATCAGGACCGATCTCGTACAGCTTGATGACCTGCCGCAGCCAGCCTACCACCTCCTCGAAGGGTTCCCCTCGCTCTACGAAGGAGCGCTGTTCAACTACCCGAAAGGTCCCACGGCATCGATCATCTCTTCCCGCGGTTGCCCCTACGACTGCTCCTACTGTGACCGCTCCGTCTTCAGGAACAGCTTCCGCCACCTTTCACCGGGCCGCCTGTACGAGCAGATGACCCATCTGCGCAGCCGGTACGGGGTCCGGCACATCTTCTTCTACGACGACCTCTTCACCTTCAACCGCCGCCGGGTCGAGGAGTTCTGCGCCCTGCTGGAGGAGAGACCGCTGGGCATGACCTTCAACTGTGCCGTCAGGGTAGGGCACGTTGATGACGAACTGTTGCGGATGCTGAAAAGGGCCGGCTGCTGGATGGTCAGCCTGGGGGTGGAATCCGGGGCTCCGGAGATCCTGGCCCGCCACAAGAGCAACATCAGCTTTCCCGAGATGCGTGAGACGGTGCTGCGTATCCGGCGCAACGGCCTGCGGGTCAAGGGGCTGTTCATGATGGGGCTCCCCGGCGAGACGGAGGAGACGATCAGGGCGACGGCGGACTTCATCAACGCCCTGGAGCTGGATGACATGAACATGACCAAGTTCACCCCCTTTCCCGGGTCGCCGCTGTACAGGACCGTCCGGGAAGAGGGGACCTTCGATGAGCGCTGGGAGTTGATGAACTGCATGAACTTCGTCTTCGTCCCCCGGGGGATCCCGTCGCGGGAGCGTCTCGACGAACTGTACAACCAGTTCATCCGGGAGTTCTATACCGGCAGGAACTGGGTGCGCAAGTTTCCCGGCCTCATGTTCAAATCACCCGACAGTGTCAGGAGGATTATCCACAATCTTCCGGATTTCCTTCGAATACGACGGGAATTTACCGGTAACCGGGCGAAGTAAACCGGAAATTTATTCATTGCCGTGGCCGGCAGTTATGCTATATTTCCATCTCCGCGCGTCCAGGCGGTGTGCTGGGCGCGTCAGCCACGTGGCTTTTCACTACCAGAGATAAGGAGCAGACCATGAAAGTAAGGTTCAAGACACTGCTGTGTACGGCACTCGCCACAATCTCCCTTGCCGGCGCGGTCATGGCCGTCGAGACCCTCCCCAGACCCGGCATGCTTTCCGACGAGACCATCTACCTGACGGAAAAACTTTCGAAAAACTATGACACCATCGTCATCAAAGACTATACCGCCGATAAAGCCGAATACAGTTTCGTGGACGACAAGGAGCGGGCGGTCATCGACAAGATGACACCGAACCTGATAAAGTCCATCGGTGACAGCCTTGAGGCGGAACTCAAAAGCAGGAAGCTCTTCAGCAAGGTCGTGAGGAATGGTAAACCGACAGGCAAGGCGGTGATTCTCGAAGGGTCCATCATCGAGTTCAATGCCGGGAGCAAAGCCCTCAAGTGGTTCATCGGTTACGGCGCCGGCAAGGTGTATCTGAAGGGTAAAGGGCACATGATCGACGCCCAGAGCGGGAAGGAACTGGTGGCATACGAGGACCGTGAAACCGGTTATCTCGGTTCCATGACGGTTATGAGCTTTGACGACGTCTTCCCGATCCAGGCCAGGAGCATGGGGGAGAATCTCGCCAAATTCATCGAAAAGATCTACTGATGCAGCAGGCGGGATGGTTCCGCCCTGAACGTGAAGATCCAGAAGCGGCCTGCGGGCCGCTTTTGATTTAGGGGAACCGGTTTGCAAGGCCGAACAGCGCTCATATATTCCCACGAATTCAACGGATTCTCCTACGGGGAAAACCACCCGTTCAAGGCGCAGCGATTCCGTCTCGCCTTCGAACTGATGCAGTCCTACGGCCTGACGTCCCTTCCCGGTTCCATCGTGTGTGAACCTGCCGGCGTGACCACGGAGGAACTGCTGACGTTCCATGATGCCGCGTACCTGGAGCGGATGCGTGAGTTCAGCAGTTCCACCGAGCCACGGGCGGATTTCCTGTACGGCCTCGGCGATTCCGAGAACCCGGTGTTCCCCGGATTTTACGACTGGGCTTGTCTCGGTACCGGAGGGACCCTGGAAGCTGTTCGCCTCGTCAGTGAGGAGGGGTACAGGGGGGCCTTCAATCTTGCCGGAGGCTATCACCACGCCCATCGTGCCAAGGCATCGGGGTTTTCCTACCTGAATGACGCGGTGGTCGCCATCAACAGGCTCCTTGCCCGGGGCAAGCGCGTAGCCTACCTGGATATCGATGCCCATCACGGCGACGGCGTCCAGGAAGCATACTACGATACCGACAGGGTGCTGGTCATCTCCCTCCACGAGAGCGGACATTACTTTTTTCCCGGCACCGGTTATGACTGCGAGCTCGGTGAGGGGAAGGGGTACGGCTATTCCGTCAACGTCCCCCTCATCGCCCACACCGATGACCCCCTCTACATGAAGGCCTTCGACGAGGTTGTCTATCCGCTGCTCGCCGCCTACGATCCCGATATCATCTTCACCCAGCTCGGCGCCGACACGTTCCGCACCGATCCCCTCACCCGTCTGGAGATCACAACCCACAGCTACACCTACATCATGAGGAAGATCAATGCGCTGAAGATACCCTGGGTCGCCGTCGGCGGTGGCGGGTATGACCTGATGAACACGGCGCGGGCGTGGACCATCGCCTGGGGGGTCATGAACGGCAGAAACCTCCCGGCAAAACTGCCCGAGTCATTCGTCAGGGTCATCTCACCCCTCGGCTATCCCAACAGGATGCTCCTGGACGCCATGCACTGGGCCGACGAGGGCGACCGCAACCTTGCCCTCGATGCGGTGGAAAAGAGCATTGCCACCATCCGCCGCAACGTCTTCCCCATCATCATCGGCGGAAATCATCCTTGACGATGGGAGAGCATTACGGCTATATTTCCGCCTGCCCCAGTGGCATGGTACTCCCTTGAACATCCTGTCCGGAGAGATGATGACTTCACCGAATCCTACCCCCCCTGCCGACGTGCCGGGCATCTGTTACTATCACCCACCCCTTACCGCCATGCTCCATGCGCGGGACGGAAAGGTCCAGATTGCCTACGGCGACCTGGTGGTCCCGCTGCTTGAGGATGACTACGCTGCGCTTGACGGTGGGGAACCCTCCTACGACGCAGTGGGTCGCGGCGTCTATCACCTCCTCCGCTTGAATCCCGATCTCCCCCTGGCAGGGCGGTATGCCTCCCTGTTGAAAGAGGCGTATCCCCACCTTCTTGCGGAACTGGCCACCCATCTGGTGATGCTCGACAAGAAGGATGTGGACCTTCCCTATCTTGACCGGAAAATAAACTACCTGAAGATCTTCGCCCTGCTTGAACCGGACAATCACCGTTTCCCCCTGGAAATCGGGGTGACCTTCGTCGAGAAGGGGCTCACCCTCGCCGCCATGGGGAACACGACTATCCTGCTGTACCGGGCCGAGACCTATCTCCGCCAGGCCTTTTCCATGAACCCGGACGATGTCCAGGTGCGACACCAGCTCGGCGAGGTCTGCTACCTGCTCGGCCGTTACGGGGAGGCTGCCGGGTTATGGGAGCCCATTCTCGGCCAGATACCCGCTGAGGTTTCCGAAAAACTTTCCCGCCGCATCGACCAGATCCGCACCGGCAACCTGCCGCTGGTTCCCCCCGTCGATTTCCTCCAGGCGGTCGGTGTGGCACTTGAAGCCTTCGAAGCTGATGACTTCGAGGAGGCTTCGGCGATCATCCTTGACGTCATCGATGCCCTCGGTCAGTTCGACGAATTCCCCCTGGCGGAGATCAATTACATGCTCGGTCTCTGTTATGTCAGGCTCGAGATACCCCGCTATGCCGAGCAGTATCTCCGCTCGGCCCTGCAGCTTCGTCCCGACTTCCCCGAGGCAGAGCAGGAGTTGCGGCTGCTGGGGGGGGTGTGATGTTCGGGTTTTCCCCAGCAGACTGGATATTCATCGCCGGGGTGATGGCAGTGATTGTTTTCTGCGTCGCCATCAGCGACATGCGCAGGAAGAAATAGCCACGCGTTTTCCTGGCGGTCAGTACCAAGGAGTCCCACGTGATAGATGCAGAGGAGCATGAAATCCGCCGGCCATTCGGTCTTACGCTCCTGACAGGGTTATACCTCTTCTTCTTCATCCTGTCCCTGTCAACGTACGGCAATCCCTTTCCCTTCATGGGGAAAATCTATACCGAGACTCCGGCCAAGGTTCTGGTCTTCTTCGATTCGCTCATCTGTGTCTACCTGTTTCTCGGTATCTATAAACGGCAGCTTATTACCTGGTATCTTGTCATTGCCTACAACCTGCTCGAAATAGTCAATACGGTGGTAAACCTGAACCGCATTACCCCAAAAGAGATCGAGAAGATTGCCGGTACACAGGTCGACCAGCATGCACTGTTCGTCAACAATATCGCCGCTGCACTGGCCATTCTGCTGCTCACCCAGTTCATCTACCGGCACAAGGATTATTTCTGCAATCGACAGAAGTATCTCTTCTGATATTTTTCCGCCCGCACCGGGTCGGTTATGGCACTGCCCCGGGAGAATATGGTATAGTTGGTATTCCGGGTAACGGCACAGAGGTACGAGGTAAACGTGGGATTACTGCCTGAATTCATGAAACTTGGCGGCGAGGGCGGCATCATCGACAAGATGAAACACGGCCTGACCCGGCCCATGTTTTCCAAGCACGAAGACGTGGAATGTGCCGTAAATCTTCAGGAAACACGGGGAGTAGGGATTCGCATCGAAAAACTCAACAAGTTTTTCGGTACCAAGCATGTCCTGAAAGATATCGACCTGGAGATTTACGCCGGGGAGACCTTTTCCATCATCGGCCCGTCAGGCACAGGGAAAAGCGTTCTTCTCAAGCATATCGTCAAGCTTGAGTCGCCGGACAGCGGAGAGGTCTACATCGACGACCACCCGGTATTCAACCCGGCCGACACCGAACCACCCAATTACCGCTACAGCATGGTGTTTCAGTCTTCGGCCCTGTTCAATTCCCTGTCGGTGGGGGAAAATGTCGGCCTCTGGCTGAGGGAGAAACGGATCTGCAAGGAGCCGGTGATCAGGCAGATCATCGAGGAGAAGCTGGCACTGGTGGGTCTGGAAGGGCAGGAAGGACTGATGACTGCCGAGCTGTCAGGCGGCATGAAGAAGCGGGTCGCCATCGCCCGGTCACTTGCCATGAATCCGGACCTGATCCTCTACGACGAACCGACCGCGGAACTTGATCCCATCAATACGGACGAACTTGCCAACACCATCATCAGGCTGAAAGAAACGACGCGGAATACGACGGTCATCGTTACCCACGACCTTAACTTCGCCCTGTACATCTCCGACCGCATCGCCATGATCTCCGGAGGAAGGATCGAGGAGGTCGGCACGCCGGCGGAGATCAAGGCCAGCGAAAACCCGGTAGTAAAGGCGTTCATCAACACTACGACAAAGGGGATCAAGTAAGCGCAATGTCCCCGTGTTCCACGGGGCGTTGATACCGTGCCGAAGCTGGTCTCCAAGGCGTTGCATAGCCGATGAAAGCCGCCTCGCCCCTGTTCAGCACATGCCAATCTTATGGGAAAAATTCTGATTATAGACGACGACCTCGCCTTCACCAACCTGCTGACGTCCGATGTGCATGCGACCTGCCCCCTTCTGAAAGTGGAGGTGTGCAACAACCCGGTCAGCGCTCTGGCACTCATCCGCAAAGGCGATAATGACCTGCTTTTGATCGACCTGGAGATGCCCGCCCTCGACGGCATGAAGATCTACCGCTATGCCACCGAGGCAGGGGTGCAGAAGAACCGCATCGTCATCCTCTCCGCCCGCGATCCGGATTACCTGCGGGAATTCTTCCCCATGGGGAGTTGTCTGGCGGTGCTGAACAAGTTCGAGGCGCGGCAGAAGGAGGTCCTCTCCATGATCCTCAAGTCGCTCAACAGCAAGTTGTGTAGTTGTCCATCGCAGGGGAACTGACCATGCCGGTAAAAAGAATGCTCATCACCATCTATGCCCAGAACCATCTCCGTCAGGACTGGCGCGTCGACCTGTGCGGGAATGAGTTCCAGCGTTTCCTCGCGGGACTGGAGAAGGAACTTCTCGGCTTCGATATCCGCCTTGACAGCAGCAGGAACGACGACATCTGCATCGACGTCAACAGTTATGCGGATCTGCTCAATGCGGTCCGGGTCTCATCGCCTTCCGACGGTTTTGCCAACAAGTGCGTAGGCCATATTATCGGTAAAAGCCAGAATCTGAATCTTTACGAAGATATCAGGCGCGCTGTCAACAGGGTGGCGTTCGCTCCGGAGACCGTGCCTCCCGACGACCATAACAGGAAGGTGTGTCACAACTGCGGTTGTGGTTGCTAAGGGTGGGGAGGAGCCTGGAATATCTCGGCCGAGGCCGATGCTGTGGTAACGGTCAGGACGGCGAAACTTCTGTGTGTGCTTGCGGCCATGAGGGTACCGGGATTTACCAGTAACAGGCCGTTTTCCTCCAGCACGAGGGGGGTGTGGGTATGGCCGAAGAGCGCAACCGAGGCTTTTTCGCTCACTGCTTTCCTTGCCAGGGCATCCAGCCCGTTTTTCACCCGATAGATATCTCCGTGGGTCATGAAAATCCGCTGTCCCCCGAGCACGCCGCAGAGTTCTCGCGGTTCACGGGCATCGTGGTCGCAGTTGCCGGGCACGAGAATGACCGGTATGCTTGTCAGGTTCTGCAGCATTCTCCCGTCGTTGATCTCGTCCCCGAGATGGATGATGAGATCGATGCCTCCCTCGTCGTCCAGGCAGGCCAGGGGGGCCAGATAGTTCCCATGGGTATCCGATATGACCATAATTCTCATTAATTCAGGATATCAGGTGAGGTACTCTGACGTCAACAGCAGTTTAACCGGTACCTCCCTTGTCGCTCCACGTCGAGACCTGAGCGAACGCGTCGCGGATCGTACCCTGCGGGGGTGGGTGTAACATGAACAGGAAATGGCTTTGGCTCATACTTTCCCTCGGCATTTTTTTCCTGCTGGCAGCGGTCTTTTCAGTCGTCGCCGTCACCTCCCTTCTCGGTGAGGGGAAGGATCTCTCGGTAAGCAGCGGCGTTGGCCTGGTGGAGGTCAAGGGGCTGATCGTCGACCCCCAGGAAACGGTCAGGCAGCTCCACGATTTCGGCAAGGACGACAAGGTTAAAGCGGTCGTGCTGAGGATTGACTCTCCCGGCGGTGTGGTCGGCCCCTCCCAGGAGATCAGTGCGGCGGTCAAGAAGCTGAAGGCCAAAAAACCTGTCATCGTCTCCATGGGGAGCGTGGCGGCTTCGGGCGGTTACTACATAGCAGCACCGGCTTCACTGATCTATGCCAATCCCGGGACGATCACCGGCAGCATCGGCGTCCTGATGAAGTTCTCAAACCTGGAAGGTCTGATGAACAAGGTCGGCATGAAGGCCTTTACCCTGAAGACCGGCAAATTCAAGGATGTGGGGTCTCCCGCGCGGCTGATGACCGCGGAAGAGAAGGCGATGCTCCAGTCCGTCATCGACAGTACCCACTCCCAGTTCGTCAGGAGTGTCGCTGAGGGGAGGAAACTCCCTGAGGACAAGGTGCGTGGTATTGCGGACGGCAGGATTTTCTCCGGTGAACAGGCACTGGCACTCAAGCTGGTGGACAAGCTGGGCACCATGCAGGACGCGGTGGAAGAGGCTGCACGACTCGGGGGGATCAGCGGCGAACCCCATCTGATCAAACCGCCGAAAAAGAAAAAACTCCTCATGGACATGCTGGTCGAGGAGAGCGCAAGCAAGTTTACCAGCATGATCCGCAGGGAAAGCGGCTTCAGTCTCAACTATGAGCTTGAAGGGGCAGGGGAGTAAGGTTCATGTTCCGGTACCTTGTCCGCAGAGTGTTGCTGCTCTTTCCGCTGTTCATCGGCATTACCCTGATCACCTTCGTCGTGATCCACCTGGCCCCGGGTGAGCCGGTTGAGATGCAGACCGCCCTCAGCCCGAAAGTCTCCGCCAAGACCAGGGAGAGGCTGCGCGAATTCTACGGGCTGGACAAACCCCTCCATGTGCAGTATGCCACCTGGCTCGGCCGGATGGCGAAGCTCGATTTCGGCCGCTCCTTTGCCCCTGATGGCCGTCCCGTCATCGACAAGGTCAAGGAGCGCATACCGGTTACCCTCTCCATCAACGTGATCGCCCTGATCCTGGAATTCGGCCTGGCCATCCCCATCGGCGTCATCGCCGCAACCCACCGCGATACCCTCCTCGACAAGGGGGTCACCATCTTCGTGTTCCTCGGGTTCGCCGTCCCGACGTTCTGGCTGGCCCTGGTGCTCATGTACATCTTCGGCGTCAAGCTCACTATCCTGCCGATCTCCGGCCTCCACTCACTCGGAGCGGCCAACCTGAACGGTTTTGCCTGGCTCTGGGATACTGCCAGGCACCTGGTCCTCCCCCTTGGGGTAGCGACCTTCGGCAGTCTCGCCGGGCTGTCACGCTATACCCGCTCGACCATGCTGGAGGTGATCGGCCAGGATTACATCACGACCGCACGGGCAAAAGGGCTGCCCGAGAGGGTCGTCATCTATCGCCATGCCCTGCGCAATGCGCTGCTCCCCATCATCACCCTGCTCGGGTTTTCTCTGCCGGGGCTCATCGGCGGCAGCGTCATCTTTGAAACCATCTTCGCCATTCCGGGCATGGGACAACTCTTCTACATGGGGGTCATGTCCCGGGACTACCCCCTCGTCATGGGGATTCTGGTCATCGGTGCGTTTCTCACCCTGGCCGGCAACCTCCTGGCAGACCTTGCCTATGCGGTTGCTGATCCCCGCATCAGGCACGGCAGCGCCCCGTGACAAACGAACCGGCACCCACACGACTTTCACAAACACTTTGATATGTCACTCACAACATCTTATTTTTACAGGGTTATTGTAAGGAGATTCAGGGCCAACCGCTTTGCCGTGTATGGTGCCGGGATTGTTGCAGCGCTGTTCATCATCTCCTTCCTGGCTCCGTATCTGACACCCTATGCGCCCGACGACCTGGACGCCTATCATGTCCTTCTCCCCCCGTCGACGGCCCACTGGCTCGGCACCGACGAACTGGGTCGCGACGTGCTTACCAGGATCATCTACGGGGCCCGGATCTCCCTGAAAGTCGGTTTTGTCTCCGTCGGCATCGCCGCACTCATCGGTACCGTCGCCGGCCTCTTCGCCGGTTATTACGGTGGCTGGATCGACCAGGTCCTGATGCGCTTCGTCGACATCATGCTCTGTTTCCCCACCTTCTTCCTGATGCTGGCCGTCATTGCCATGTTAGAGCCGTCCATATGGTACATCATGATCATCATCGGCCTTACCGGCTGGATGGGGGTGGCGCGACTGGTCCGGGCCGAGGTACTGTCACTGCGGGAACGCGATTTCGTCCTTGCCGCACGGGCCATCGGCGCATCGGACCTGAGGATCATCTTCGTGCACATACTTCCCAATGCGCTTTCGCCGGTTATCGTCACGGCAACCCTCGGTGTTGCAGGTGCCATACTGACCGAATCGGCCCTGTCATTCCTCGGCATAGGGGTCCAGCCACCGGTGCCCAGCTGGGGGAACATGCTCACAGCCGGCAAGGATTACCTCGAGTTTGCCTGGTGGCTCTCCCTTTTCCCGGGACTGGCCATCCTGGTGACCGTCATAGCCTACAACCTGGTAGGAGAGGGGCTGCGGGACGCCCTGGACCCCAGAACTTCACGCACCTAGCAAGGATACATATGTCACACTACACCATCAGCGACTTCAACATCGCCACACTCGACGACGAACTGCGGGTCGACTCCCTCTGTCGCGACCTTCTCATGAAGTTTTATCACGACCGTATTTCTGCCGGCCTGGATGAGCACGAAGCCACCCTGCTGGCCAACAGCGCCGATTATTTCATCAGGGATTATGTCATCGGCTTTCGCCAGCTCAATATCCTCTCCGCGGCAAGCGGCCTGGTACGAGGCTTTGCCGGCAACTGGTACATCGTCAACACCCTGGAGCCGTCGGATAAGGAGATCGAGGGCCATCTGCGCGGCATCAGGGAGTTTTACCACTTTCTCCGCCGGGAAGGTGCCATCGATGACGTCTTTCTGGCCACCATCGACCGTGAATGCAGTGACAAGGAGTACTACGCCGCCAGGATCGAGTCGTTCTGGGACATCAAGGGTGACGGCTACTACGAGTGGGAGAACGACTGCTCTCTCAAACAGCGGCCGTGATGAACTAATATGGAATCTGCAGAACCGATGTGAATGACAAGGAGGATGGGAATGGGAAAGTGGGTGCTGAGCATTGTTCTTCCGCTCACCGTGCTGCTCGGCATGGGCGGTTGCGCCATCAACAAGGGAGATGTCCAGGGGTTCAACCTGATCTCCGTCGAGGAAGAGAAGCAGCTTGGTGACAAGTTTGCCCTCGAAGTCGAGAAGCAGCACAAGGTTTCACCGGACAGGGAGACTACCGCCTATGTGGACCGTATCGGCAGACGGCTGCTGGCCAGCGCCCGCGAAGTGCAGTTCCCCTACACCTTCAAGGTCGTGGTCGATGACAGCATCAACGCCTTTGCCGTGCCCGGGGGGCACATCTATGTCAACACGGGGCTCATCAAGGCGGCGACGAGCGAGGATGAAGTCGCTGCCGTCATGGCCCACGAGATCAACCATGCCGTTGCCCGCCATGGGACACGGCAGATGACCCAGCAGTACGGCTATTCCCTGGTCCTTCAACTCCTCCTCGGCGACAATCCCGGCATGCTGACCCAACTGGCCTCGTCACTGTTCGGCACGGCAGGCACCATGGCCTACAGCCGGAGCATGGAGAACCAGGCAGACTATCTCGGCGTGGAAACCATGGCCAAGGCGGGGTACAACCCGAACGGCATGCTCACCTTCTTCACCAAGCTCAATGCCATGTCAGGGCAGCAAAGCTCTCAGGTCGAAAAGTTCTTCTCGTCCCATCCCGAGACAAGTGAACGGCTCGGGAACGTGAAAGCCGCCATTGCCCAGCTGCCGCCGATGAAGTACAGCGGAGCGCAGGACAGAAACGAGTTTGCACGGATCAAGGCACGGGTGAACTGAAGACGTGCTTGACCCCTGAGACGAAAAAAGGCCCGTTTTCAACGGGCCTTTTTTCGTCTCAGAGCAATGCCTTCAACTCTTCTATCAATCCGGCAAGGATATCGTATCCCTGCTGCCAGAAGCCGGGAGCGGAGATATCGATCCCCGCCAGTGCCGCGGTATCGAAGGGCGAGCGTGACCCTCCGCTGGAGAGAACAGCTTCGTAGCCGGGGATGAATGCGTCCCCCCTGGCCAGGTATTCCCGGTAGAGGGCAAGCACCAGGAGTTCGGCGAACGTGTAGGAGTAGCAGTAGAAGCGGGTATGGATGAAGTGGGAGATATAGCTCCACCCCCAGCGGTAGGCGTCGATCGTCTCGACGGCAGTGCCGAAGAGCCTGCCGTTCTCTTCGAGCCAGATGTCGCAGATGCGGGTATCGGTGAGCAGGCCGTTCTTCCGCTCCAGATGCAGTCGCTCTTCGAAACGGGTCAGAACCACCTGGCGGCAGGTCGTGGCGATGATATCCTCGATCTTGGCGCAGAGCAGGGCGATTTTCACCGCCGGGTCGCGTTCCCTGTCCAGCATCTGCCGGGTGAGGAGCATTTCGCCGAATACCGAAGCGGTCTCCGCGAGCGGCAGGGGGGCGTGGTAGTTGATCATGGTCTGCCTGCCTGAGAGGACGAAATGGAGTCCGTGTCCCAGTTCGTGGGCAAGGGTGGCCACATCCCGCAGGTTCGAGGTGAAGTTGAGCAGTACGTAGGGGGGGAGGGAAGGGGTCATCCCCATACAGAAGGCACCGCCGCTCTTCCCTGTCCGCGGATAGGCGTCGATACGTCCCTCCGTGAAAAAGGCTTCCAGAACCGGGCGATACGCCGGGTTGAAGGCGCCATAGGCGGCGAGGACCAGTTCCCTGGCCTCTTCCAGGGTGTACTGCCTGGGGCAGTCGGCAACCGGCGCATAGATGTCGGTGTTCTTCAGCCTGTCGAGGCCGAGAATCCTGGCCTTGAGCCGGAAATACTCCTGGGCCAGAGGGTAGTTTGCCTCAGTTACCGACATCAGCTGCTGCACGACCTCGCTGGACAGTTCGTTGCCGATATTGGTCGGGTCCATCGGGTGGGAGTAGCCGCGCAGTTCCATCTCCTGGGCATGGTCGAGGGCGATCGTGTTGAAGACCGTGCCGTAGACCAGGCTGTTCTCCCCGTGCCTCTCCAGAAACAGGGAAAAAGCCCGTTCCCTGACAGCCGGGTCGGCATGATGGAGGAGGCCCAGCAGTTCTTCACCGGTAAAATCGCGCTGTGCCCCCTCGAACTCCATGGTGAAGGTGAACGATGCGGACAACTCGTCGAAAAGGCGGCTGAAAGCGGAACAGCCGGTGAGGTCCTTCTGCTTGAGGAGCTGCTCCTCCCTCTCCGGCAACGTGTGGCGGCTGAACTTGCGGATACTGGCCATGTAATGGCGGTAATTGGCCAGGAGCGGGGCATCGAGGAGTTCGGTGAAACGCTCTTCCGTCAGCGCCATGATTTCAAGGTCAAAGAAGAGGAGTTCGCGGGAGAGACGGTTACCCGCCTCCATGGCCTGCTGGGAAAGCTTTTTCGCCTCATCGCTCCCCGAATCGGCGGCAAAGAGAAGGTGGGCGTAATACTGGGGCTTGAGAGCCTGTTCCTGCAGTTTTTCGTACCTCTCAAGCGCCAGTCGAAGGCCGTCGGGGTCGAGTCGGGCAATGTTCCCCCGATATTCGCTGCCAAAGGCGAGGGCTGCCTGCAGGGCACGTTCCAGTTCGCCGGAAAATCCAGTGGCGGGGTCCGGGAGTACGGGGTCGAGCGTCCAGGTTACCAGGTTCGCGTTACTCATTGGTTCGGCCTCCTTCAATGAAAAAGGGGACAACCGTCCCCTTTTCCTGTCGCATCATATCTGTCTGCTCGCCCCTGCACCATCCAGCAACAGCCGGACGACCTGGCGGCGGGCGGCCTAGATGAAGAGTTGATCCTCGTTCTCTTCAGCGCTGGTGTTGTTTTCCTTGCTGGCGTTGATCAGCAGGACTGCGGCAATGCCCGCAGCCAGGCCGGTAATGAATGAGAGAACGATTGTTCCGGTTCCGATGCCACTTTGATTTTGTTCCACGGTACGTACCTGCCTTTCGGTTTTATTGGAATAACTGTAGCTGACAGTAACCTATGACAATCATTTCCCTGTACATACTGATACCAGAAACATTCCGGCATTGTAAAGGGGAGGATTACGTTTCCCCTGAAAATATTTTGTCACTCTGGGTACAGACGGTCCAAAAGTTGAGCCTCGTTGGTAACACATCGATGAGATGTGCTATATAATACTGTGAAACGGTTGCGGTTCACCGACACGTACGGAAAGGTTACCATTGAACAACCTCATAATCAAATGGATCATCAACAGCACTGCCCTCCTGGTCGTTGCCCACCTTGTCCCCGGCATCGTCATCGACGACTGGGTCACCGTATTCGTGGCAGCAGTGGTTCTCGGACTCCTCAATGCCTTCCTCAGGCCGATCCTCATCCTGCTCACCCTGCCGGTAACGGTGCTCTCCCTCGGACTGTTCACGCTGTTCATCAATGCCTTCCTGTTCTCCCTGGCCGCAAAACTGGTCAGCGGTTTCCATGTGTCAGGATTCAGCCAGGCGTTTTTCGGCGCGTTCATCTTCAGCCTGGTGAGTTTCCTGCTCAGTTTTTTCGTCTCCTCCGACAGGAGATAACGCTGGTCTGAACGTTCATACCCCGGAGGTCCATCATGAAAAAATGTATCCTGATTACCCTGCTGTTTGTCATGTCAAGCCTGACCCACGCGGCCGACACCGTCAAAAAGACCGTTCGTGCCACGATCGACAAGGATGGCGTGCAGAGGGTCGCCCTGGTCGGTGGCAGCTACTTCTTCGATCCGGCCCGCATCATCGTCAGGGTCAACGTTCCGGTTGAACTCTCCGTGCGCAAGGAACCCGGGATGGTGCCGCACAATATCGTCATCAGCGCGGTGAATGCCGGTATCGATTTCGACGAGGAGATGAAGACCGAGCCGAAGGTCATCAGGTTCACGCCTACCAAGGTCGGCAGTTACCCCATCTACTGCAGTAAAAAACTTCTCTTTTTCGAAAGTCACCGGGAAAAGGGGATGGAGGGGATGCTGGAAGTCGTGGAGTAGGTCATGAGGGTCAGTCTGTAAAAAAAACAGGGGGCGATCGCCCCCTGTTCTCGTGCTCACTGCTTTCGTCCGGACCCGCCGCCGGGGCCGGCCCTCCTCGGACGGCTGACGCCGGGCCTCTGGGGGCTTTTCTGCGGTTTCTGCTCCCTGGCCTCGGATACAGAAATGATCCGCCCCTCGACCAGCGCGCCGTCGAGGCAGTTGATCGCTTCGATCGCCTCGCCCACCGTGGTCATCTTCACGTAGCCGCACCCCTTGGACTTGCCGCTGACGGGGTCGGTGATGAGATGGACCGACTGGACGGTGCCGGCAACGGCGAAGAGACGGTGCAGATCATCCTCGGTTATTTCATAGGGGAGACTCCCCACATACAGCTCTCTGCGCATTTTCTATCCTTTCCATTTTTCATAAAATACGATTTCGTCCAGCGGCTTGCGCGGCGGACCGGCCTTGGCCTCGCCCAGCGGATAGCCGAGGGGGAAGAGGCCGACGATCCTCACGCCGGGAGGTATGTCGAGGAGGTCACCGAGTTTCTCCTCGTCGAACACCCCGACAAAAACGCTCCCCAGGCCGACTGCGTGGGCAGCCAGCATGAGGTTTTCCGCTGCGATGCCCATGTCGGTCAGGTAGTAGGCCTGCCCGGCCATTTCTCCCGACTGTTCCGGGACGGCGCAGGCGACGATGACGACAGGTGCTTCTGCCAGTGCCTTCATGGCGGGATTCATCTTGTATCCGCGGGGAGAGAAGTAGGACTCCACGAAGGAGAGTTCGCTTATGGCAGCCCTGACTTCCGGATCCTGAACCACGACGAGACGCCAGCACTGCATGTTCGCCCATGACGGGGCCATGCGCACCGCCTCGAGAACGGCCTGGAGCTTTTCCGGCTCCACCGGACGATCGGAGAACTTACGGACGCTTCGGCGTGTTGCGAGAGCTTCAAGTGTATCCATGTGGCAACCTCCTTGTATTCATGTGAAATGACACCTGCTGCAGGCTGCTGCAACAATACTGCGTTATGGCCCGCCAGGCGAGGAAAAAATAAGCCTTTGTGAGTGGTTTGCACCGATGGTGCAAAAGCGAATCCCGCGGTTCGTCAGGCCTCACCCGACGGCGTGCCATCCTCCATGCAGAAGGAGAGCAGGAAGCCGGCGGCAAGAAACCCCGCCCCTATGGCGAAGCTTATGGTAGAAGCCCGGCCGGGATAGAGTTCCCCGGGGAACCGGTCCTTGACCGATGCCACCAGTTGCGGTCCTCCGACCCCGGCGGCAGACCACGCGGTAAGTATTGCGCCGTAGACGGCCGGCATGAGGCGGGTGCCGAAGATGTCGACGACGAAGGACGGCATGGTGCCGAATCCACCGCCATAGCAGAGCAGAACGTAGCAGACCAGGGCGGCGAAAAGCCACGGCGTTCTGACGTAGATGAGGAAGATGAACGCCACGGCCTGTGTGCCAAGCAGCAGATTGAAGGTTCTCTTTCTCCCGATCCGGTCAGACAACCCGCCCCAGAAAAATCTGCCGATGCCGTTGAACAGGGAACTGGCGGCGATCAGGGTAGCACCGTGTCCTGCCAGGGCAGCAGGGGAGAGGGAGGGGTCAGCTCCCTTGACGACATCCTGAAACAGCGGGGACTGGAAACCGATGATGGCGATACCGGCGATGATGTTGCAGAAGAATATCACCCACATGAGCAGGAACTGACGGGAGATGAGGGCAGCGGAGATCGAGCCGTACCGGCTTGCCACCTCTTTCGTCACCGGACCTGCGGCTTCATGTCCGGTGGGGTGCCAACCCTCGGGAGGATTGGCGATCGCTCCTGCCAGCAGGAGGGTCAGCAGAATGAAGAGGAGGCCCACAACGGCAAAGGCCGTCATCAGGTTGCCGTCAGTCAGAGCCAGCAGCAGGGGGGCCAGGAACTTGGACATAACGATGGCCCCCAGGCCGAACCCCATGACCACCATGCCGGTGGCCAGCCCTTTGCGATCAGGGAACCACCGTGCGACCGTGGCAACGGGGGTGACGTACCCGAGCCCCAGGCCGGTGCCGCCGATCACGCCGTACCCCACGTACAGCAGCGAGAGTGATTGCACATGGAGAGCGACGGCCGCCAGCAGATAGCCGCTGCCGTGCAGAACCCCTCCCCAGCGTGCAAAGAGGGTGGGGCCGAACCGTTTGAGCAGTACGCCTCCCGCTGCCGCCGAAAGACCGAGGAAACAGATGGCCAGGCTGAATGTCCAGGCGACCTGGCTGTTGCTCCAGCGGAACGATTCGCACAAAGGTCTCTGGAAGAAACTCCAGGAGTAGACCGTCCCGAGCATGATCATGAACAGGGTGCAGACAAGGATGACGATGCGTCGGTTGGTCGTTTCCTTCATCACGATTTCTCCGGCCGGGCCAGACGGAGAATACTCTGGCCGAGCAGGTCTCCGTCCACCTCTTCCGCTGCATAGGTCACCCGCCTGACCGGCTTGCTGCTCCGCAGGATGGCCGCCAGGTCAACGGGTGTCGCGGAGAGTATCACATCACAGGGGACATTCTCAATGGTTGCCGCCAGGTCGCGCACCTGTTCCTCCCAGTACCCCATGGCCGGCAGTACCGGCCCGATGTGCGGCCAGGCGGCATAGACTCCGGCCAGGGATCCCACCGCGTAGGGCCGCGGGTCCACCACGGTGGCGCCGTGCTCCCGGGCCGCAGCCAGACCTGCGCCGGACGGCATCGATCCGTGGGTGGTTGTCGGTCCGTCCTCGATCACCAGCACCCGGACCCCCTTCAGGGATGGGCCAGCAGCAACGCTCACCACCGACCTGGTGCGGATGACCGTTGCTCCGGGGTTGGCGAGGCGGACGGAACCGGCGACACGCTCCACCGCGTCCGGAGCTGCCGCGTTAACCTTGTTGATGACGATCATTCCTGCCCTCTTCAGATTCACTTCCCCCGGGTACCACGATGTCTCGTGACCGGGGCGAAGCGGGTCGACCACCACGATCTCCAGGTCGGAGCGGAAGAAGGGGAGATCGTTGTTCCCCCCGTCCCAGATGATCACCGTCGCCTCGGCTTCGGCCCGGCGCAGGATGCGGTGGTAATCGACCCCCGCGTAAACCGTCGCACCGTGTTCCAGCAGATGTTCATACTCCTCGCGCTCCTCCAGGGTGCAGTGGTAGGCTTCAAGGTCGTCCCTGCTCGCGATACGCTCCACCGCCTGCTGCCCGAGGTCGCCGTAGGGCATGGGATGGCGTACCACTACCGGCTTCATGCCGGCAGCGGACAGGGTGTCGCAGAAGATACGCACGATCTGGCTCTTGCCGCAACCGGTACGCACGGCACAGACCGACACCACCGGCCGGCGGCTCTTCAGCATGGTGGCATGCGGGCCGATGAAGCGGAAACCTGCCCCGGCAGCAAGGACGGTGGAGGCGGTGTGCATCAATGCCTCGTGGGATATGTCGCTGTAGGCGAACACCACCTCGTCGACCCGCTTCTCCCTGATGAGAGCGACGAGGCTCTCCTCCCCGCAGACGGGGATGCCGCGGGGATAGAGAGGACCGGCCAGTTCGGGAGGGTAGCGGCGCAGGGATATGCCGGGGATCTGTGCCGCGGTGAATGCGACCACCCGTATTGACGGGTCCCGCCGGAACACGCAGTTGAAGTTGTGAAAATCCCTGCCGGCAGCCCCCATGATGAGTACTCTGCGTTGTTTCATCTTTGCCCCCGTCGGTCCGGCCCAGAGGTTCTCTGCAGGGGAGCGGACCTTCCCCTGAATAATACCACAGAGAGCCGCCCTATTGACAAAAGTCTCATGAACGCTTTACTTGGTGACAGTAGCTACACGTAACGAGGGGTCTGCCATGTACCAGTTTCCCACCTACACCCCACCGGACTTCACCTCCCCGAGTCTGGTGAATGCCCCGCCTGCCATGGTCCAGCCCGCACCTGCCGACGGCGTGCTCCCCGACAATTTCCACGCCACGTCGAATCACCCCGAGTATGTCCACCTGGGGGGGGGCGAATGGATCCTCCCCGTGGAGAGCCGCATGGATGCGGTATTCATCCTCCGGGGGAGAGAGCTGCAGGTGGTCGAGCCGCGGCGCGTCAGGCAGGGCGACCCCGTGGTCGTGGGGCGGGGGGAGAACGGAGAAGACGGCATTTATCTGCACAGCAGCGGGTTCGAAAAGGTGGACGAACCTGGTGACAAGTTCGCTTTCCGGTTCCGCGGCACCCGGGAGACCCCCTTTTCCCGTTCCTACGACGATCTCTATGCACTGTTGCATCACGAGCGCGAGAGGGGGTGCATTCTCTGGGTGCTCGGCCCGGCGGTGGCCTTCGACAGGGACAGCCGCGAAGCCATGGCCGGCCTGATCGAAGCGGGCTTCTGCCATGCCCTCCTGGCCGGCAACGCCCTGGCGACCCACGACCTCGAAGCGGGAAGATTTCGTACCGGCCTCGGCCAGGACATCTACACCCAGGAACTGGTCCGGGGGGGGCATTACCACCACCTGGAGATCATCAACGACGTGCGCAGGCACGGTTCCATGGCGGCTGCCTGTGCCGCACTCGGCATACGCGACGGGATCATCCCTGCCTGCCTCCACCAGGGGATCCCCTATGTCCTGGCTGGCTCCATCCGGGATGACGGGCCCCTCCCCGAAGTCATTACCGACTCCTGCAACGCCCAGGATGCCATGCGTTTCCATGCCAGAAGGGCCACCACCGTCATCGCGCTGGCGACCCAGCTCCATGCCATTGCCGTGGGGAACATGATTTCCGGTTACCGGGTGCAGGATGGCGATCTCAGGCCCGTTTACTTCTACGTCGTCGACATGTCCGAGTTTGCCGCCGACAAGCTGGCTAACCGGGGTTCCGCCCAGGTCAAGGCGATCATGACCAATGCCCAGGACTTCATCGTCAATCTCTGGCACAACCTGCGGCCCGGTCAGCAGGCAACGGGTGCCGGCAGCGAGGTTTCCCGTCCATGACAGCCGATGAACTCAATGACAGGATCGTCACCCGGGGCAAGGGGATGTTCACCGCCATCCGCAACGAAAAGCCATCCCTCTTCGATACGGGCAGTATGCTCGGCAGGATCATGGAGTGGGCCATGCAGGATGACCGGTTCCGGACCCGCCTGTTCCGCTTTGTCGACCTGTTCCCCACCCTGAAAACCGGCGAGCAGCTCTCGCGGCATATCCGCGAATACTTCGGCAGCGGCGAGGATCTCCCGCCGCTCCTCGCGGCGGCGGTCTCCAGTGCCGGTCTCCTGGGAAGTTTCGGCGGGACGGTCCTGTCCGTCGCCATCAGCACCAACATCCACGAGATGGCCAAGCAGTTCATCATCGGCGAGACACTCTCCAATGCGGTGCGCAATATCGGCAGGCTCCGTCGTGACGGATTCGCGTTCGCCGTCGACCTGCTGGGGGAGGCGACCCTCTCCCACGAGGAGACCGACCGGTATGCCGCCGGGTATCGCGAGCTCCTCCTCGCCCTGCAGCAGGCAGCCCCCGGATGGCATCCGCTTCCCGGCAGCGGTTCTGACCCCTCCCTCGACTGGGGGGATACCCCCATGATCAATATCGCCGTGAAACCTTCCGCCCTTTACTGCCTGGCAACCCCCCGGGATTTTGCAGGATCGGTCGAGGGGATCCTCACCCGTCTGCTGCCGATCGCCGCAAGGGTGCGCGACTGCGGCGCCGCTCTCTGTATCGACATGGAGAACACGGGCATGAAAGGGATCACCCTCGAGGTCTATCGTCGTCTCAAGCAGGCCCATCCCGATTACCCCTGGCTGGGGATTGCCCTGCAGTCCTACCTGCGCGACACCGACAGGGACCTGGGCGACCTGCTCGGCTGGGCGACACGGTCGGGTATCCCCGTGGCGGTCCGGCTCGTCAAGGGGGCCTACTGGGATTACGAGATGATCCGGGCCCGGCAGAACGGCTGGCCACCGCCGGTCTGGACCATCAAGGCCGAGAGTGACGCGGCCTTTGAGCGTCATGCGCGCACCATCCTCGAAAACCATGCCATCTGCCATTTCGCCTGCGCCACCCACAATATCCGTTCCATTGCCGCAACGCTGGAGATGGCGGAGGAGCTGAAGGTCCCTCCCGGCCGCTACGAGTTCCAGGTCCTGTACGGCATGGCAGATCCCGTGCGGCGCGTCCTGCTGCAGCAGGCGGGGAGGATCCGCCTCTATGCCCCGTACGGTGAAATGGTGCCCGGCATGGGGTACCTGGTGCGCCGGCTGCTGGAAAACACCGCCAACAGTTCATTTCTCCGCCGCACCTTTGCCGAGGAGATAGGCAGCGACCGGCTGCTGGAGAACCCGGTGGTCGTTGCCGAAAGGGAGCGGGCTGAACGGGAGAAAAGGAGCGCAAAGGTGACCACCGATGTCTTCACGAACGAGCCGGCAGCGGATTTCACCCGCCCGGAGCTGGCGGAGGCCTTCAGGAGAGAGATCGCGACGGTGAGGGGCACATTCGGCGCCGACATACCGCTCTATATCGACGGGAGGGACGTGACCACGGCCGACGGCGTGACCTCCGTCAACCCGGCAGACCCCGATGAGGTCGTGGGGAAGGTCTCCCTTGCCGGGGCAGGGGAGACAGCGGCCGCAGTCGCCGCGGCCCGGAACGCCTTTCCCGCGTGGCGGGATACGTCCCACGCCGCCAGGGTGGAGATCATGCGCCGTGCCGCGACCCTGATGCGGGAACGGCTGGTTGGACTGGCCGCCCTCCAGGTGCTGGAGATCGGCAAGCAGTGGGACCAGGCGTATGCCGACGTCACCGAGGCGATCGACTTCCTGGAATTCTATTCCCGGCAGATGCTCCGCCTGGGCGAACCGGTGCAACTCGGCACCGTGCCGGGAGAAACCAACCGTCTCCTCTATGAACCGTGCGGGGTGGCCGCGGTCATCGCCCCGTGGAATTTCCCCCTGGCCATCAGTTGCGGCATGACTGCGGCTGCCCTGGTGACGGGCAACTGCGTCGTGTACAAACCCTCCTGCCTGACCCCCGTGACCGGTCGCAGGCTGGCCGACATCTACCGCGAGGCAGGGATTCCACCCGGCGTGTTCAACTACCTCCCGGGCAGCGGGGCTGTCATGGGTGATTTCCTGGTTTCGTCAACGGAGGTGGACCTGATCGCCTTTACCGGTTCCAGCGATACCGGCCTCGGCATCATCGAGAAGTGCTCGGCCCGGCGTGCCGGGCAGCGGGGGATAACACGGGTGATCTGCGAAATGGGGGGAAAGAACGCCGCCATTGTCGACGACGATGCCGACCTGGACGAGGTCATCCCCCAGATCCTCCAGTCGGCCTTCGGATTCCAGGGACAGAAGTGTTCCGCCTGCTCCCGGGTCATTGTCCTGGAGAGTATCTACGACCAGTTCGTGACAAGGTTCGTCCGGGCGTCGGCCAGCCTGACCGCCGGCCCGGCGGAGAATCCCGCCTTCTCATTCGGCCCGGTGGCCGACGGCGAACAGCGGCGCAAGATACTCGATTACATCGAAATCGGCAGGAATGAGGGGAAACTTCTCTACCAGGGGACCGTGCCGGAGGGGAAGGGGTATTACGTCCCGTTGACGATCTTCAGCGATATCCGTCCCGAGCACCGCCTGGCCCGGGAGGAGATCTTCGGACCGGTGCTCGCCGTCATGAGGGCAAAGGATTTCTCTACCGCCCTTGCCCTTGCCAACAGCACCCCCCAGGCGCTTACCGGCTCCGTGTTCAGCCGCAGCCCTGCCAACCTGGAACGGGCTGCCGGGGAATTCCGGGTCGGCAATCTCTATCTGAATCGGGGATGCACCGGTGCCTTGGTGGAGCGTCAACCCTTTGGGGGTTTCCGTCTCTCCGGTGGCGGCACCAAGGCAGGGGGGAGGGATTACCTGCTCAGCTTCATGATTTCGAGGGTCGTGACGGAAAATACCATGAGGAGGGGATTCGCTCCCACGGAGTAGGTCAATCCAGGCGGGATACCTGGCAATACTCCCTAATGGTCGTGAGGAACTCTTCGCCGTACCGTGCCAGCTTGTGTTCGCCGACGCCGCTTACCTGGAGCATCTCCTCCGCACTCCGCGGCCGTATCGCGGCCATGGCCACCAGGGTCGCATCGCTGAACACGACAAAGGGGGGCACCTGCTGGGCATCAGCCAGTCTCTTGCGCACGGTCCGGAGCTCCTGGAACAGCCCCTCGTCGTACACATGGTTATCCCGTTCCTTCCTGGCCGGACGTTTCAGCGACGCGGTCCGCTCACGCTGTCTTGCCAGTGAGAGTCTCTCCTCCCCCCTGAGGAGGGGGCGCGCCTTTTCCGTCAACCGCAGTACCGAGTAATTCCCCACGTCCTGCTGCAGGTACCCCAGGTGCACGAGCTGGCGGTAGATGCCCCCCCATTCATCGTGGGAGAGGTGACGACCGATGCCGTAGGTCGAGAGCCTGTCGTGCCCCAGCTGCAGCACCCGCTGCCCCTCCGACCCCCGCAACACGTCGACGAGGTGACCGATACCGAAACGCTGACCGGTGCGGAACACGCAGGAGAGTGCCTTCTGGGCATCCACCGTCGCGTCGTACGTTTCCGGCGGGTTGAGACAGACATCGCAGTTTCCGCACTCCTCCGGAAGATCCTCCCCGAAGTAACCGAGCAGCACGCGACGTCGGCAGGTCTGCGCCTCGGCGAACCCGACCATGGCGTTCAGCTTGTGCAGGTCGATCCGGTTCTGTTCGGCGTTCCCTCCCGACTCTATCAGTGACCGGGCGATCGCTATGTCGCCGTAGCCGAAGAGGAGCAGGGCCTCGGCGGGAAGTCCGTCGCGCCCGGCACGACCGGTCTCCTGGTAGTAGCTCTCGATGTTGCGCGGCAGGTCGTAGTGGACGACGAAGCGGACGTTCGGCTTGTCTATACCCATGCCGAACGCTACCGTTGCCACGACGATGCGCAGGTCGTCCCGCAGGAACGCTTCCTGGACCCGCTCCCGCTCCCTGTCGGGGAGTCCGGCATGATACGGGGCCGCGCTGATCCCCGCGGCGCTGAGGCGTTCGGCGACCTCCTCGACCCGTTTGCGCGACAGGGCATACACGATACCCGCCTCGTCCCGGTGGTCATCGAGAAAATGGGCCAGTTGCAGGGCGGGTTTCTGTTTCGGGATGACCGTGTAGCGGATATTGGGACGATCGAACCCTGAAAGGTAACAGGGGGCATCGGCGAGCCCGAGACGGTTGATGATGTCGCTGCGGGTATGGGCGTCCGCCGTGGCGGTGAGGGCGACCAGGGGGACGTCGGGGAAGAGCTGCCGGAGCCTGCCGAGTTGGACGTATTCGGGTCGGAAATCGTGACCCCACTGGGACACGCAGTGGGCTTCGTCGATGGCGAAGAGGGAGACGGTGATCCCGGCCAGCCGCTCCAGGAACGAATCGCTCAGGAGGCGTTCGGGCGCGACGTAGAGGAGTTTCAGCCTTCCGGCGTGGAGGTCCGCCAGCACCCTGCGCGACTCGGTCTCCCCCAGGGACGAATTGTAGCAGGCGGCTGACACGCCGGAGGCGAGGAGGGCATCGACCTGGTCCTTCATCAGGGAGATCAGGGGGGAGACGACGATGGCCACCCCCTCCCGGTGCAGGGCGGGGATCTGGTAGCAGAGGGATTTACCCCCGCCGGTGGGCATGAGGACAAAGGCATCCCGCCCCTCGATGAGCGCGGCGATGATCGACTCCTGGTGGAGGCGGAAGGAATCGTAGCCGAAAACGGTTTTCAGGGTCTGTCGGGGAGTCATGGTCACCATGAGACTTCAAAGGTCGGGTCGTGCAGAGTCGTCACTCACCGTTGCCGCATAGGCGATGATTGCCGGGGTGAAGACGCGGAAATCGGCGAAAAGCACGTCATGTACTCTTACCAGTTCGCGTTCCGAACCGGCAAGGGGATTCTGCCGGCCGATGCGGCGGGATATCCGCGCAAGGGCCCTGCCGATGCCTTCGATGGAACCGTAGGACGGGAGCAGTTCATCGAAGATGACCGGCAGGAGTGGTTCCATGGCAGCGGGGATCGCGTGGCGGTGAGCCGAGACGACCTTGCGGGAGCGGCGGAGGAAACCGTCGAACGACTCCTGTGACCAGGCGCTCCAGTCGGTCACGAGAAAATAGTCGTAAAACATGTCCACCATGATCCCCCGGTACAGGCCATACGCAGGGGAGAGCCTGCCTCGGCTGCGCCGGAACGGCACGCTCTTCTCGGCGTAGGAGTCGATGCGGCGGTGCAGCTCGACACCCTTGCGGATCCTCGCGGGAAAGCGGTCCTCCAGCGGCCCCTTGACGAAATCACCCATGAAATTCCCCACCAGGAGCTCGTCGTCGTCTCCCGACAGGAGCATGTGGAAGAGAAAGTTCATGGACCGGGCACCGCCGTGAGCCTGAAGGAGAAGGAGAGGGGGGTCAGCCCCGGCAGGTCGTGGCTCAGCTCCGTGAACCGGACCTCTCCGTCGCGGCTGACGGTGATCACGCTCGTGGAGCGGGTTGCATAGCGCTCGCCCTGTATGAAGATGGGGGAGAGAAACCGCTCGAACTCGGGTCCTATCCCCGTGTCGGGCAGCTGCTCGTCGGCGAAGGGTGACGGGTCGGCCATGGCCTGGAGCAGGTCGTCGTGACGAAGGTCATCCCGCGTCAGCAGCCGTTCGAGACGCGCCTTCGCCTCGACCAGCTTGGGCCAGCGCGTGTCGAGGAGATGGTTGGAGAGCCCGTGGATACCCGGGCTGACCGGGCCGGAGGAACCGCCCCGGTTGGTGAAGTAGTACAGCTCACCGACCGTGCCGTAGACCAGGTTGAAACCGTCGTACTGTCCGGCGTCCCGCTGCAGCCGGGCATGCAGTCCTTTGGCGGTCATGGTCCCGTCCCGCAGGTACTCCGCCACCAGGGAGCCGCGGGACGGTGGATTGGTGACCTGCTGGCGCGGGTCACGGTAATTGGTGACCGCCGCCACCTTCCCGGCAGTGGTGACCCCCAGCCAGGTTCCGCCTCCCTGCAGATCCCGGCCGGCCAGGACAAACGGGGCATCGCTCCAGAACGAGGCAGGTTCGGTGGGCCGGTCGCGGTACTCGTCACGGTTGGCCATCAGGACGAGACGGTAACGGGGGTGACTGTCGTGGGCAAAGGCAATCAGGCACATCGTGGCATCATCAGCAGCTGCGTTCCTCTTTGGCCTTGCGGTAGAAATCGATGAGAAACTCCGAGTCCTTGGGGGAAAGATTGAACTTGAAGATCGCCTGCTGCACCAGGGGTCCGAGGGGTTGCTCCCCGTCATCCTGCAGGTTGTCGGATATCCACTTGATGGCGCGGTGCAGCTCTTCTCCCTCGGGGAGGATGGTGCTCATGGTCGTCGTACTCCTTGCATGGTATGAAAACGCCCGGAGGCGCTGACCGATTCCGCCGGCCGCTCACAGTATCGCCCAAAGCAGCCCGTAACACAACCCCGTTCAGCGGAACAGGTCGTCGAACAGCAACAGGTAATCGGTGTCCTGCATGGTCAGGTTCTGCCTGTTGAGCCCCTTGAATTCGGGAAGGATCACCCGGTAGGCTGCCGCATCGCCCCCCATCTCCCCCGGCGCCCCTTTTTTCAGGGCATGGCCGGTTCCAAGCAACGCCACCATGGTATATCCCGGGTACTCCTTCTGGAATGCCTGCATCCGCCTGGCCATGTGCCGGTTCCAGAGCACCTGGGCTTCGCAGAAATGGGCGAATGCCTTGTCGTCCCGTGCGTGGTTGGCATAGGCCTGGCGCAGCAGGATCATGTAGGCCGGGCTGACGTCACAGGTGATGTCCGCGGGGAGCAGGCGCCGCTCTGAAGGGGTGAGGGCAGCGAACCCCTGCCGGGCCACCTTCCGACTGATATCGGTCGGCAGGTTGAGGCCGTACAGGCGGATCCGGTTATCCCGGGCGAAGGTGAATATCTCACGGTAGTACCTCCACGGGACGTTCCACTCCGTGCGGTACAGTTCCATGAACTGCTCCGGGGGGAGCTTACCGGCAACCCACTGGTCCAGTTTTTCCTGGCTGGCGGCTGTGAACATCTCCAGGCCGATGGCAAGGGGGCGACCACTGGCGTGCAGCGCCTTGATCAGTTCCAGCTGGGCGGCATGGTGGCGCTCATCGGTGTGGTTTTCCGCCATGAAAATGAACCGGACGGTGCCGGTTTCGGCAACCAGGCGTTTGAAGTCGATCACCTGGCGGTCGGACAGGCGCATGACCAGGTCGGTGGTGGCGGCAGAGGAGACAGACGCCAGGACGAGGATAGTCACGCACAGGAACAGGATGGTCCGTGCAACAGGGTGCAGGACATGATCCCCCAGCGTACGAGAGCGACAGGTGAACTGGAACCGGTTACAGGGCAAAATAGAAGGTCGCCCCCTTTCCCGACTCGCTTTCTGCCCAAACCTGTCCGCCGTGGCGCCGGATGATCCGCTCCACGGTGGCCAGGCCGACACCGAACCCCTCGTACTTACGGGCATGGGAAAGTCGATTGAATGGTACGAAGAGCTTCTCGGCGTGTGCCATGTCAAAGCCGTCACCGTTATCCCTGACGAAACAGGCGGATGTGCCGTTGCGTTCCGCCTGACCGAATTCGATGACCGCTGCCTCCCGCATGGCACTGTATTTCCAGGCGTTGCCCATGAGATTGCCCAATACCACCCGGAGCAGGTTCTTGTCGCCATGCACCGTGATTCCGTCTTCGATCCTGAACGTCACCGTGCGTCCCGGTTCGGCGTGCTGGAGATCCCCGGCGACCTCGTGTGCCACGGCGGAGAGATCGACCGTTTCCCGCTGAAGTTCGGTGTGTGCGAGGTGGGAGAAGTTGAGCAGGGTATCGATGAGCAGGTTCATGCGGCAGGTCCCTTCGTAGGCCTCCTTGAGATACTCCCTGCACTGGAGATCGAGCTTGTTGCCGCAGAGCTCGCTGACAACCTGGCAGTAACCGCTGATGACCGTCAGCGGCTTGCGCAGGTCGTGGGCAACCGTATAGTTGAACGCCTCGAGCTCACGGTTGGTAAATTCCAGCTCATAGGCCCGTGCCGCCAGGTCGGTGTGCAGCCGGTCTATCTCCTCATTCGCCCGCTTGCGTTCGGTAACGTCGACCATGACGGCCAGGGAGCGGACAATCCGCCCGTCGGCGTCCCGCTCGGCAATGGCGGAAAGGACAACTTCGATGATTTCGCCGTTCTTCCTGACGAACTGGTAGGGCACGTCCTTGCAGCAACCGGTCTGGAAGAAGGCGGGGAGCACGACTTCACGGGCATAGCTCCTGGACGCCGGCGTGAGAAAATCCGCAGAAGCACGGCCGATCACCTCGTCACGCTCATAGCCGAGGGTTTCCAGCCAGTAGTTGCTGACGCTGACCAGACGACCATCGTGGTCGATGGAATGGAGCATGACCGGGGTATCGTTATAGAGACGACGGTAACGCTCCTCACTCTGGCGCAACTCCTCTTCGAACTTCTTCCGGGAGGTGATGTCGTTCACCAGGCTGAGCAGGCAGCGCTCCGCGCCTATTTCGATGATTTCAGCCGAATAGAGGCCAGTGAGGATGTCGCCTGCCTTGTTTCTGAAGCTGAACTCCAGGTTGCGGACCTTCTTCCCCTCCCGCAGTTGTTGCAGGACGAACAGGCGGTCAGCCGGGTTCTTCCAGATCTTGAGGTCCAGCGACGTGCGGCCGATGACCTCCTCCCGCCTGTACCCGAGAATGTTTTCGAATGCCTCGTTGACTTCCCGGTATTTTCCGTCGTTGAGGGAGGCAATGACGAGAATGCTTGGTGTCGCCTGGAATGCCTTGAAGAACTGGGCCTCTGCCATTGAGTGCACACCACCTGCCACAGCGGCACCCTCGTCGCCCGGGGCAGCCGTAGATCCTCTCAGACGATTCTCTCTTGTCCTGCGGTCGGAAGGTGTCATGAGTGCCCCCTGGCATGGCAGATGCGGATCACGTTACTTCACCGTTCACCGCCTCACCCCATCGGCATACGAGCTATCCTTACATATTACTACCCATGACACGGAGGGCAAGCAGAGGAAGGTGGGAAGTCACTCAACTGGTCACGAAGCGAGGAGTGTCTGGATGGGTGGGATCACGTCAGCAGACCGCTCGACGACGAGATCGTGGGTCCCCCCCGGCACTATCACCAGTTCAGAACGGGGGATGAGTTCAGCCAGGCGTTTCCCCACGGCCACCGGACTGATGGGGTCGGCATCCCCCCAGAGGAGGAGCACGGGCATGGGCAGCTCCTGGAGGCGATCCGTCAGGTCGACCCGTTCGGTGACGAACCAGTCGGGGAGGGACGGGAAGGCATCCCTGTACCAGGGGCGCCAGTCAGCGGCCCCGAGTGATGCCAGGTCGATGCCGCCGGAGGTGACGGAGAGGACCAGGTGCCGGACCAAACCGGGTTTCTCCAGTGCCGCCCGGATGGCGATGGTCCCCCCCATGGACTGGGCGAGGATGTCCGTCGGGCCGGTAATGGCGTTCACCACCCGCGCCACAAGGTCATCCATGCCGTGCACCCCCGGCTCCGGCGGCACACCGCCGAAACCGGGCCAGGTGATGAACTCGCGCCGTCCCGGGTGGCAGAGGCCGTCGCTTACCTGCTGCCAGACCGTGACATTGCCCGAGGCACCGGGGAGGAATATCAGGGACTCCGACAGGGTGCTATTCATGGTAGCGGCGGATTGTTTTCGGCAAAATACTCATGATTATCGGCATTGTTAACCGCCTTGTCCGGATCGGTTATGGCAAGGTTCATCGCGCCTGCCTGACCGTACACGTAATCGTTCGTGCTGGCAACCGTGGAGAAGTGGCTCATCTCGTGGATCAGCGTGCCGGCCTGGGAGTCGGTCCCGGTCTGGGGCGCCATCCAGAACACCCGGCAGAGGTAGATGGTGTAGGGCCTGGAGGGATACACGTATGCGTAGTATTTCTTTTTGCAGCTGCAGTCGAAGGTGACATTGGCGGTATCCATGGCACTGCCGATGCTGCTGAAGTGGGTCGTGACCGTCCCATACCTCGCCGTGTCAGATGCACCGAACCAGGTGGTGTAGCGCTCTGAATACAGGTTCGACTGAGCCTTCAGGAATGACAGGGCATTGGCAGAGTACCCGCTCGCGTTCGACCGGGCAGTCACCAGGAGCGCCTGCTGCGTGGTCGTGCACTTGTTGAAGGTGGTCGTGCCCGTTGCCCTGGCCAGCACCTCTGCCAGTGGGAGGTCACCGGCCGACCTGCCGACTATCCAGACCGTTATCTCGTTCGAGGTCAGGTGCTCGGGCTCCTGTTTCCCGCTCCCGCTCTCCGCGTAGAGGTCCCGGGAGGAAACATCGAAGATGATGCGGTACGTGCCGGAGACGGAGAGGTCGTAAAACCTGGCGATGTCCACATCGCGGGTGATGCTTTCGCCGGCCTTCAGGTGAAGATAATCGTCGCGTGTCGGCTTCGGGCGCTTGTAGAGCGGTCCGCTGTAGGCCACGGGGATCCCGTAGTCGCGCTGGAGCAGAAACAGCGGACCTTCCACGTCATCGACAGGAGTAAACCACTTGAGCAGTTTCATCCCGCGGGTGGTCGGGTTTTGTATCGTCACATGGACGATGACGGGCTGGTCTGCGTTGAAGGAGGTGGTGTCGACCCCGAGCGTGACAACCGGGGCATCGGTCGAAGCGGCACCGGCCCCTGCCGGCATGGTGACGGCGACAAGCGCCAGGATGAGTGCTGCTCCCAAGGATATCAGTCTGTACTTTTTCATGACCTTTCTCCTTTGCACGAGAAGTGCTCCTGAAAAATAAAGAGCCGGGCCTGCCCATGGGGAAATCATGTGGCAGCCCGGCTATCTTCGCGTGAAGACCCGCGGCTTTCTGTCCCCCTCTCACGAAGGGTTTAGCTTTTCAAGAAATCACTGATTCAAATTTGAAATAATTTTAACACTATCCTAATGGTCTATCAACCGCCTCGTCATGCAGGACAGTGCTCATGAGTGGCCGGACTGCGTGGTGCGAAGACTACTCTGCCATCCGGAAGGAGCGTAACCTGGTCCGTATGGTGCGAACCAGCATGGGGACGAGGAACATGGCGGCAAGGACGATCACCATGGTGGTGTTCGGGTCCTTGATGTAGGAGTTCAGCTCCAGCGTCGAGACGGCGATGACGGCGAAGTAGAGCATGTCGCCGGTGATGGCGATGGCCCAGCCGGTGAGGAAGCCGTGGCCCGCCGCCAGGGCCGTGGCTCGCCCGGTCATGGGGTCCACGCCGAAGGCGATCATGACCAGGGCCAGGGGACCGGCGCCGGTACCGGTGAAATGGGCCGCACTCCGGGCCGATGCCGCTTTCATGGCAGCACCGAGGCGGGCCAGGAAGGGGACCTTGCTCCCCAGGAGTTCCAGCAGCCGCAGGATCGGTTCGAAGGCAAAGGCCAGGAGGATGTCGGAGACCAGGTAGAGCAGGGCGGTGACGGGCCAGGCCAGGCCGTTGTCACGGGCCAGGAGGACCCCGGCGGGGATGCCGCCCCCCACGGGGATGACGAAAAGCTTCAACACGTCGAGCATGCTGGCAAGGGGGTGGGAGAGGGTGATCGGGTGGTGCGCTAGGGTGGCAAGGGCCATGGCTTACCTTCTGGCTGACGATGCTATGAACGGTGCCCGTTCAGAACAGACAGCATCGCACCATTGGCCAGCACGGTCAACCAGAAACAGAGCCGGAAGGAGGGTTTGCGGCTCTTGTGCCGGAAGAGGAGCTGCCCCGCCAGCCCGCCGGGCCAGCCACCGCAGAGGGCGAGAAGGTGCAGGGTCCGCTCGCTGATGCGCCGGTTGCCGTGCCGGGCGGCGCCCTTGTCGTACCCGTAGAGGGCGAAGGAGACGATGCTGAGGATGCCGCAGGCGACGAGCATCAGGCGTGCTTTTCCAGCAGCCGCACCAAGTCAGCCTCGATCTCCTCAGGCGTGTCGGTGGGGGCGTAGCGCCTGACCACGCTACCGTCACGGTCCACGAGGAACTTGGTGAAGTTCCACTTGACCGCCTCGCTCCCCAGGAGCCCCGGACGGGCCGTTTTCAGGAGCGCGTAGAGGGGGTGGGTGCCGCTGCCGTTGACCTCGATCTTGGCGAACAGGGGGAAGGTGACGTCGTAGGTCAGGGTGCAGAAGCTCCTGATCTCCGCCTCGTCCCCCGGCTCCTGGTGGGCGAACTGATCGCAGGGGAAGCCCAGGACGCTGAAGCCCCGGTCCCGGTAGCGGCGGTAGAGCGCCTCCAGCCCGGCGTACTGGGGGGTGAAGCCGCACTTGCTGGCCACGTTGACGATCAGGAGCACCTGGCCACGATAGTCTTCAAGTGTGGTTGCCGTGCCGTCGATGGTTGTGACGGGGATGTCGTAGAGAGTCATAGAGGTACCTTTGGTATCTGTCTATTGTTAACAGGGTGGCTGTTGAACGTAGTATCAACTCAATTGGCCTGCTAGGCATCTATTTTACGATGCACTGGCTACTCTGGTTTATTTCCTATCGCTAGCGTGATTTCGTCTTTCGGTATCTTGTTGTCTATTTCAGCTAAGGCTTTACTGTTTATCCTATCGAAGGCTTGCTGCAGATGATATATAGGCGAGAATGGCACGGCTTGTTCTTTATTAATGATTAAACCTATCCCTTTTGCTGTTGTCGGTATTATCGGTATTTCCGAACTGATATACGCATCCCAACCTGATTCCTTCAAAGCATCTAGAATATCTGTTGCAAAATCTGAAGGCTCAGATCCATGTGCGGCTAAGTAGATTTTTACCTTACCTTTAGGATTAGCTTTCAAATAAGTGATAAAGAGAGCTTTTGCTTCCTTCGTTAATCTACGCGGCGGCGATACCTGAACATATAGATTTGAATTATTTGCTTGAATGCTACCTGGAGAGTTTATCATAACCTGGGATAATGGAGGGATGGATGCAGGTTGTTTGTTTTGTTCATCCGTATCTTGTCTCTTAAATTTGTTATCGGAAGGGCTATTTTGATTATTTCCATTTGATTTTGCAGTAATATATCTATTTGCAAATTTCTTAAGGAACAAAGGAGTTAATTTTTCAGCACATTGCCTATAATTTGCATTGTCGTATGCTTGTTGACTTTGTAATACTTTCTGAACGCCCTCCCATTCTCCTTTGTCAAATGTAGCCTTTGCTGACGCCCTGGGGGAACCCAATAATTTTAACAATTTCACTTGTACCTCGCCCCCTCCTTTAATTTGGAAATCCATGAATTTTCCTCTACTGGAAGGAGCTTGGCATAATTCTTTAACGTTTTTTGTAATGCTCTCAATTAATTTTATATCTTTAGGATTTGCTGCATTTGCTTGAGATGCAATAAAAACAACTAACATTATTCCGGAGAGGTATAAACGCATTGAGTTCCTCCTCTTTGACCCAACTTATGATCTACCTGATCACACGTGTGAACAGGTAATCAACCCGAATAGCATAGAGCTTCATCAACGGTAGATCATATGACTTTATGACAAAGGGGGAATCCGCCTGCCGGCAAATTCCCCCTTGATAACTTCTATCTCTCAGCTTTTAGGCACATTCGCTGTACCCGCAGACGTGGCAGACCGAGCAACCACCCTCGTGCTCCACCGGGCCGCCGCACTCGGGACAGGCGCCGCGGGCGGCGGCGGTCTTCTCGATGCCGGTGTCATAGCCGGCGGCGTGCATGTGGGCCTGGATCGCCTTGGCCACCGCGTCGGCGCAGGAGAGGACCTTGCTCTCGCCGAAGCCGGCGGGGCAGTGGCAGGAGATGCCGAGGAGCTGTTTCACCACTTGGCGGGCCTGGACGCCGCTGCGCCAGGCAAGGGAGACCATCCGGCCGAGGGCCTCGGCCTGGGAGGCGGCGCAGCCGCCGGCCTTGCCCATGGTGGTGAAGAGCTCGAACAGGCCGGTCTTGTCCTCGTTGACCGTGATGTAGAGGGGACCGCAGCCGGTCTGCATCTGGTAGGTCCACCCCTTGAGGGCCTTGGGGCGCTCCCGCTTGACGGTACGCTTCTCTTCCACAGTCGGTGCGGCCACGGCCTCGACCTTCTCCTCCTTCTTCACGGTGGAGAGGACCTGCTCGTCCCGGGAGCCGTCACGGTAGATGGTGACACCCTTGCAGCCGGTCTGATAGGCGAGTCGGTAGACCTTCTCCACGTCGTCCATGGTGGCGGTGTTGGGGAAGTTGACGGTCTTGGAGACCGCGTTGTCGGTGTATTTCTGGAAGGCCGCCTGCATGGCGATGTGGTCTTCCGGCGTGATGTCGTGGGCAGTGACGAAGACGTCGCGCAGGTCGGCCGGCACCTCGTGGATGTCGTGGACGGTGCCGTGCTCGGCGATCTGCTCCAGGAGCTCCTGGGAGTAGAACCCCTTCTCCTTGGCGAGCTTCTCGAAGATCGGGTTGACTTCGAACAGCTTGGTGCCGTCCATGACGTTCTTCACGAAGGAGACGGCGAAGAGGGGCTCGACGCCCGAGGAGGCGTTGGCGATGATGGAGATGGTCCCCGTCGGGGCGATGGTGGTGACGGTGGCGTTGCGGATCGGCTCCAGACCCGGCTTGTCGTAGATGGACCCCTTGAAGTTGGGGAAGGGACCACGGACCCTGGCCAGCTCGCGGGAGTAGGCATGCCCTTCGTCGTTGATGAATTTCATCACCTTCTCACCCAGGACCTTGGCCTCGGGGGAGCTGTAGGAGATCCCCAGGAGGATGAGCATGTCGGCCCACCCCATGACGCCGAGGCCGATCTTCCGGTTGGAGCGGGTCATCTTGTCGATCTGCTCCAGGGGGTAATTGTTCACCTCGATGACGTTGTCGAGGAAATGGACCGCCAGGCGGACGACCTCCTTCAGCTTGGCCCAGTCCACGTCGCCGTTCTTCACCATTTTCCCCAGGTTGATGGAACCGAGGTTGCAGGATTCGTAGGGGAGGAGGGGCTGCTCGCCGCAGGGGTTGGTGGACTCTATCTCGCCGATGAGCGGGGTGGGGTTGTCACGGTTGAGCCGGTCGAGGAAGATGATCCCCGGTTCGCCGTTCTCCCAGGCCTGCTTGACGATGCGGTGGAAGACCTTGCGGGCGTTGAGGGTGCCGACGACCTCCTTGCTGCGTGGGTTGACCAGGTTGTACTCCTCGTCCTTCTCCACCGCCTCCATGAACTTCTCGGTGATGCCGACGGAGATGTTGAAGTTGTTCAGCTGCTTCTGGTCGGCCTTGCACATGATGAAGTCCATGATGTTGGGGTGGTCGACCCGCAGGATCCCCATGTTGGCGCCGCGCCGGGTGCCCCCCTGCTTGATGGTCTCGGTGGCGATGTCGAAGACCCGCATGAAGGAGAGGGGGCCGGAGGAGATGCCGGTCGTGGACATGACCACGTCGTTGGCCGGGCGCAGGCGCGAGAAGGAGAAGCCGGTGCCGCCGCCGGACTTGTGGATCAGGGCGGTGTACTTGACCGCGTCGAAGATCTCGTCCATGGAGTCACCAACCGGGAGGACGAAGCAGGCGGAGAGCTGGCCCAGTTCGCGGCCGGCGTTCATCAGGGTCGGGGAGTTGGGGAGGAACTCCATGTTGGCCATGATGGCATAGAACTTGTCGGAAAGGAGTTTCACGTCGGCCTTCTTGTCGAAGGTCCCGTCGGCGGAGGCAATGGCATCGGCGACACGGCGGAAGAGGTCGGCCGGAGCCTCCAGCGGCTTGCCGCTGGTATCCCTTTTCAGGTAACGTTTTTCCAGGACGGTGATGGCATTGGGAGAGAGGGCGGGAGGGAAATTGTTAGCTGTTTTCTGTGCCATGTCGGTAAGCTCCTTATTTGTATGACATATCAGGTTAAACCTAGATTTAGTGCAACGAAGCGAAATTAACCACAACATGTATGGGGGTGTCAAGTGGATTTGCATTAAAATCATAACCCCTTGATAACACGTGGCATGCACTCCCGGGGAGGTGGATGGTACCTGTTGACCTGCTGTCAGGAATACATGACTCTGAATAATGAAACGTATACCTCTTGCGGATTTACAAATTCCCGCAAGTGTGATAAGCGTTACTAACGCACTTTAATGGAGACGCACCATGACAGAATCCACCAGTGAGGGGTTGCAGAAACAGATCGATGCCCTCAAGGATCTCATAGAAGTAGCAAAAACCGTTGTTTCCACGCTGGACCTGGACACCCTGCTCCAGGCGATCATGATCAGTGCCATGCAGTATGCCGAAACCCCGGCCGGGAGCGTGGCCCTCTACGATGCCCGCAACAAGGAGCTTTCACTCCACGTGCACCGGGGTCTCTCCTCGGAGTTCATCCAGGTCGAGCGCTGGCAGGTCCATCCCGGCGGTCTCACGGAGCAGATCCTCAATTCCGGTGAGACCTTCATTGTCTCCGATACCCATACCAGCCCGTTCTTCAACAACCCCCTGGCCGTCAAGGAGGGGATCCGCTCCCTCATCTGCGTGCCCCTGGTTTTCCACGACGAGATCGTCGGCATCCTCTACCTCGACGATTTCATCCCCCGCGAATTCGACCGGGGGAAACTGGAACTGCTCGCCATCCTTTCGTCCTTTGCCGCCCTGGCCATCCACAACGCCCGCCTGCACAACAGGACCAAACTGATGGCCATCACCGACTACCTGACCGGCCTGCACAACCACCGCTACTTCCAGCAGATCTTCAACCAGGAGTTGGGGAGGGCACGGCGTTACCAGAAGGTCATGTCCATGGTCATCCTCGACGTGGACAACTTCAAGTCGTTCAACGACAGGTTCGGCCATGCGGTCGGGGACAAGGTTCTCGTGGCTATCGGCGACATCATCATAAGGTCGCTGCGCAAGGTGGATTTCGCATTCCGGTACGGCGGCGAGGAGTTTGTCATCATCCTGCCCGAGACGACACTGGACCATGCCATCCTGACGGCCGACCGTCTCCGGCAGAAGATTGCCGACGAGGCGGGTCAGAGCGTGGAGGAGGCTGAAGGGGTCTGCATCACGGTCAGTGCGGGCGTAGCCTCCTATCCCGAGAACGGCACGAGCCGGGAAGATCTCTTCACCCTGATGGACAATTTCCTCTACAAGGCCAAGTCCCTGGGGAAAAACATCGTCTGCCACTCCAGCATGAATTCCTGAGACTGCCGGTGAAGATACTGTCCCGCCAGATACTCAGGGCACTGTGTGCCCCGCTCGCCGCATTGCTCGTATTCAGCAGCACCGCAACTCACGCAGCCTGGGACCTGAGCTTCCCGTTCTTCCACGAAGAGCAGCCCCGTCCCGTTCAGTCACCTGCCGCCCCAACTGCAC
>CALMBF010000179.1 GCA_937860145.1 uncultured Geobacter sp.
GCATATTCAGCTAGTTAGCGCCATGAATGTTTTGATTTGGGCAACAGGCCGTCAACTCTTGTTATCAAGCTAAACGAATGATGTACACTTTGACTATTTAAATGCACAACATGCGAATAGACCTGTTTCGATACGCTCTCAGGGCATCCGCAACTCCGTTAAATCAGAAGGAGAAGGGTATGTCACAAAACTCACAAAATGCCACGAAACGTACTGTGGGGGATGCTGTACATGCGCTTGCGAAGGCAGGGTTTTCAGCAATTCCTGTTGTAGGCGGTCCAGCCGTTGAGCTTTTTCAATATGTGGTCCAGCCACCTCTTGAAAAACGCAGAGAAGCATGGATGGAGGATGTTGGACAAAGGCTAAAAGAATTAGAATCGCAAGGACTGAAGCTAGAGGATCTCCAAAGCAACGAGGAATTTATCACAGCCGTCATGCAAGCGTCTCAAGTTGCATTGAGAACTCATCAGACAGAGAAGCTTGCCGCACTCCGTAATGCAGTACTTAATGTTGCTAAAGGCCAAGCTCCAGAGGAAACTATTCAACATCTTTTCCTGGACTACGTTGATTCTCTTACTGAACGTCACTTACAGATTCTGAAGATATTTCAAGCTCCCGTGCCCCCTCCGGGTTCGACTATGGGTGGATTGGGTAATGTGCTCGAACACAACCTCCCAGAACTGCGCGGCCGTCGTGAACTCTACGATCAACTTTGGAAGGACCTTTATTCCCGGGGCCTTGTAAACACTGACAGTCTACACGGCACAATGAGTGGCATGGGCTTAGTTCAAAAACGTACGACTGGTCTCGGAGATGAGTTTTTGAAGTTTATCTCGGCGTTAGCGTAAAGCTTTTACAAAGCGCGGCAGACGATCGGCTGCCGCCGCCGCTGCGCTCTCAGCAGTTGAAAGTCAGGAAGCTAGGGCCCCCTCCTCGTTTAGGAAAATATAAAGTGAAAGTCGATCTGTCACTCCCCGCCAGGCAAGCAACCAGAGACACAGCTGAATTAAAGCGGTTTTTAGCGGCAGGTTCTCTCGAAACAGCCCCAGACATGTTCCGGCGGCTCTTGCGACATCACGTCGCCCTGCTCCCCTCCACTGCAGCCACCAACTCCTCCGCCGCGGCGTCGAAATCCTCCAGGGAGAGGGTCAGGTCCTCCTGCCACTCCCTGACCTTGTAGTACATCCGGTCGTAGTAGCTGACGATGAGCTCGGTCATGAACGGCTCCATCTCCCACCGCTCCAGGTAGCCGGCGATCTCGGCGTACTTGTCTCCGCCCAGCTTCTTCTTTATCCGCAGCAGGGCCTCGCCCAGGCCGTCGGCGTACTCCCGCAGGCCGTACTCGGCCGTCAGCCGGGCCACCCGGGTCTCCAGGGAGGCGGTGCACCAGACCTTGCAGCTCTCCCCCATGACGTCGTAGAGGTTCCCCGGCAGGGTCATCCGGCCGATGCGGCGGCTCTCCCCCTCGACGAAGACCGGCCGGCCGGGGGGGAGCCTGCGGAAGGCGTCCCAGACCAGGGTCTCGAAGTGCTTCTGGGTCAGCTCGTCCTGGGAGAGGCCGAGGGAGCCGAAGGCCGACCCCCGGTGGCGGGCCAGGGCCTCCAGGTCGACGGTCGCCTCACCCCGGGCGGCCAGCTTGTCCAGGAGGGTGGTCTTGCCGATGCCGGTCATGCCGTGGAGCACCACCAGCGGCCCCGGCGGGGTAAAGTTGTCGAAGGCTTCGCTGACCACGGCCCGGAACGCCTTGTAGCCGCCGACCAGCTGGGCTACCGGGAAGCCGGTCAGCTCCATGACCGTGGCGATGGTCCTGCTGCGCAGCCCGCCCCGCCAGCAGTAGACCAGGATCGGCCGGCCGGCGGCCAGGCCGGCGATCTCGTGCATGATGGCCGGGAAGCGGGGGGCGGTGAGCTCCATCCCCCGGATCCGGGCGACGTGGGGTCCCTGCTGCTTGTAGAGGGTGCCGACCTCCACCCGCTCCTCGTTGGTGAGGAGGGGGACGTTGTGGGCGCCGGGGAGGTGGTCCTCGGCGAACTCCAGGGGGGTCCGGGCATCGATGAGGCAGTGGCTCTCCAGCAGGTCGGGATGAAAGGTGACGGTTTCCGGCACGGTGAAATCCTTATGGGTTCGGATGGGGTGCGGGGGGATTATAGATGGTGGCGGACGGTGTGGCAAGTCACTTGATTTTAGATGGTTAAAATGTTACAAGACTTCCGATTCTGTTTATATTTTTTTACTGTTACTAAAAGGAGACGGTACCATGGCATTTTCCGCGGATTTCGAAAAGGCGCTCCAGGTTGGCAGGCCGCCGAACATCAGGAAGCTTTTCCCCAACTCCAAGGCCCTCATCGTCAGCGGCAAGGTCGTCGACCGTGCCATGGCCGCCAAGGGGAAGGCCATTGCCATGGCCGCCAACGGCCGTAACTACTTCGTCATCCGCGGGGTGCTCCAGGCCGCCCAGCGGGCCAACTGTCCGGTGATCATCGAGATCGCCAAGTCCGAGGGGGGGCAGAAGGCCTACTGCGCCGTGAACTACTGGAACATGGCCACCATCGTGGACCAGCTCTGCAACGAGCTGGGGATCACCGTGCCGGTGGCGATCCACGCCGACCACTACGGCATCAAGAACGACAAGGACCTGGCCGCCGCCAAGGTGGAGATCCCGACCATGTTCGAGGCGGGGATCACCTCCATCGCCATCGACGCCTCCCACCTGCCGGACGACCAGAACCTCCTGGCCAACCTGGCTATCAACCCGTTCATCCCGGCGTGGGCCGGGCTTGAGACCGAGGTGGGGGAGATCAAGGGGAACCAGGGGCTCTCCACCGTGGCCGAGGCCACGTTCCTGATCCAGGGGCTGAACGCCCACGGCATCCACCCCGACTGGATCGCCCTCAACAACGGCACCACCCACGGCCTCGAGGCATCCGACGCCGGGATCCAGGTCGGGCTCACCGCCGAGATCCACCAGGCCCTGGCCCCCTATAGGGTGAACGGCGCCCAGCACGGCACCTCGGGGAACAGCTCGGAGCGCCTGCGCCAGATCGCCAACCAGACCGCCACCACCAAGGCCAACGTGGCCACGGCCCTGCAGATGATCTCCTGGGGTCTGGAGGTGAACGACTACGGCAATGCCCAGCTGGATGCCGAGGGGAACTTCATCAAGGTCCCCGGCGAGGGGATGACCGAGGAGCTCTGGGCCGAGATGGTCAAGTATGCCACCGACAAGGGGTGGAAGAAGGGTGATTACAAGAACCTGAACCTCCCCTTCGAGAACAAGCTCCTGGCCCAGCCGGCGGCGGTGCGCGAGCGGATGGCCAAGCGGGTGGAGGAGTTCGCCTACAAGATGTTCACTGAGGTGTTCAACGCTGCCGATACCGCCCCCCTGGCCATCGAGGCGATCCTCACGGCCGGCTCCCACGACCTCGGTTCCCGGGCCAGCCGGGTGGAGGACCCGGCCCGCTGGACCGAGGCCCAGATCATCGAGCGCGCCAAGGGGATCGGCGGGGACAAGGGCCCGGCCGGGAACTTCGACGACTAGCGGCGACAGCAGGTGCAGGTCACAGGGGGCTTCATGCCCCCTTTTTTGTAAGCTGCAGGGAAGTGTGGTATAACTCTCCGTATCCTTTCCGGGAGGAACGAACATGGAACAGCGTCACTTCAGCCGCGTCGACTATCACGTGCATGCCGTCATCGCCTGCGACGGCGACTCATTCCCGGCGGATGTGGAGAATCTCAGCCTGCACGGGATGCTGGTGAAGAGCGAACGGGTCCTCACCGTCGGTTCACCGGTCGATATCACCATCTCCCTCGCGGATGCCGACCCGCCCGTGGCGATCCACCTGAACGGCGTGACCGTCAGGGCCCAGGAGGGGGAGCTGGGCTTCAAGTTCGAGCGGATCGAGCTGGACTCCTTCGTGCACCTGCGCAACATCGTCTCCATCGCCAAGGGGGACGCGGACCGGGTCATGGACGAGTTCATCGATTTCGTCGGCGCCAATGTCCACGCCGCCGATGACCGGGACAAGGGGTAGCCTGCACCATTCCCGCTGTATACGACACGGGGGCTGCCTGCCCCTTTATTTTTTCAGGGACAGTGATTATCTATGGTATAGTGCCGTCGATCCCGCCGGTACGGCGTAACGAACCTTCAGACTTCAGACTTTAACGAGGTGGATATGAAAAGAAACATGGCATCCTGCGCGTGCCTTCTCCTGGTACTCTCCCTGCTGGCCGGATTCTTCGCTGCCGCCGAAGCCGAGGCGAGGGCGGGCAGCAGTCGCTCCATCGGCAGCCGCGGCTCGCGCAGCTACTCCCGTCCGGTCGCACCCTCGACCTCCCCTTCACCCTACCAGGCCGCGCCCCAGCAGGCACGACCCGTCACCCCTCCGCCGTACCAGCAGCCCCAGCCGGCGGGCGGAGGCTTCCTCCGCAGCATGGCTGGTGGACTCCTCGGGGGGATGCTCGGCGGCATGCTGTTCCGTAGCCTCGGTTTCGGCGGCGGCGGGTTTGGCGGCGGCGGTATCGGCCTGTTCGAGATCATTCTGCTCGCCGGCATCGGCTACATGATCTACCGTATGGTCAAGTCGAGGCGCCAGGCTGCCGAGCACTCCGCGTATTCCGGCCAGTCCCAGGTCTACGACGTCACCCCCCAGGCGGCGGGGTATACGTCGACCCGGGACGACCTCGATCAGGGGCTGGCCCACATCAGGCAGATGGACGCCGGTTTCAGCGAGGAGCGCTTCTGCGACCAGGTGATGGACGATTTCTTCAAGATCCAGGGGGCGTGGATGAACCGTGACCTGGCACCAATCGGCGGCCTGCTGACCGAGGAGATCCGCCGCATCTTCCAGGAGGATATCGACCGCCTCCTGCGGGAGAAGCGGGTGAACCGCCTGGAGAACATCGCCGTGCGCAACGTCGAGATCGTCGAGGCCTGGCAGGAGAACGGACAGGACTTCGTCACCACCCTCATCTACGCCAACCTGCTGGACTACACCACCGACGACGCCACCGGCCAGGTGGTTTCCGGCAGCAAGACCGACCCGGTCAAGTTCGAGGAGTACTGGACCTTCACCCGCCCGGTGGGGGGCGGCTCCTGGAAACTGGCTGCCATCGACCAGAAGTAGCGGCTGGCGTGGCGATATAACCCGAGAAAGCGGCCTCCATGGCCGCTTTCTGCGTTCATACGCGAAACATGTGAGAAAGTCGTCGAGAGGGAATATCGAGGTGAGCATGCGCATAGCTATTGTCGGCGCCGGGGCGCTGGGACTCTATTACGGGGCACTGCTGCAGAAGAGCGGGCAGGAGGTCCATTTCCTCCTCCGGCGGGACTACGGGGCGGTGAAGGAGAAGGGGCTCAAGGTCTTTTCCGTCAACGGTGATTTTCACCTCCCCGTGGTGAATGCCTGGCGCACGCCTGAGGAGATCGGGGCGGTGGACCTGGTGCTGGTGGGGCTCAAGACCTTTGCCAACGGCTCGTTCACCGACCTGATCGGTCCGCTCCTGGGAGAGGGGACGCAGATCCTCACCCTGCAGAACGGCCTGGGGAACGAGGAGGAACTGGCCCGGCTGTTCGGTGCCCAACGGGTCATCGGGGGCGTCGCCTTCCTCTGCTCCAACCGGGGGGAACCGGGGGAGGTGCACCACCTGGCCGCCGGCCGGATCATCCTTGGCGAATACGCAGAGGTCAACCACGGCCGTGTCGAGGAGCTGGCGGCCATGTTCTCTGCCGCGGGGGTCGACTGCCGGGCCACCGACGACCTGAAGCGGGCCCGCTGGGAAAAGCTGGTCTGGAACATCCCCTTCAACGGCCTCTGCGCCCTGCTGCAGCACTCCGTCGATCGCCTGCTGGCAGTGACCGCGACCAGGGGGCTGGTGAAGGAGTTGATGCTGGAGGTGATCGGGGCGGCCAACCTGCAGGGGGTACGGAAACCGATCCCCGTTTCCTACGCCGACGCCATGCTCGAGTTTACGGACAACATGGGGGTGTACAAGCCTTCCATGCAGATCGACCGGGAAGAGGGGCGGGAACTGGAGACCGGCGCCATCTTCCGCACCCCGCTCCGTTTCGGCACGGGGGAGGGGGCTTCCATGCCGCGGGTCGAGATGCTGGCGACCCTGCTGGAGCAGGCGACGACGCCCCCCTGACCCCCCCGCCGGAAGCTCCTCACCCTCTACCACCCCTTGGCGCCGATCAGGGGGACGAAGCGGACACCGCAGAGCTCTTCGGTCCGGTACTCGTCCTCGTTCAACCTCCGCACCCGGACGAGGAGCTGGAATTCGGGCACCGGCCCGACGGGGATGACGAGCCGTCCGCCGATGGCAAGCTGGTGAAGCAGGGGGGGCGGCACCCGCGGGGCGCCGGCAGTGACGACGATGGCGTCGTAGGGGGCATGCTCGGGCCACCCGAGGGTTCCGTCCCCTTCGTGGACCAGGACGTTCGAGTAGCCGAGCCTGTCCAGACGCTCCCGTGCGCTCCTGGCCAGCCCTTCGAGGCGCTCGACGCTGTGGACCGTCGCGACGATCCTGCTCAGCACGGCGGCCGCGTAGCCGGAGCCCGTGCCGATCTCCAGGACGCGGTCCGAGACCCCCAGTTCCAGCGCCTCCGTCATGTAGGCGACGATGTAGGGCTGGGAGATCGTCTGCCCCTCGTCGATGGGGAGGGGGTTGTCATCGTAGGCGTGTTCCCATAGCTGCTCGGGGATGAACGCCTCCCGGGGCACCTCCTCCATGGCCCGGATGACCGCCTGGCTCCGGATGCCCCGTCCCGCCAGGTGTTCCCTCACCATGATGTCCCGTCGCCGTTCCAGGCTGCCTGCAGCGTCGGGCGTGCCCCCCACCCGCCATGGTGTCATCTCTTGTAGCCGATCTTCCGCAGGAGGTCGCGCCGCTCCTGCCGGTCATCCTCCGTCTCCACCCCCTTGGGGGGGGACCCGTCGATGACGCCGATGACCCCCCACCCCTGGAGGGTCGATGCCACGAGGACCTGGAGGGGGGTGGCCGTTGCGCAGAAGACGGTGCAGACTTCGGGGCAGTTCTTGATCTGGGTGAGCACGTTGATGGGGTAGGCATCCCGCAGGAGGATGCAGAAGACGTGGCCGGCGCCGATGCTCTTCAGGATGGTGGCGCAGCACCCCACGAGCTCCCGGTCGTTCCCCTCGGTGCGGATCAGGCAGGGGCCGGACGCTTCGGTGAAGGCGATGCCGAAGCGGGCCTGGGGGACCGATGTGGCGATGATCTCGTACAGGTCCTCGGCACTCTTGATGAAATGGGTCTGGCCGAGGATGATGTTGCACCCTTCGGGATAGTCGATTTTCACGTCATGGATTTCGAGATTCATATGCCCCTCCTTAACGGTGCCGGTGTCTCAAGTTATAGCAGGTATGTGAGTATGGTCAAATGATGGCGGAGCGGGCGGATTTCCTCCCGTGTGGTATCATTTCCATCGTACCGGCGTGGTCAGCGGAGCCGCACTCACGGGCGGCCGTCGGTCAGCCGACACCTTAACCGGAGGAGGAACGTCATGTACATCAGAGCAAGTGTGGTCGCAGCGAGCCTGGCCATTGCCGCCATTGCCCACGGAGCGGGTGAGGGGGTGAGTTTCGAGAAGAAAGCCCATGACGTCATCGCGAAGAGATGTACCGGGTGTCACGGGGAGGAGCGGATCACGGCCGCATTCTCTTCCGGCAAGGATATGCGGGCCATCCAGATGGAGATGCAGCGGCGTGGCGCCAATCTGAGCGGGAGCGAACAGGAGGTCCTGGGGATCTACTGGAAGAGACCGCGCCCGAAACAGCCGTGAACACCGGCAATCAGGAATTTCTTTTTGACTGACCTTGGCAGGGTGGTACATTGTTAATGTATGTTAATATATCAATCGTCTGTTTTTGGGACGATGGTCGGCCGGGAGGATTTATGTACAGAGTGATGATGCAGTGCTTGTTCGTGGTGGCGTGTGTCTCTCTGCTCGGCGGATGTACCGGTACGAATATGGTCGTTTCGCCCGACCCCGCATCAGTCACCTATGTCGTAAGCAAGAAATGCGGAGCTATAGGGGTGAAGGAGATAGCTCCCGACCGGGTCTATCCTCCGGCTGGTAACCTCGTCCCCGGTTTCGCCAGTGCGCTGGAGAAGTCAGGCGTGAGCGATTCGGTGTATTACCCCTCACGTCCCGACGACAAGGTCGCCGTCACGCTGGAATCAAAATTTGACGTCGCTTTCGATCCAAATAACGGGGGAAACCTGACAAAGTCGTTTTTTACCGGCTTTTCACTCTTCATTCTCGAGCCGGTATTCTGGTTCAACTACGACTATACGCTTACAGGTACGGTCGATGTAATGGTGGGGAAAAACAGGATGGCGACCCTCCAGGCGAACTCCTCCGGGGAGATGTCCATGAAGTTCCTGTCGCTGTCAGAGGTCCAGAGCCTGGAGGGGAAAACCTTGGCTATGGCGAAAGATGCTCTCTATCGGCAGTTGCTCAGGGATTTGAGCTCGTACTGTAATCGCTGAAGCTGCACACGATTAATGTCTGGACATACCGTTGAAAAAGGAACGGCCCCCGTGTTTCCCGGGGGCCGTTCCTTTTCTGTTCACGGAGAACATCCTGTTTACGGGAGTGGATGTCTACTCGCCCTTCTCCTCGATGCGCGGGAAGAGCGCCTCGGCCTTGGTGACCGTCGTTCCGGCTGCCATGCCGCCCCAGGCGAGGGATGCCGCGCTGGGGGGGGCGGTGACGCCCAGGTAGCCGAGCCCCTTGGCCGAGGTGGCCGGCATGAAGGCGGCAAGGAGGGTGTAGACCAGGCGCTGGGACTCCGCAAGGCAGTACATGACCGTGCCGAGGCGGTCAGCCTGGGCCGGGTCCTTGGCAAGTGCCCAGGGGGCCGTTTCGTCGATGTACTTGTTGCCGGCGGAGATGACCTCCCAGATGCTCTGCAGCGCCTTGCTGAAGGCAAGTTCCCCCATCTGGGTGTCGACGGCGGCCAGCATGGCGACACTCTTCTCCCGGTAGGCGCTGTCGACCGCCTCGAGGGTGCCGCAGGCCGGGAGCACGCCGCCGAAATACTTGTTGATCATGGCCGTGGTGCGGTTGAGCAGGTTCCCAAGGTCGTTCGCCAGGTCGGAATTGATCCGGTTTACCAGGGCCGAGTGGGAGAAGTCGCCGTCCAGGCCGAAGGGGACCTCGCGGAGGAGGAAGTAGCGCACCGCGTCGACGCCGTACTTGTCGATGAGCATGTTCGGCTCCACCACGTTCTGCAGGCTCTTGCTCATCTTCTGCCCCTCGACGGTCCACCAGCCGTGGGCAAAGACCTTCTTCGGCAGCGGCAGCCCGGCGGCCATGAGGAAGGTCGGCCAGTAGACGGTGTGGAAACGGAGGATGTCCTTGCCGATCAGGTGGACGTCGACCGGCCAGAAGTCGCTGAAGTTCCCCCCCTTGTCAGGGTAGCCGAGGGCGGTGATATAGTTGGAGAGGGCGTCGAACCAGACGTAGATGACGTGCCGCTCGTTCCCCGGGACCGGAATCCCCCAGTTGAAGGTGGTACGGGAGACGGAGAGGTCCCGCAGCCCCTCTTTCACGAACGCCAGGATCTCGTTGCGCTTGCTCCGGGGCTGGATGAAGTCGGGGTTCGCCTCGATATGGGCCAGGAGCTGTTCCTGGTAGGCGCTCATCCGGAAGAAGTAGGATTCCTCCTTCAACTTGTCCACGGGGCGGTTGCAGTCCGGGCACTTGCCGTCGATGAGCTGGGTTTCGGTCCAGAACGTCTCGCAGGGGGTGCAGTACCAGTCCTCGTACTCACCCAGGTAGATGTCACCCTGTGCCATGAGCTGGCTGAAGATGTGGCTGACACCGAGCTTGTGCCGCTCCTGGGTGGTCCGGATGAAATCGCTGTAGTCGATGCCCAGCTTGATCCAGAGCGACTCGAAGCGCTTCATGACCCGGTCGGCCAGTTCCAGCGGGGTTTCGCCGGCGGAGTTCGCCGCTTTCTCGACCTTCTGGCCGTGCTCGTCGGTGCCGGTGAGGAAGAAAACCCTGTCACCCATCAGTCTCCGGTAGCGGGCCAGCACGTCGGCGGCGAGGGTGGTATAGGCGTGGCCGATGTGGGGGACGTCGTTAACGTAGTAGATCGGGGTGGTGACGTAAAAGGTTTTGCTCATGGTGTCTCCTTTGCTTTATCCGGTTTTCCCTTCCCCCCCTGCCGGTTCCGGTGGCGGTTACGACGACGGCCACCGCCCCCCTGCTTCTCTTTCTCGTCCTTCTGCTGCTCCTCCGGCCTGGGTTTCGGCGGCTGCGGGGAAACCTGCTGCTGCGGTTGGGATTGCTGTCCGTGCTGACCCTGCTTCGGCGGCCTCTGCTTGGGCTGGCGCTGCTGTCGCGGCTGCCCCTGTTTCTGGTACTGCTTCTGCTGGGGTTCGGCAGCAGGCGCGCCCTGTTCCCCGGTCTGTGCTGCCGGGGAGCTCTCCGACACCCCTTCGTCCTTCAGGTCGTCAGGGGTGAGCAGGACCTCCCGGGAGTCGGGTGTGCGAACGGTGAAATTCCGCCCCAGGGTGCTGACCTTGATGACCTCCCCTTCGGCCTTGCCGCACTTGACATGCTTGCCGCATTTGGGCAGCCCCTTGCGCAGTTCGCAGTAGGTATCGAATTCGTAGCCGAGGCAGCAGAGGAGCCGGCCGCACTGCCCGGAGATCTTGGTCGGGTTGAGGGCGAGGTTCTGCTCCTTGGCCATTTTCACCGATACCGGCGCGAAGTCACGAAGGAACGAGGAGCAGCAGAGTTCCCGGCCGCAGATGCCGATGCCCCCCACCAGCTTGGCTTCGTCCCTGACCCCGATCTGGCGCATCTCGATGCGGGTGTGGAACTGGTGGGCAAGGTCCTTCACCAGGTCGCGGAAATCGATGCGGCCGTCGGCGGTGAAGTAGAAGATCGCCTTGCTGCCGTCGTAGACGTACTCCACCTTGACCAGTTTCATCTCCAGGTTCCGCTCGGCGATCTTGGCCTGGCAGAATGCGAAGGTCTCCTTTTCCCGGGCGGTATTGCGTTCCGCTGCTTCCAGGTCGGCCTGGTTTGCCTTGCGCAGGATCGATTTCATCGATTCGGGGGCAAGCTCGTCGGGAATCTGCGCCGGTTTCGTGGCCACGATTGCCATGCTCCGGCCCCGGTCGGTCTCGACGATGACCCGGTCGCCGGGGGAGAGGTCGAGCCCGCCCGCGTTGAAGTCGTAAAGTTTTTCAGCAGTGTGAAACTGCACTTTGACAATGGTGATCAATGTTCCTCCAGTATGGTGTTGCCGCGTGTATTTACGCTCAGACCGCCAGTTTCATGCTCAGGGCGTCCAGTGCCAGGCGGACGTTGGCATTACGCAGTATGGCACTGCGGGTACGGCCGAGTTGTTCTATGTTGCCGATAATGGTCGATTCGCTCCGCTTCGCCGCTTCCCGCTGCAGCAGGGGGAGCATGTCCCTGTTGACCACCCGGCCGGAACCGCTCCGGAGGAGGAGCATGTCCCGCCAGAAGCTGGTGAGTAGCTCGATTGCCTGGGTCGCCTTTTCCCGCTCCTTGTCGAACATCTCGCCCAGGGTGAACAGGGGGAGCATCTCCTGCCGGTCCAGGTTGCAGGCGGCGTGTATGATGTCGCCGCGGCTTGCCATGATCTCTTCGCTGCAGAGGGCCAGTGCCCGCGAAATGCTCCCGTCCGCCAGGGAGGCGGCTACCTGGGCGGTTTCGGCGTCGGTTCCCTGCCCCCTGAGGTACGTCTCGATCTCTTCCGTGGGGATGCCGCTGAAGAGGAGCTGTTGGCAACGGGAACGGATTGTCGGCAGCACGTTGTCGGCGGTCGTCGCCAGGAGGATCATCAGCGCATTGCCGGGCGGCTCTTCCAGCGTTTTCAGCAGGGCATTGCCCGACGACTGGTTGAAGCGGTCGGCGCCATCGATTATGCATGTCTTGCGCGGTGCCTCGTAGGGGCGAAAAGCCAGTTCCCGTTGCAGTTCCCTGACCTGGTCGATCTTGATGAACTGCCCGTCGGGCTGGACGATGTGCAGGTCGGGGTGATTGCCCGCGGCGATCTTGCGGCACGAGGGGCAGCTGCCGCAGGGATCGTCCGTGCCGCAGAAGAGGGCCGCGATGAATGCCGTCGCGCTCATCTTCCGGCCGGTCCCCTCCGGCCCGATGAAGAGATAGGCGTGGGCGATCCGTCCCGACGCGGCGATCCGCCGGAGGATGGCAATGCTCTTGGCATGACCGACTATCTGCCGGAAGGACATCAGGCCCCCCCGGCCAGTCGGGAGGTTACCGCCGAGGCAATGGCGGCGGCGATCTCCCCGATGCTGCCGGTCCCGTCCACGACGACAAAGCGGTGGGGCTCTTCGGCCGCCAGGGTGAGGTAGCCGTCGCGCACCCGCTGGTGGAACTGGCGCGACTCCATCTCGAAACGCTCTTCCCGCGTGCTGTTGCTGTTGGCACGGCTTTTCGCGTTGATGCGCGCCATGGCGCGTTGCAGGCCGGTCTCCACGGGACAGTCGATGAGCACGGTCAGGTCGGGACGGCACCCGGCAGTGGCCATGTCGTTCAACCGGAGAATGGTTTCCCGGTCCAGTCCCCGTCCGTACCCCTGGTAGGAGAGGGTGGCATCGGTGAACCGGTCGCAGAGGACGATGTCGCCGCGCTTCAGGGCCGGGGCGATCACCTCGCTGATATGCTGGGCACGGGCGGCGGCATACAGGAGCAGCTCCGCGGAAGGGGTCATGGCGCTGTTGTCCGCATCGAGGAGGATGGCGCGGATCTTGTCGGCAATGGGACACCCCCCCGGTTCACGCGTCTGGGTGACCTGCTTTCCGGCCCCGGCCAGAGCCGCGGCAAGGCGCCTGATCTGGGTCGTTTTGCCGCACCCCTCGACACCTTCGAATGTGATGAAATATGCCATTACGCTTACCCCAGTTTAAATGAAAAATTATATGAGAGGGGGCGGAATTAATCAAGCCAAAACGCTTGAAATGACTCTTATTGCTATTGATTATCCCCGGGGGGTTGGGTATAGTGAAAAACCGTGCTAATTAATCAGGAAACCCCATATTCCGGGCTTGAAGATGCCGTCGGCTATCGCTTCAGCGACCCTCGCCTGCTGCAGGAGGCGTTGACGCACCGCTCCCGGGCCAACGAGGTGAGCTGCAGGCTCCCCGACAATCAGCGCCTCGAGTTCCTGGGCGACTCCATACTCGGCTTTCTCGTCGGTCGCGAGCTGTTTCTTCACTATCCCGACTGGAACGAGGGGGAGCTGAGCCGTCATCGCTCCGCCCTGGTCGACGAGGGGAACCTCGCCCGCCTGGCCCGGGAACTTGACCTGGGGTCCTATCTTATCCTCGGCAGGGGGGAGGAGAAGAGCGGCGGAAGGGAAAAGAAATCGCTCCTGGCCGATGCCTACGAGGCGCTCATAGCAGCCGTCTACCTGGATGGCGGCATGCAGCAGGTGCAGCGACTGGTGAAGCGCCAGTTCGGCCATCTCCTGGCCGGCGACACTCCTGCCACCCTTACCAGGGACTACAAAACGGCCCTGCAGGAGCTTACCCAGTCACGGCACGCCGTCATGCCGCGCTATGAACTGCTGGACGCGGCCGGTCCCGACCATGACCGGAGCTACCGGGTTGCGGTGTACGTCAAGGATACCCTGGCAGGGGAGGGGAGCGGTACGTCCAAGAAGGCGGCCCAGCAGGCTGCCGCCCGGGCAGCGCTGGAGAAGCTCGGGTGAAGAAGCGGGTCATCGTGCCGTTCTTCATCTCCCACCAGGGGTGTCCCCACCGGTGCGTTTTCTGCGACCAGCGTGCCATCACCGGCAGCGCCGGCACTCCGCCGTCTGCGCGGGAACTCCTGGATACCGTCGGCCAGTGGCGCCGTTCGGCCAACGGGGAGCCTGTCGAGGTCGCGTTTTATGGCGGCACCTTCACGGCCCTTCCTCGCGAGGTCCGGGAAGGGCTGCTTGCCCCGCTGCAACCCCTGCTGCGCAGGGGAGACGTCTGCTCCATCAGGGTCTCCACCCGCCCCGATGCCCTGGATGAGGGAGTTGTCAGCTCCCTGCGGGATTTCGGTGTGGGTCTGGTGGAGCTGGGGATCCAGTCCATGGATGATGCCGTCCTGGCGCGAGCCGGGAGAGGCCATTGTGCGGCCCACAGCGAAAAGGCTTTCGCCCTGCTCAGGGGCGCCGGGATACGGGTGGGGGCGCAGTTGATGCCCGGCCTGCCGGGAGACAGCGCCGCGGGTGCCGTAGCGTCTCTGCGCCGCCTGCTCCCTTTGCGCCCGGACCTGCTGCGTATCTATCCGGCCGTGGTGCTGGAGGGGACGGAGCTGGCCCGGCTTTACCGGACCGGAGGGTACCGGCCGCTCTCCATGGACGATGCCGTCCGCATCTGCAAGGTGATGCTGCAGGAGGCGGCAGTGGCAGGAGTGCCGGTCATCCGCGTGGGGCTTCACCCCGGTGACGACCTGGCAGCTTCGGGGGCGGTGCTGGCCGGTCCGTATCACCCGGCGTTCCGCCAGCTGGCGGAAAGTGAACGCTGGTACGACCTCCTTGCCCTCGTCTGTGCACCGTTTCCGGAGGGGGACGAGCTGGAGGTATCCGTATCACCTGCCAGGGTTTCCGACCTCGCGGGGCAGAAGCGGTGCAACATCAGGCGGATGGAAGCGGTCCATCCGTTCCGTGTGCGCCGGATTCTTGGGGACGCTTCCCTGGGGCGGGACGACCTCGTCATCAGGGGGGTATCCGCAACTATCAACGTCAATCTCGTCAGGGATTTGCGCTACAACAGTTCAATGAACGCAATAAGGGAGAACGCTTGACAGAACAGCAGTTTCATTCAGGATTCGCGGCCATAGTCGGCAGGCCGAACGTGGGGAAGTCGACCCTGCTCAATGCCATTCTGGGGGAGAAGATCGTCATAACCTCGGACAAGCCCCAGACCACACGCAACCGTATCCAGGGGATACACAACGTCCCGGGCGGGCAGATCGTCTTCATCGATACCCCCGGGGTACACCGGGCCAGTTCGCGCCTGAACCGCTCGCTGGTGGAGACGGCACTGGAGGCGATCCAGGGGGTGGACGTGGTCCTGTTCCTGGTGGAGGCTACCTCCAAACCGGCGGCGGAAGCGGAGATGATGGCGGAAATCCTTGCCGGTGTGACCGTGCCGGTGCTCCTGGTGATCAACAAGGTCGACCTGGTGGCAAAGGAGTCGCTCTTCCGGCTGATGGAGGAGTACAGCAGGATGCGCGAGTTCTGCGACATCGTCCCTCTTGCCGCCAGCACGGGGGACGGGGTCGAGCGCCTGGTGGAGCTGGTCTGCCGGCGGTTGCCGGTGGGGCCCGCCTATTTCCCCGACGATATCCTGACCGACCTCCCCGAGCGTTTCGTCGTTGCCGAGATGATCAGGGAAAAGGTTTTCCGCCTTACCCGGGACGAAATCCCGTACTCCGTCGCCGTTCAGGTGGAGAGCTTCAAGGAACGCCCGGAAAGCGGCGTCATCGCCATCAGTGCCTCGATCATCGTCGAGCGCGATTCCCAGAAGGGGATCGTCATCGGCAAGCGGGGGGACATGCTGAAGCGGATCGGCACGGCCGCACGGCACGAAATCGAGCGGTTTCTTGCGGAACGGGTCTTCCTCGAGCTGTTTGTCAAGGTGTCGCGGGACTGGAGTGACAACCCGCAGAAACTGAAGGAGTTCGGATACTGATGCGACCGATAGTGGCAATTGTAGGCCGTCCCAACGTGGGGAAATCGACCCTGTTCAACCGTCTCATCGGCGAGCGGAAGGCCATCGTGGACGATATGCCCGGGGTGACCCGTGACCGTAATTACGCCAATGTGGACCGTTACGATGTGCCGTTCACCCTCATAGATACGGGCGGTTTCGAACCGGTGAGCCAGGAGCTTCTCCTCCAGCAGATGCGGACCCAGTCCCAGCTGGCCATGGAGGAGGCGGACGTCGTCATCTTCCTCATGGACGGCCGTGCAGGCCTGACCGTGGCCGACCGGGAAGTGGCCGCCATGCTCCGCAAGATGAAGAAACCCGTGTTCTACGTGGTCAACAAGGTCGACGGCGATAAGGTCGAAGCGCTGTCGTCCGAGTTCTACGCTCTGGGGATCGATAAGTTCCATACCATATCCGCTGCCCATAACAGGGGGGTCGGTGACCTTATGGAGGAGGTGACGGCCGCATTTCCCGCAAACGCAGCCGTTGACGAGGACGAGGAGTTGACCAGGATCGCCGTGGTGGGGAGACCGAACGTGGGGAAGTCTTCCCTGGTCAACAGGTTGCTCGGGTTCGAACGCTCCGTGGCAAATCCGGTCGCCGGCACTACCCGGGACTCCATCGACACCCTGTTTACCTGCAACAGGAAGCGCTACCTGCTCATCGATACCGCAGGCATCAGGCGCAAGGGGAAGGTGTCCCTGAAGATCGAGACCTACAGCGTGGTCGATGCTCTCCGCAGCATCGAGCGGGCCGACGTGGTGCTGATCGTCATCAATGCCGAGGAGGGGGTGACCGAGCAGGATACGAAGATTGCCGGTTACGCTTATGAAGCCGGGCGTTCGTGCCTGTTCGTGGTCAACAAGTGGGATGCGGTTGCCAAGGACAATGCCACCATCGGCAAGTTCGTCGACAAGATCCGCACGGAGTTCAAGTACCTCGCCTTTGCTCCGATCGTCTTCGTCTCCGCCAAGAGCGGCCAGCGCACCGGCACGATCATGACCGAGGTGGAGAAGCTGATGGCGGAGTATACCAAGAGGGTGTCGACCGCGGACCTCAACCGGGTGTTCAAGGAGGCGATCGAATCACACCATGCCCCTCTCGCCACGGGCCGGAGGGTCAAGTTCTACTATGCAACCCAGGTCGCCGTGAAACCCCCCTCCTTCGTCATTTTCACCAACCAGCCGGAAGGGGTGCATTTTTCCTACGAACGATACCTGACAAACAAGTTCAGGGAAGCGTTCGGTTTCAGCGGGACCCCCCTCCGCCTGATGTTCCGCGGGCGGGAGCGGATGAAAAAGTGAGGAGAGTGGTGGAGCGGACACCTGGTGCATTCCGGGGCAACCGGACCGGTTAATCCGTTATAATTCTTTACCTGATGGGAACTCTCGGGTATGATTTATCAATTTACCATGTGTGAATTCTAAGAGGGGGCGCGTTGAGTCTTGTCGGTAATCTGGCAGACCTGGGGCTTGGCGAGATACTGCAAATCGTCAGTCTCAGTCGGAAGTCGGGGATCCTGACGCTGCAGAGCAAGGGGCGACAGGGGATTATCGTCTTCCGCTTCGGCCAGGTTATCCGTGCCACTTCGAGTACCATCCGGTACTTCCTCGGCGAGGAGCTTCTGAAACGGGGGATCGTCGACGAGGAGTGCCTGAAGAGGGCTCTTCAGGAACAGCAGGCGACAGCCTACAAGGAGCGCCTCGGGCCGATCCTGATTCACAAGTTTAATGTTCCTGTCCAGAAGATCGAAACCGTCGTCCGCGAGCAGATCGAAAAGGTCGTGTACTCCTTTTTCTCATGGGACGAGGGGAGTTTCGAGTTTGAACTTCAAGAAGACGTTGAAACAATCGATGACTCGAAAATCGATCCCCTTCAATTCATGCTTGAACAGGGGCTCAACCCCCAGTTCCTCGCCATGGAGGGGTCTCGGATCATCGATGAGAAGCGTCATCGGGGCGATGCCCTTGACGAAGAGGTGCCGGTCCAGCCGGCAGAAGAGCCTGATGTCGCTTTCGACCTGATCGACCACGAGCCGGCACCGGCGCCTCCTGCTCCGCCTGCGGAGGAGACGAGCCCGTACCGCGGCCTGGTGCTGGTGGAAGATGACGACGTCATACGGGATTTCCTCGCCGGTCTGCTGACAACGGCAGGGTACGAGGTGTTTGCGTTTGCCGGCAGCGAGGAGGCGCTGATCACCATCGACGCCCACTACCGTGACGGCAAGAGACCCTGCATCCTGCTCGACCTGATCATGCCCCGCATGGATGGCTCGGGAGTCCTCGGCGGGCTGGAACTGCTGGAACTGCTTCATGGCAATTTCGAGGAGTTGCCGGTCCTGGTGACGTCGGATTACCGCAACAGCGATGCGGAGAGGCGCATCCGCGAGGTGGGTGCCGATTTCATCATAAAGCCCAGGCGTGGCGAGCTGACCGACAGCCAGGTATCCCAGTCGTTCAGTTTGAAAGTCGTCGAGGCCCTGCGGAGACTTGCCAGCGGGTCACGGGTGGTCAGTCAGTCCGAGGAAGTGAACCTGGGTGATGAACTGCGTCTCGAACTCGGCGATATCGGCGAGCAACCGTCATCGACCGTTGTACCCAGCACCGGCATCTCCCTGTTGCGGGGGATGCTCGAGGAGCTGAACGACCCGACCCTTGGTGGCGGCGTGATTCTGCTGCTGCTCCGCTTCGCTTCCGAGTTCGTCAATCGTGCGGTGATCTTTCTCGTCAAAGAGCAGGAGATCGTGGGGATCGGCCAGTTCGGTATCGTGCTGAAGGAGCAGTCTGCCGACGTGATGATCCGCAGCCTGAAAATCCCGAGGGGAGAGGAGTCCCTCTTCACCAGGGTGTTGAAGGGGCACATGGCGGAAAAAGTCGTTCCCGGGCATGCCACGTGGAACGACTACCTGTTCGCCAAGATCGGCGGTCCGCCGCACGAGGTGTTTCTCGGCCCGCTCCTCAGTCAGGGTGACGTCGTCGCCATCCTGTATGGGGATAATTATCCCGGGCAGAATCCGATCGGTGATACCGACTCACTGGAGATCTTTCTTTCCCAGGCAGGCATCGCCATGGAAAAGGCAGTGCTTGAACAACGGTTGGGGGCCATGGCAGTCAAGAGGTGATGCCGTGCACCGTCGCCGTCCGTTGACGTGACAACGGAATTATTGGGACTGGTGCTGATGACGAGACGGAAGTAACGGAGCGGTTGTTGCCATGCGTGATGACTTTATTTCAGAGATTGTATCCATCTGTCTACCGGAGGGTGTATGAGGAGAATTCTTGTAACCGAGGACTCTGCTACCATGCGCTCACTGCTGGTCGCCACCATCGAGGCTTCTGGTGATTACGAAGTCGTGGAGGCGGCCAGCGGTTTTGAGGCGTTGCGACTGCTCCCTCGGGAAAAGGTCGATCTGATCATTACCGACATCAACATGCCGGACATCAACGGTCTGGAGTTGATCAGCTATGTGCGTAAAAGCGAGGTCTACCGGACCACGCCGCTTTTCATCATCTCCACCGAGGGGCGGGAAAAGGATATGGAAAAGGGGTTGGCGCTCGGTGCCAATGAGTATCTCGTCAAACCCATTGATCCGGCGAGATTGCAGGACCTTATCAGGAAGTACCTCGGATCTGATGTGTAGCAGGGAAAACGGTCTTCCCCTTTACCCATGGAGAACGTCATGTCGGGAGCTAATGATATTTCAGGTAAGGCAGTAAAGGATTTTCTCGCGGAGGCCGAGGAGATTCTGGATCAGCTCTGCGCCGACCTCAGTGAGATGAGTGACGGTACCGAGAGCGGAGAATGCAATCCGGATTCCCTCAACTCCATTTTCCGCGGGGCCCACTCCCTCAAGGGGCTTGCAGGGATGTTCGGTTTTACCGGCATTCAGGACCTGTCCCACAACATGGAGAACCTCCTCGACTCTCTCCGTCTCGGGAAGGTCGAATTCGGCCCGAAGGTGATGACCGTCCTGATGGACTCGCTGGAAACCCTCGGCATGATGATCCGCAACCTGGGAGACGGCGCTACGGAAGAGACCTCGTTCCAGCCGCTGCTGCAACGGATCAACGATTGCCTGACCGGCGACAGCGGAACGGACAACGATTCCGTCCTTTCTTCCCTCGATATCCCCGCATCCATGATCAATGCCCTGACCGAGTACGAAGAGCACCGGTTGCTGGAAAACATCAAGAAATCACGCACCATTTTTTCCGTCCTGGCCTCCTTCAGCCTGTCGACCTTTGACCAGGACCTGGCGGAACTGACTGATCTGCTGAAAAAGAACGGCGAGGTCATCAGTACCCTCCCGAGTGTCGGTGCCAACATCGAGTCTTCCATCGACTTTGAAATCCTTTTCGGCTCTGCAAAAAGCCTGGAAGAGATGGCCGCTCTCGTGTCCGATTCCAATGCAACGGTGAAAAGGGTAAGCTCCGGCGGTGGCTCGTCCCCGGCAGCGAGACCGGCACCACTCGCTCCCCGGCCGGTTCCCCTGGAAGAATCAGCCTCCGTGGCTGTCGAGGCGGAGGATGCCGGCCAGCAGCAGGGTGCCGCGCCGGATGCCGGGATTACCGCCAAGAGCATGAGCCGGACGGTCAGGGTCGATATCGGCAAGCTTGACGATCTGATGAACATCGTCGGAGAGCTCGTCCTGTCCCATTCGACCATCTCGGATATCGCGGAAAAGATGCGCAAGGCCGGATATTCCACCATGCTTGCAGAGCTCCTTAAGGCAGCCAAGGGGCTCGAACGGAAGCTGAACGAGCTGCAGAAGGGGGTCATGGAGATACGGATGATCCCTGTTGGTCAGCTCTACGAGAAGATGGGCCGGATAGTCCGCAAGATCTCCAAGGAGCAGGGGAAAAAAGTCGACCTGCGCGTCTTCGGAGCCGACACGGAGCTGGACAAGCTGATCATGGAGGATATTGCCGATCCCCTGATGCATATCATCAGGAATGCGATCGACCATGGCATCGAATCCCCTGAGGAACGCGTCGGCTGTGGTAAGAGCGAACGGGGGACCATCAGGCTCTCCTCCTACCAGAAGGGGAACCATGTCGTCATCGAGGTCGAAGACGACGGCCGGGGTATCGACGTGGCCAAGGTCAAGCGGAAGGCGGTGGAGAAGGGGTTGATCTCGCCGACCGAAAACCTGACCGACCGGGAAGCGGTTGAGCTGATCTTCCTCCCCGGCTTTTCCACCAGCGAGACGGTCAGCGAGATTTCCGGCCGCGGCGTGGGGATGGACGTGGTCAAGAACAATATCGCCGCGGTGAGCGGCATGGTTGATGTGGAGAGTGTCCAGGGGCAGGGGAGCAGGATGACCATCACCCTTCCCATCACCCTGGCGATCATCAAGGCACTGATCATATCGACAGCGGGGCGCTACTACGCCCTGCCGATCACGTCGGTCCTCGAATCGATCATGATCGAACCGTCCGAGATCCTGACCGTGGAACGCAAGGAGGTCATCCAGCTGCGGGACAGCACCCTGCCGCTGTTGCGCTTGAACCGTTTTTTCCAGCTGGACGGCGAGTCCGGAGGGGAGAATCTCTTTGTCGTCGTGGTCGGCGTTGCCGACAAGCGCCTCGGTATTGTCGTCGACGAACTGCTGGGACAGCAGGATATCGTCATCAAGACCCTCGGACCGGTATTCGAAGGGGTGAGGGGGGTCTCCGGGGCGGCAGACCTCGGCGACCAGAGGACCATCCTGGTCCTCGATGTGGGCGGGATTATCAATGAAGCCACCAAGGGTGGCAGCCAGGCCTGATGCTCATGTACAAGGATTTTTACAGACTCAGGGAGCGTCCCTTCAGCAAGACCCCCGATCCGAGATTCCTCTATCTCAGCAAAGGGCACAGGGAGGCCCTTGCCCGTCTGCAGTACGTCATCGAAGAGAGGGAGATGGCACTGCTCACCGGGGAGATAGGGTGCGGCAAGACCACGCTTTCACGGGCGCTCATGGACAGTATGGGGGATGAATGCCGCTTCTGCTTCATCGTCAATCCCCGGCTCAGTTCATTGGAGTTTCTGAGGAGTATCGCCCGTTCCCTCCTCTCGACCCCTCCCGCGGAGGAGAAAGAAAGTCTGCTCAACCAGATTGCCGATGCCCTGTTTATGTATCATAATGAAGGAGTATGTCCGGTCGTCATCATTGACGAGGCCCAACTGATTCCGGACGGCGAGGTATTCAACGAGATCAGGTTGCTGACCAACTACCAGCTGGATGACAGGAACCTGTTAAGCGTCATTCTCATGGGGCAGCCGGAATTGCGCTCCATGCTGGCCAGCCCTGTCTTTGAGCCGCTCAGGCAGCGGATCACCATGCATTATCATCTGTCTCCCCTGGAGATGGATGATATTCTTGAGTACCTGGATTATCGCCTGGAAGTGGCCGGAGGGGCTGCCGGACTCTTTTCTCCCGACGCGGTGCAGCGCATCTATGAACTGTCGGGTGGGGTGCCCCGAAAGATAAATCATCTTGCTACCAATGCCATTCTCGAGGGGTATGGCCGCGACGCTGCCATGATTGACGGGGCAATCATAGATTCCGTTGCCACCGAACTGTTACTCTGATCGGACGGAAAACATGAACCTAGCAGAGATACGAAAAAAAGCCGGTGAGGCACGGAAACAGGAGGTCGCGGAGACTTCCGCCCAGTCAGAGGGGCAGGATGCGGAGAGTGCGGCTGCCGATCATGACACCTATGCATCCCCGGATGAAGAGTGTCTCCCTGATGTGACCGCTGCCGCCTCGACCAGCGAGGATTTTTCCTCGTTTGCGCTGGATGAGGCGGAGTTCGAAGTGCTGCGGTCAAGCGGGGAGTCAGAGAGTGAGGAGCCTCCTGCCGGGGATGAATGGGGTGCCATGCCGGCGGAGCCTGTCATCGACCTGACGCAGGACATCCTTCCGCCCGTCGTCGAACACGCCGTTCCTGCAGAGAAAGTGGTGCCGGCTGCGCCGGTGCGCCATCCCGCCTATGATCCCGTGGCAACGCTCCTTGCCGGGCGAGTGGCCGCGACCGGTGAGGAGATTTCGCCCGTCGACGAGGAGCTGGTCCATGTTTCCGGCGACATGGAAGAGTACCTCTGTTTCAAGGTCGCCGATGAAGAGTATGCCTTGAACATCATGGATATCAAGGAGATCATCAAGCCGCGGGATGTTACGGAAGTCCCCCGGATGCCGAAGTTTGTGCCCGGGGTAATCTCTCTGCGTGGCGTCATCATCCCCATCATCGATATCCGGCTCAGGTTGTCTCTTCCGGTGGGCGAGCCGACCGGAAGAGAGAGAATCCTTGTGCTCATGACCTCTGTCGGCTATTGCGGCGTGCTGGTCGATGAAGTCATCCAGGTCGTGAGACTGAAGCAGGGTGACATCGAGGGGCCGCCGGCCATCCTGGACGGTATCGACCGTGAGTTCGTCATGGGTCTCGGCCGTTTTGAACAGCGGATGCTGATACTGCTCAACCTGGACAGTATACTTAACCTGGAAATACACTGAAATCCGCACGCGTATGAAATGTAACTTTCTACTGTAATAATGGAGAGCTAATGCTATGGCAAATAACCGGATTCTGATCGTAGAGGATGAAGAGAGCCTGCTCAAACTTGAAAGCATTCTTCTCACATCCCGGGGGTACCATGTCAGGGGGGTGACCGATGGGGCTACGGCGCTCAGGGAGATCGTGGCGAACCCTCCGGACCTTGTCCTCCTGGATATCATGATGCCGGGCATTGACGGATTCGAGGTCTGCCGCAGGATCAAGGAGGATCCCCAGACCAGGAACATCCCCGTGGTCATGCTGACTGCCAAAAAGAGCAGCATGGACCAGGCGCGGGGGATGCAGGTGGGGGCTGACGCCTACATCACCAAGCCGTTCAAGTCGGTCAAAATCATCGAGGTTATCGAGGGGTTGCTGAAACACAGGTAACACGGCGGCAGTGGACGGAAATTCTCCAATCTCGGAAAAGGGTTTGCTATGAGCGGTGAAATTACTGAAATACAGGTGGCCTGTTTCAAACTGATGGATGACCTCTATGCGGTTGATATCATGAGGATCAACGAGATCATCCGTCCGCAGAAACTGACCGTGCTGCCCAAAGCCCCTGCTTTCATCGAGGGGGTCATAAATCTCAGGGGGACGGTCATCCCGGTCGTCGACCTGCGCAAGAGGTTCGACATGCCGCCTCGACCCTCTTCCGCGTCCACACGGCTGTTGATTATCCGCGTGGCCGGCCAGTCCCTGGGGCTAGTTGTCGACGATGTCACCGAAGTGATAACCGTCCCGGTCAAGGATATCAAACCCCCTCCAACGGTGGCCGACGGCATGGCAGTTTACTATCTGCTCGGGGTGTGCCTGGCCGGAGATATTCTCGTCATGCTGCTCGATATCGATAAATTGCTTACTACCCATGAGGTCAGGGCCTTGGAAAACCTGGCCTAGGTCTTACCGCCAGGTCGCCGAGGAGAATAGGATCATATGCTTATCTGTTGTCCGGTCTGCAAGACCAGGTTTCGCCTGAATGAACAAAAAATCAGCAATGCCGGCGTCAGGCTGCGTTGCAGCAAGTGCAGCGCGGTGTTTCGCCTCGCGGCTGACAGTGATGTCCGATCAGGGCGGATGACCGTCCTCGTCGCCCACGAGAGCAGGGAGTTCTGCAATGCGGTGCAGAAAGTCCTGGAGCCGGAGCCGTTTACCATTATTTCGACCCATGATGGCAAGGAGGCCCTCGACATCGCCCTGAAACTGGTGCCGGACGTCGTGCTCCTCAACGTGGCTCTCCCCACACTGTATGGTTTCCAGGTCTGCGAGGCATTGCGCAATGACCCGAGGACAGCGGGTATAAAGATCATCCTCCTGGCCGCCATCTATGACAAGACGAAGTACAAGCGTTCGCCCCAGACGTTGTATGGCGCGGATGATTACATCGAGCAACACCACATACCCGACGCCCTGGCAGCAATGATCTATCGCCTGGCTGCTGAGGCAAAACCCCTCGACGCGGGGCAGAACGACCTGTCCCCCGTTGAGAAGGTCGTTGCCACGTCCCCCGCACGGCTGACCCCAGCCGAGGCTGCTACCCAGGAGGTCGCCAGAAAAGAGCTGCGCGATCACCACCTCCACGAACCGGAGGGGGGCGGGGACAGTGTTGCCGAGGCGGCACGGCAGATAGCGAGGAGTATCGTCTCCGATATCTCCCTGTATCGCGAAGAGGACCTGAATCAGGCATTACGGACCGGAAACCTCGAGCAGTATCTCGGCAGTGAATTAAAGGACGGCCGCGCACTCTACGAAAGCAAGCTGCCGGAGGGTCTCAAGCCGGGTATCGACTATTTTGAACAGGCTTTGAACGAGTTGGTAGAGCAGAAAAAACGGGAACTTGGAATCTGACGAATCGAGGTGCCTGTGGAACCGGTAGAACAGCTGCGAAATAAACTCGGCTCTGCGGACGAGGAGGAGAGGCGTAGTGCCGCGCGCTCTCTGGCGGCCCATCCCCTTGCCGAGGTGAGGGACCTTGCCTTTGCCGCCCTTGGGGACGAGAGCTGGAGGGTCAGGAAAGAGGCGGTTGACCTGATGCTCTCCTATGTTCCCGACGAAAACCTGGCCCGTGACCTGATTTCACTCTTGTCTACGCAGGATAATGCCGGCTTGCGGAATTCCGTCGTTGAGGTGCTGCAGACGTTCGGATCCCGCGTCCTCCCCCAACTGGTCGAAGCCCTCGGACATGAAGATCCAGGGGTCCGCAAGTTCATCGTCGATATTCTGGGGGGGGTAGGTGATGTTGCCGCCATTCCGGAACTTTCGGCAGTGCTCGCTGACCAGGACCCCAACGTGGCGGCCGCTGCTGCGGAGAGTCTCGGGCTCATCGGGGACGAACTCGCTCTGCCCCATCTCCTGAATGCCCTGGGAAGGGACGATTTCCTGTTCCGGTACGCAATACTGCAGGCGCTGGTCAGGATAGGACGACCGGTACCCCTCGGGATGATTGTCCCCCTGGCAGAAAATCCCCTGCTGAAGAAAGCCCTTTTTGAGTGCATCGGAGTTGTCGGCAATCCCGACGCCGTGCTCCATCTGACTGATGGACTGCATGACCGGGCCAGGAATGTCCGGGAAGCTGCCCTCGTTGCTCTGGATTCGATCAGGGGCCGTTCAAGCAGGGAAGAGGTCGAGGGGGCGATTGACCCCTGCCTGCGGGAACTTTCCGGCACCGACACTGTCGAATACCTTCTGCTCACGGGTGAAAGTAACGACAGGAAGATCAAGTCCGCGGTGATTTCCATCCTGGGGGCAATCGGGGATGCCCGCGCTTTTGATCTCTTTGTGAAGGAATATCGTGACGAAAGCCTGCAACCTGTCGTCCTGCAGGCTTTGCACGACATGGGCTCCTCTGCGGGAGAGGTGCTCCGCAGCCGTTTTGAGACTGGGGAGGACGAGGAGCGCTGTATCATTGCCCACCTGTGCGGAGAATTATGCTCCCCCGAATGTGTCAGGATCGCTGCTTCAGGGCTTCATGACCCCGTTCCCCTGGTGCGGGCACTCTCAGCCGAGGCAGCGGGCAAGGCACTGATGACCGGGCTGATTCCCTCCGTCATTGCACTTCTGGATGATTCCTCTGCCGACGTGAGGCGCAGGGCAACCGGCGCTCTCGTTCGCCTGGCGGCAGTCGAAGGCGAGTCGGTGGCGGGCGCGGCAGTAAAGTTGGCAGATTCCCCTGACCCTGACGGTCGCCTGCAGTCTGTCAGGCTGTTCGCGGCACTTGGCGACGCAGGTCATTTGGGTCTCATGAGCAAGGATGAAGACCCCCGGGTCCGCCGGGAGGCGGTTTCCTCTCTCGGTGAACTGCATTCTCAGGAGAGCTCCGGCAGACTGATAATGGCATTGACGGACGAAGACCCGGATGTGAGGGTGGCAGCGGCAACTGTCCTGGGATGGCCGGGATTTGCCGATGAGTCCGGGGCGTTGCTGATGGCTCTGAACGATTCCTCTCCCCGTGTGCAGGTCGCCGCTCTCAAGAGCCTTGGCCGCAGGCGGGAACAATCAGCTTTGGAAAAAATTACTCCTCTTCTGGAAAACTCTACGGGGATGCTCCTCATCTCTGCCCTGCAGGCTGCGTTTCAGATTTCACCGGAGAAGGCGCTTCCGTACCTGCTCAAGGCGGAACAGGATGACGATTATGAAGTGGTAAGAGTCGCCAGGGGGCTGATCGACAGTATGGCGGAAAGGGTCTGATGCTCTTTTTTGGTGATACTGACATAAAAATGACTGACGATGAGTTCCTGCTTATCCGGGATCTTATCTATAACTACAGCGGTCTCTATTTTGCCGACGATAATCGTTTTCTCCTGGAACGTCGGCTCTCTCTCCGTTTGACGCAACTCCAGTTGGCCACGTTTCATGACTATTATTATTACCTGAGGTATGACCACAACAAGGATCAGGAACTTTCCGACATCATGGATGTCCTGACAACGAACGAGACCTATTTCTTTCGCGAGGCATTCCAGCTTCGTGCTTTCTCCGAAGAGATCATTCCTGAACTGACTGCTGCCAAGAGCGCCAAAAAGGACCGGACCCTCAGAATATGGAGTGCGGGATGTTCCACCGGCGAGGAACCTTACACCATCGCCATGCTTCTTCTGGACCGGCCTGAACTCTTGGGCTGGAGGATAGAGATCGTCGGGACCGACATCAGCCAGCGGGTTTTGCACCAGGCTCGCAAGGGAGTGTATGGCAGTTCCTCATTTCGGGTTACTGATGACAGTTATAAACAACGTTACTTTAATGAGCAGGAAGGCGGTTTCAGGATTGCCGACAGGGTACGGGAACTGGTAACATTCAGTCGACTGAATCTGTATGACCAGAGCAGATTCCTTGTCCTGGGCAAAATGGATATCGTCTTCTGCCGCAACGTGATCATCTATTTCGACCTGCCGGCGAAGAAGCGGGTCGTCGAGCAGTTTTACGGCAGTTTGAACCCGGGGGGATTTCTTCTCCTGGGACATTCCGAATCGTTGATGAACATAACGACGGCTTTCAAGCTGAGACATCTGAAAAACGACATGGTATACGAAAAGCCTTTTACAGGTGATGCGGGGTACGTGTGAAAACCGTCCGGGTTCTGGTTATAGACGATTCCGCCTATAGCAGGCGGACGATCATCAAGCTGCTCGAGGAGCTTTCAGGCGTCGAGGTGGTAGGGTACGCCGCCAACGGTGAAGAGGGTCTGCGCAAGGTCATCGATCTTCGTCCCGACCTGATAACCCTTGATCTTGAGATGCCCGGCATGGACGGATTTACCCTCCTGCGCATCATCATGAATGCCTGTCCGACGCCGGTGATCGTCGTCAGCGCCCAGAACGAGGATGAACGGGTTTTCAAGGCGATGGAACTGGGCGCGGTCGACTTTGTTGCCAAGCCGGGGAGAGTGATTTCCGAGCAGTTGCTGGAAATCCGCGATGAACTGCAGCAGAAAGTGTCCAACGTCTTCAATCTCAATCTGCAGGGGCTGAAAATACGGACCAAGATGGTCGTGCAGGAGGAGAATCTTCCTGTGCGCAAGCTGGCCAGGCTGCCGAGGGGGGGGAGGCAGAAGTTCGAGCTGGTCACCATCGGCTCATCCACCGGGGGGCCACCGGCACTGCAGAAGATCCTCTCGCAGTTTCCCGGCACGTTGCCCTTTACGGTACTCATCTCCCAGCACATGCCGGCAGGGTTCACCAGGGCATTTGCCGAACGACTGAACCGGATGTTCCCGTTCGATATCCATGAAGCCATTGATGGCGAAGTCGTGAAACCGAATACCGTTCTTATTGCCCCCGGCGGGATGAATATGGTGTCCGCACAGCTGAGGGACCAGATAATCGTGCAGCTCAAGATCCCGTCCAAGGAGGATAAATATATCCCCTCGGTGAACGCGATGTTCTCATCGGTGGCCAAGACCTATGGCAATCGGGCGCTGGCAGTCGTCCTTACCGGCATGGGGAATGATGGCAGTCAGGGGGTCGTGAGTATCAAGAATGCCGGTGGAGGGGTCCTTGCCGAAGCTGAAGAGTCGGCAGTCGTCTTCGGCATGCCCAGGGAAGCGATTTCTACTGGAGTCGTTGACAAAATCATACCCCTTGATCTGATGGCGGGAGCGATCATGGAGTGTTGCGGTTTTGTGGCCGGGAAAGTTTAAAGGAGGGGAATTTAATGTCCATTGAGGAAGAGTCGGGATACCGGGGAAAGGCGGAAGAGTTTCTCCAGGCATTTAAGAAGGGGGCCGAATTTACCCAGGACCTGCTGCGGGAGAACGAACGGTTGCGCTATCGGGTTCTGGAACTGGAAAACTCCCTTAACAGCATGACTGCCGGAGGGGGGACGGACAGTCAGAGCCAGGCCCTCATGTCGCGTATCAAGGTGCTGGAGCAGGAGAAGCAGGACATCCTCGACCGCATCAGGCAGATCGAGGACGAAAACCAGGATTTCGCCAACCGGTACGTGGAGATCGAAGCGGAGAACAACAATCTTGCCAACCTGTACATCGCCAGCTACCAGCTCCATTCGACCCTTGACTTCAAGGAGGTCCTGCAGATAATCATGGAAATCGTCATCAACCTCATCGGCGCCGAAGAGTTCGCCCTGATGCTGTTGGATGAAAAAACCGGTGATCTGCAAGCAGTGGCGTGTGAAGGTCTGGACAGGGACGAGATACCCCCTGTCAAGCTCGGTAGCGGTCTGATCGGCCAGACGTTGCAGAGCGGCGAGAGCTATTTCTGTGATGATGTTGAAGGATACAAGCGGGATATCCTCAGTCCGATGGTCTGTGTCCCGCTCAAGATAAAGGACCATGTAATCGGTGTTCTTGCGATTTACAAGCTGTTGCTGCAGAAGGACCAATTTGCCCAGGTCGATTACGAGCTTTTTACGCTGCTTGCCGGTCATGCCGCAACAGCCATTTTCGGCGCCAGGCTCTACTCCGATTCGGAGAGAAGACTGTCGACCATTCAAGGGTTTCTTGATCTTTTGACCAAATAGTCATTTATTGATATAGCTCGGAGGAGAGTTATGGCAGATTACAACATATTGATAGTTGAAGATTCCCCGACCATGAGACAGCTTATCTCCTTTGCACTCAAGCGTATCAGGGGGGTGCGGATTGTTGAGGCAGGTGACGGGGTTGACGGCCTGAAAAAGATATCTGCCGAGAAGTTCGACATGATATTCACCGACATAAACATGCCGGTCATGGATGGACTGAAACTGATCAGTCTCGTGCGTGATGATGCTAACCACAAGGGGGTCCCCATTGTGGTAATCACAACCGAAGGCGCCCAGGAGGACCGGCAGAGAGCCCTGGCTCTCGGCGCCAATGACTACATCACCAAGCCGATCCAGCCCAACAGGATTCTCGAGGTTGCAAAGCAGTTGCTGCATTTTGCATGAAAGGTTCCGGCCCAAGGAGAATTGAGTGAGACGCTTCTGGTTGCAGGCGCTTCTGCTGGTGTGCCTGCCTGTTTTACTGTTTGCAAAAGATTTCAAGAATGCCACGATCAAGACAGCCACTGTGGGGAACGTCCCGTTTCCCCACGATCCTCACCTGAAGAAACTTGGGAATAACTGCACCATTTGTCACAACTCCATCTTTGCCATCGGGGCCAAGAACCCTACTGTTACCATGGCTGAGATGGAGACCGGCAAGTCCTGTGGCATATGCCACAACAAGGTCCGTGCGTTTGGTTTGTCGGAGTGTGCTACCTGCCACAACACGAAGGAGATCGGGATCAAGATCCCGAATTTCGGATCAGTACTTTTCAGTCACAAATTCCACCTTTCCTCGTTCACCTGTACCGATTGCCATACCAGGCTTTTCAAGGCAGACGGCACCAATCCGCATGTCACGATGAAGCAGATGGAGGGGGGCATCTCCTGTGGCGGATGCCATGACGGCAAGACCGCCTTCAGCGTCACCGGCAGTTGCACCAAGTGTCATGCCGTCAAGGACATCAGTTTCGATGCCGATGCTCTTTTCAGCCATAACATCCACCTGGGGATGGGGTATCAGTGCGGCAACTGCCACAGCAAGCTTTTCATCGCCGGTCCCAACAGCAAGCGGTATCTGATGATGGACATGGAGATGGGGCTTTCCTGCGGCGGCTGTCACAACGGCAAGGATGCCTTCTCGGTACAGGGGGATTGCAACAAGTGCCATACCGCCACTCCCGATGTCAGTTTCAAGGGGGGGGGAGGGGCACTCTTCAGCCATAAAATACATACCGACGTGGCTAAAAAGATGTACGTCTGTGTCGACTGTCACAGTGGCATTTTTGTCGGGGGGGTAAAGAGTCGCCGGTATACCATGGGGGAGATGGAGCAGGACCGCTCCTGCGGAGCATGTCACGACTCCAAGATTGCCTTCAGTGTCACCGGGAGCTGCGACAGGTGCCACAATAAAACCAAGGAGATAACCTTTACCTTGGCCAACGCGGGCAAGGTCGAGTTCAGCCACACGTTCCACCTAGGGATGTACAAGTGTGATGACTGCCACAACAAGATTTTCACAACCGGGGCGCAGCGCAAGACCTATACGATGGCCCAGATGGAGAAAGGGGCGTCGTGCGGCGCCTGCCATGACGGGAAGACGGCGTTTTCCGTTGCCAAGGAGTGCAGCAAATGCCATCCCGTGAGGGATATCTTCTTCAAGGCGGAGGCCAAGTTCCCCCATACGCGCCACCTCGAGATGTACAGCTGCAGCGACTGCCACAATGCCTTTTTTACCCCCAACACCGAGAACAAGCGCTACACCATGGCGGAAATGGAACAGGACCGCTCCTGCGGCGCCTGTCATGACAGCATTTTCGCATTTTCTGTGAAGGGTGATTGCGGTCGCTGCCACATATCGACCAAGGAGATCAAGTTCGCCGTTCGTGAGACCGGTCCGGTGACCTTCAGCCACAAGTTCCACACAGGCCTGTACAAGTGCGTTGAATGTCATTACGGGATCTTCCCGACAGGAAAGAGCGCGAAGCGTTTCAATATGGCACAGATGGAGAACGGAAACTCCTGCGGAGCATGCCACGACGGTAAGACGGCATTCTCCGTAAAAGGTTCCTGCGACAAGTGTCACCCGGTAAAGGATATCGTCTTCAGGGATTCGGGGGCACTGTTCAGCCACAAGTTCCACCTTGACATGTACCGTTGTACCGACTGCCATGACAAGACATTCATTCCGGCGGAGGGGAACCGGCGGTATTCCATGACCGAAATGGAAGGGGGGGCATCCTGTGGGGTCTGCCATAACGGCAAGGATGCTTTTACCGTCAAGGATAACTGCCAGAAGTGTCATCCCCTGCTGAAGGCGATCCGGTATGACTTCCCGAACAAGAAGGATGTCCAGCCGGTGACGTTCAGTCACAAGGTCCATCTGGGTCGCGGGTACCGTTGCAGTGACTGTCACTACAAGATCGTACCGGCAAGCGTGAACAGAAAGCCAGTCACCATGAGGGATATGAATCTCGGCAAGTCGTGTGGCGCCTGTCACGGATTCCAGATGGCCTTTTCGACGAGAGATGCACAAAATTGCGAGAGATGTCATAAACCCGAGCAGTATGAATAAATTGGTCTTATCCAATGACGGAGGTCGAGAAGTGGAAGAAAAGTATTCGCCCGCTGCAGTAGAAGGGAAGTGGCAGAACAAATGGGCGTTGGAGAAGAGTTTCAAGGTCAGCGAAGATGCCGGTCGTGAGAAATATTACCTCCTCGAGATGTTTCCCTATCCGTCCGGACGTATCCACATGGGACATGTCCGTAACTACTCGATCGGCGACGTCGTCGGCCGCTTCAAGCGGATGAGGGGGTTCAACGTCCTTCACCCCATGGGGTGGGATGCGTTCGGGATGCCGGCGGAAAATGCCGCCATCCAGAACAAGACCCATCCTGCCAAGTGGACCAAGGAGAACATCGAGTACATGCGTGGCCAGTTGAAACGCATGGGGCTCTCCTATGACTGGGACCGCGAGCTGGCAACCTGTGATGTGGAGTATTACCGCTGGGAGCAGAGGATCTTCCTGGAGATGTTCGAGAAAGGACTTGCCTACAAGCGGAGCTCATTCGTCAACTGGTGCCCGTCCTGCGAAACGGTCCTTGCCAACGAGCAGGTCGAGGATGGCTCGTGCTGGCGCTGCGACAGCGTTGTCGTTCAGAAAGAGCTCGAGCAGTGGTTTTTCAGAATAACCGCATATGCCGAGGAGTTGCTGGAGTTTACCGACAAACTGCCCGGGTGGCCGGAGCGGGTCCTCGTCATGCAGAGAAACTGGATCGGCAAGAGCTACGGCTGTGAAATAGACTTCCCCCTGGAAGGTGACGGGTTTATCAAGGTCTTTACGACCCGGCAGGACACCCTTTTCGGCGCAACGTTCATGTCTCTGGCTCCTGAACATCCCCTGGCGCTCTCCCTGACCACACCCGACCGCCACGCCGATGTGGCAGCATTTGTCGAGAAGGTGAAGCAGACCGACAAGATCAAGCGGACGGCCGATGACATGGAGAAGGAGGGGGTCTTTACCGGCTCGTACTGTATCAACCCCGCCACCGGCGTGCGGATGCCGGTGTATCTGGCCAACTTCGTCCTTCCCGACTACGGTACCGGCGCGGTGATGGCCGTTCCCACCCATGACCAGCGTGATTTCGAATTCGCCAAAAAATACGGCCTGCCGCTCAAGATGGTCATCCAGCCCGAGGGTGAAGCGCTGGATCCGGAAACCATGACCGCCGCCTTTACCGAGGCTGGCACCATGGTCAATTCGGACCGGTTTGACGGCATGGTGAGCACTGATGCGAAAGAGCGGATTGCCTCATGGCTGGAGGCCGAGGGGAAAGGGACGAAGACGGTAAACTTCCGTCTGCGGGACTGGGGCATCTCCCGCCAGAGGTACTGGGGTAATCCGATTCCCATCATCTACTGCGACTGCTGCGGTACCGTTCCGGTCCCTGAAAAGGATCTGCCGGTCGAACTCCCCCTTGATGTCGCCTTTACCGGCGAAGGGGGAAGTCCCCTGGCCAGAATCGACTCTTTTGTCAATGTCGACTGCCCGCGCTGCGGCAAGCCGGCCCGCCGGGAAACCGATACCATGGACACCTTTGTCGAGTCATCCTGGTATTTTCTGAGGTACTGCTGCCCCGATTTCACCGGCGGCCCCCTGGACAGTGACAGGGTGCGGTACTGGATGTCCGTGGACCAGTATATCGGCGGCATCGAGCACGCCGTCCTCCACCTCCTCTATGCGCGTTTCTTCACCAAGGTGCTGAGGGATCTCGGCTACATCACCGTGGATGAGCCGTTTACCAACCTTCTTACCCAAGGGATGGTCATCAAGGATGGCGCCAAGATGAGCAAGTCAAAGGGTAATGTTGTCGATCCCAACGCGCTGATCGAGAAGTACGGTGCCGACACTGCCCGGCTCTTCTCTCTCTTCGCGGCTCCCCCGGAAAAGGATCTGGACTGGAACGACCAGGGGGTCGACGGCAGCTTCCGTTTTCTCAACAGGCTCTGGAAGCTGGTCACCGAGTGTCTCCCCTTCATCGGCTCGACGCTCGCCGTTGATCCGGCTGCTCTCTCCGATGATGCACGGTCATTGCGCCGGCTGGTTCACAAAACCATCCGCAAGGTTACTGCCGACCTGGACGAGCGTTTTCATTTCAATACGGCCATTGCGGCCATCATGGAGCTGGTGAACGGCATCCATGCCTTCTCCGGAAAGAACCTTCCCGAAAACAGTTCACTTGTGAAGGAAGCACTGGAGAGCACGCTTCTGCTCCTGTATCCGTTTGTCCCCCATTTCTCCGAAGAGCTGTGGGAGAGGCTGGGCCACACCGGCGGCATCGAACTGGCCGGCTGGCCATCGTTTGACGCCGAAGCAGCAGCCGACGAGGAGCTGCTCATCGTGGTCCAGGTTAACGGCAAGCTGCGTGGCCGCATAACCGTGCCCGTCGACGCGGCGGAAGAAACGGTGAAGTCAGCTGCCCTAGCCGATGAACGGGTAGCCCCCTACCTCGAAGGCAAAACTCCGAGGAAGGTCATTTACGTCCCCGGCAAACTGCTCAACGTGGTGGTTTAAACGGTGCTGAGAATATTGTCGATGGTCATATTCGCCGCATTCGCCCTCACCGGTTGCGGTTATTCTGTCGTGCAGAAAGGTGCCGGTCCGTTTGCCGGGCGTTCGATGCATCTGGAGATGTTTGCCAACAGGACCTACCAGCCGGACATCGAAGGCAGGCTCCGCCTGTTCCTGGTCGACGAACTCTCCGCTTCCTCGTCGGCCAGGCTGGCGGAGAGCACCGATGCCGACCTGCTCGTTACCGGTGACGTGGAGTCGCTGACCATTGAAAATGCTGCCTTCACCCAGCTGGACCGGGCGGGAGTCTATCGGATGGTCCTTACCGTGCAGGCACGGGTCAGTGACAGGAAAAGCGGCAAAATCCTGTGGAAAGGGACGGAGACGGTGCGGGAGGAGTACCCGGCCGGAACCGACATGGCGCTGCAGCGAAATGCCCGCGATACGGCGATTTCCTCAGTCTGCAAAGAGATGGCCCGGCATCTCGTCAGCCAGATGAACCGGGCATTCTGAGTGGACACCGACTCACCGGAAACGCAGCGGCGGTATGGCCGTTTGCAGATCCGCAGCGCCCCCCCAGGGCATGAGGGACAATGAGACCTGAAGAGCTAGACAGAGCGGTCGGTAAAGGGGAGATTGCTCCCCTTTACTATATCTACGGTGAAGAAGAGTTCCTGGTGGAGCGTGCCGTCCAGCGTCTTATGGATGCAATCGTCGCTCCCGATTTCAAGGACTTCAACTACTCCGTCTTTTACGGCAAGGAGGTCAGGGGCGAGCAGATCATCGAGTCTGCCATGACCCTGCCGATGTTCGCCCAGCGTCGCGTGATCCTCGTCAAAAGGGCCGACGACATGTCCGCTGATGCTTTTGAGCAACTCCTCTCCTATCTGCACAACCCCTCTCCGGAGAGCTGTGTCGTTTTCCAGGGGGTAAAGGCGGATCAGAGGAGGAAGTTCTTCCAGGAACTGAAAAAAGCCGACCAACTGGTGGAATTCAAGAAGATGAAGGATGACCAGCTGGCCGGCTTCATCAGGAGGGAAGCGGAACAGCGTGGCAAGAGGATAGATGCAGCGGCAGCGGAGATGATCGTCTACTATTCGGGCAACAATCTCCGGGAACTTGTTGCCCAGGTGGAAAAGCTGGCCTCCTTCTGTGGTGAGCGGCCGACGATTTCACCCGATGACGTGCGCGCCATGGCTTCCGACACCAAGATCGACAGTGTGTTCGAGCTGGCGGATGCCATGGGAAGACGGAATCTGGACAAGGCCATGCGCCAGTTGCAGACCATCCTGCGTGATTCCGATGCCCCCTATATGCTGATCGGGGCACTTGCCCGACACTTCCGCCAGCTTTGCATCATACGAGCCCTGATGCAGAAACGGGTGCCCATTGATGAGATCGGCAGGCAGGCCAAGGTCAACCCGTATTTTCTCAAGGGGTTGCTCGAACAGGCGCGTAATTTCAAGCCGGAAGATTTCGCCGGGATCTTTACCCGGCTTCACGAGGTTGATGTGGAGCTCAAAAGAGGGGGGAGGCAGCAGACACTTCTGGAGATGCTGGTCTTTTCCGTCTGCGGCTGCCAGTAGGGCGGGGGGCTGTGTTCAGGGCATTAAAAAAGGGCCGACAGGGGCCCTTTTTTAATGCCTTATGTAGTGACTCGACTAGCCGAGGGTGTTGACGAGCTTGGTCAGTCGGGAAACGCTCCTGGAAGCATTGGACTTATGAATCACACCCTTGGTTGCCGATTTGTCGATAACCGGGATGGCGGCTGCGAGTGCCTCTTTGGCAGCAGCTATGTCCTTGTTTTCAACCGCCTCGCGAACTCTCTTCACGAAAGTCCTCAGGGTCGTGCGCACGTGCCTGTTGCGTGCATTTTTTACCTTGTTCTGCTTGATACGCTTGAGAGCCGACTTATGATGAGCCAAACTGCACCTCCGATTATGTGAATAGCTGTTTATTCTCTGTTTTGAAAGAGTCTTATATAGCACCGCGCCAGCTTTGGTGTCAACGAAAAAATAGGGTCGCGGGCGAGCAGGTGCGGCAAAATGGGTTGACTAATTAAAAGAAGATTGCGTAAAATCTTGAATTTGCATGATGCCGTGAGCGGAGCCCGATGAAACAGAAAAAAGTTCTTATACAGACATACGGCTGCCAGATGAATGTGAGCGATTCGGAGAAGATCGCTGCTGCCCTGCGCAGTGTGGGCTACGAGCCGACCGCTACCATCGATGATGCCGATATGGTCATTCTCAATACCTGCAGTGTCAGGGCCAAGGCCGAAGAAAGAATTTACGGCATCCTTTTTACCATGAAAGGCGAGCTGAAAAGAAACCCGCGGCTGCTTATCGGTGTCGGTGGTTGCGTTGCCCAGCAGGAGGGGGAGACGTTGCTTGAGAAGGTGCCCCACCTGAGTTTTGTCTTCGGTACCCATAATCTGCACCTTCTGCCCCAGATGGTGAAGGCGGCTGAAGAGGGGAAGCGGGTAGCAGAGACCAGTTTTATCGACGATGACAGCAGGCTTGATCTTTTCCCCTCCCAGGATATGGCCGGGGGTGTCAGCCGTTTCGTCACGATCATGCAGGGGTGCGACAATTTCTGCTCCTACTGCATCGTCCCCTATGTGAGAGGGAGGGAAATCAGCCGCCGCCCCTCCGAAATCCTTGATGAAATCAGGATGGCTGCCGATGCCGGTGTCAGGGAGGTGACCCTCCTGGGGCAGAATGTCAACTCCTACGGGTTGAAGGCCGGCCACGACATCGATTTCCCGGCACTTCTCCGCCAGGTGGCGTCGATCTCCGGGATTGACCGGATCCGCTTCATGACCTCTCACCCGAAGGATATCTCCCCCCCGCTGATAGCATGCTTCGCCGACCTGGAGAAGCTCTGTTCCCATATCCACCTTCCGGTGCAGGCGGGGAGTGACAGGGTGCTGCAGATGATGAACCGGGGGTACAGCCGGAGCGACTACCTGCGCAAGGTGGAGATGCTCAGGGGGGCACGGCCTGATATCCACTTCACCAGCGATATCATCGTCGGGTTCCCGGGGGAGAGCGAGGAGGACTTCGCTGAGACCCTCTCCCTGATGGAAGAGGTACGGTACATCGATTCCTACACATTCATCTTCTCCCCGCGGCCGGAGACGAAGGCGGCCACACTGAACGACAGCATCGACAAGAAAGAAAAGCAGCAGCGTCTCGAACAGCTGCTTGCCGTCCAGAAGAAGATCACCGGCGAGTTGCACCGGGAGCTTGTCGGGAGCGAACTCGAGGTGCTGGTAGAGGGTGCCGGGCGCCATGACGGCCAGATATTCGGTCGGACCTCCGGCAATCGCATCGTCAACTTTACCGGGCCTGCGGAGAGGATCGGCAGCATGCAGAAGGTGCTTATCACGAAGGATGAGCCCAATTCACTCCTTGGGATGATGGTGTGATGCACGGGAGATGTCTGTAATGGAGCAAAAAACCGGCTACCGGCAGCTCAATCTGGTAGGGTTCACCCTGGACGTCATGCAACCCCTTGCCCTCTTCAAGGACGAATCCGGCGAGTCGACGATTCCGCTCTGGCTCGAGATGAGCGACGTCCTCACCGTTACCGCAGCGCTCGTGTCAAGCAAGCTTTCCGGCAAGACGGACAAGCACGATCTCCTGGACCCACTGCTGGCGACACTGGGGTTGAATGTGAAGGAGATCCGCGTTGATGGTAGTGCCGGCAGCGGGTATGTTGCCAGCGTCTGTTTCAGCAGTGACGGAGATGACGTCCTGGTTCGTGTGGGATTGATAACAGCACTGCTGACGGCAATCAGGTACAGGTTGCCGGTCGGCATCTCCGCCGAGGCAATTGCCAGCTCGTCCCTTGTCGACCACAGTAATACTTCAGCAACAACGTTGGATGACAAGGAGCAACTGCTCGAATTCCTGGAAAAACTGAAGCCGGAAGACATGGGTAGGTTCCCGATGTGAACGGAGAACCGTTCGGAAGGGAGATAGTGCATTGTCCACGATTGCTTTTTGTGTGGGGACGGATACAATCGAAAAGAACTGTGCGTTTTGATCGGAGGCATGTGTGAGGGATGAATCATTCGGTTTTTTATCGGCGCTGGTAGCCGCGCCCAGTCCTTCCGGCTACGAGCAGCCGGCCCAGAGACTGTTCCGCAGTTACATCGAACCATACGCAACGGTTGAAACTGACGTCATGGGAAGCGTCTACGGCACTATCCGCGGAGCAGGGGAGGACTGCCCAAGGGTCATGCTGGTGGGTCACTCTGACGAGATCGGCCTGCAGGTGAAATATGTCGATGATAAGGGGTTCATCTGGTTCGGAGCGATCGGCGGCGTTGACCCCCACCTGACCCCGGGCCTCAGGGTGAATATTCATGGCAGAACCGGCGTTATCCCCGGTGTCATCGGCAGGAAACCGATTCATCTCCTCGAATCCAAGGACCGGGAGACGGTCGTCAAGCTTGATGCCCAGTATATCGATATCGGCGCTTCAGACCGGAAAGAGGTGGAGAACCTCGTGCGTGTCGGCGATCCGGTTACGTTTGCGACCGAGTTGCAGAGGCTCCAGGGGGACCGGGTGACAGCACGCGGATTTGACGACAAGGCGGGGAGTTTCATCGTCGCCGAGGTCCTCCGCCAGGTGTCGGCGTTGTCGAAACCGCTCAACGTCGATCTCTACGGCGTCTCCTCGGTTCAGGAAGAGATCGGGCTCAGGGGGGGGATCACCAGCAGTTACAATGTCAATCCGGATATCGGCATATGCGTCGAAGTCGATTTCGCCACTGATCAGCCCGACGTGGAGCGCAAGCACAACGGGGATGTCGCGGTCGGCAAGGGACCGATCATCCCCCGCGGGGCAAACATCAACCCCGTGCTCTTCGACCTGCTGGCGCAAACGGCCGAAGAAGAGAAGATCCCGGTACAGTTTACCGGCATTCCCCGCGCCACGGGGACCGATGCCAATGTCATGCAGATATCAAGGGGAGGGGTAGCCACGGCACTTGTCAAGGTGCCGCTCCGTTACATGCATTCTCCGGTAGAGGTCCTTTCCCTGGCCGATCTGGACAACGCCGTGCGTCTGATAGTCGCACTTCTTGCGAAAATACACGACAAGAAGATGTTCATCCCCGTCTGATGCTCCTGAACCAGGCAGGGGGATGTTCGGTTTTTTTCAGTTTATGTCATAATTAAGCGTGTTACCTGTGGGTACACATTTTATATCAAGGAGAACTGTTATGATTATAATCCGGATGTGTCGTCAAGCTATTGTATCTGCCAGCCTGATTCTTCTGCCAGCCACCCTGCTGTTTGCTGAAACTCCCGCAAACATGGGACCAAAAACCATCCAGTTCAAAATGGGGACGAAGACGATAGTTTTTACCCATCAGAAGCACCAGAAGTTGGCCAAGAACAATTGCTGGGAATGTCATGACAAGAAAAGCGGCAAGATTCCAAACTGGGGAGAGGCTACCGCCCACAAGCTCTGCATACCCTGCCACGACCTGAATGAGAAAGGCCCGGTTCAGTGCAAGGAGTGTCACAAGAAATAGCAGGGAGAGAGCAACGTTTGAAAAAACCGACGATAACACCAAGATCGCCGGTTTTTTTTTATTGTAATAAAAGCTGGTCCATGGTTTTTTATTGCTTAATTATTTTCAATGGTTACTCAGGGGTGTAGTTGGTGAAACCAAAATTGAAAAAATGGTTGACCGACCCGTTACGGGTTCTGTTGGTCCTGATTGCGCTCATTGCGACCACCGAAAGTCTGATCATGCACTTTCTCCGCATGGTCAGCAACCGGCTCTCTCCCCTTACATTGATTTTCTTGGATTCATCCCTGCTGGTATTAATACTCTGGCCCGTCCTCTACTTCATGATCGTATACCCTCTCCTGGAGCATATTCGTGAACGCTCTGCCGCAGAGGATGCTCTCAAGGTAAGTGAAGAAAACTACCGGCAGTTGATCGATTCCGTGGAGGGAATTGTCTGGGAAGCCGATCCGAGGAGTTTTGCCTTCACGTTTGTCAGCCGGAAGGCGGAAGATATCCTTGGCTACCTCTTGAGCAGATGGACCGAAGAATCTTCATTCTGGGCTGACCATCTCCATCCCGACGACCGTGAGTGGGCCATAGAGTACTGCACTTCCGCCTGTCGCGAACTGCGCGATCATATTTTCGAATACCGGATGCTTGCCGCTGACGGACGGGTGGTCTGGTTGCGCGATCTGGTGACGGTCGTGGTTGAAGCCGGCGAGCCCGTGAGCCTGCGCGGTCTCATGATCGATGTGACCGAGAGGAAGGATATTGAACTGGCGCTTGCGGCGAGCGAAAAGCGTTACCAGTTCATGGCCGACAATCTCCATGACGTCATTTGGAAGATTGATAAAAATCTGACCTACACCTACGTGAGCGGTTCGGTGGACGAAATGTTCGGCTTTCGGGGTGATGAGCTCGTGGGGCAGCCGTTCGATGTGGCATTGACGGAGTCTGCCGCGGTGAAAGCCCGTGAGATTCTTGCAGGTGTCAGCCACGGTCACTATGCAGGGAGTGGCGGGCAGTACAAGATGAACCAGGAGCTTGAATGCCGCCGCAAGGACGGTTCGATATTCTGGGGCGAGGTGAGCGCTACGCTGCTGTTTTCCCCTGAAAATGAACTTCAAGCCATAATCGGTAGTACCAGGGATATATCCGATCGCAAGCACGCCGAAAACGAACGGAAAGTCGCCCATGACCTGTTACAGAAGACGATCAACAGCCTTATCGAAGCGGTCGCGATTGTCGATGCCTCCACTCTGCAGATCAGGGATGTCAACAGCGCCGCCGAGAAGATGTTCGGCTATTTCCGGGAAGAGCTTGTCGGGGCGGATATATCCATGCTGTATGTCTACAGCGAGATGTTCCAGCGCTTCAATGACGAGATGCACAACTGTTTCAAGGAAAACGGGAGTTTTTCGACCAAGTTGCGCATGAAGAAAAAGAGCGGCTGGGTATTCCCTACCGAGCAGTCGGTGGCGCAGATCAGCACGGACGATGATGGAGCATGCCGTCATTACGTCTACGTTATCAGGGACATATCTGTCCAGATGTTGCATGAGGAAGAGCTGAACCGTGCCTACATCATGGTTGCCGAGCGCAATACCTTTGTCGAGTCGGTCATAACCAACATCCAGAGCGGCATTATCGTCCTGGACCAGGAGATGCGCATCACCATGATCAACCCCTACGCGGCCGGCATCTGTCACCGCGACGCTGACGAGCTCTTGGGGATACCGTTGCTGGAGATCTGTCCGGAGCTGCACGAGCAGGTTTGCCAGGGGTGTACCCCGGACGAGATGATCGCCACCTTCTGCGGCAATCGTTTCATCATCGGGTTCGCCTGCTTCCAGATGCGCAACGTCCGCGGCATCGTGACCGGTACCATCCTCACCTTCAAGGACCTCACGGAGATCGTCAAGATCCGCAACGAGATCCGTCAGAAACAGCGACTGTCGGCAATGGGTGAAGTGGTGGCCAGGGTCGCCCACGAGATGCGCAACCCCCTCTTTGGCATGACATCGGCGGGGCAGATCCTGAACATGGAGCTGAACCTGAACAGTGCTCAGCAGCTGCTGATGGACTCCTTTCTCAAGGAGGCGCGCCGTCTCAACAATCTTGTGGATGAACTGCTGGACTCCACCCGGGAGGTGCGCCTTGCAAAGAGAACTATCGACCTGGTTTCCGTTATCAACGATTCGTTACGCCTCGTGGCGGGGAGTGCTGCGGAAAGAGGGGTGACCCTCACGCCTGGGGAGGTCGCAGGTGCGATACAGGTGCACGGGGACCCCGAGAAACTGGAACAGGTTCTGTTGAATCTTCTGAAAAACGGTGTCGAGGCATGTTCTGAGGGGGGCGGGTCGAGCTGTCTGTCCGGGTCGAGGGGATGACGGCTCTGGTCTCGGTTGAAGACACCGGCAGCGGCATATCGGATGATGTCATGGACTCGATTTTCGATGTCTTCTACACGACAAAGAAAAACGGAACCGGCATGGGGCTCTCCATATCAAGAAACATCGTCGAAGCCCACTCCGGAGAACTGGTTGCACGGAACAATGAGGGCTCTGGTGCAACCTTTGTCGTGAAGCTCCCCGTGCAGATGGAGGCGGGGTGAAGGCGCTCATCATCGATGATGCCCCGGGGATACGCATTGCCCTTGGTCACTTCCTCAGGGGGAGGGGCTATGAGGCTGTCTCTTATACACATCTGACGCTGCCGACGAATAGAGAGGTGT
>CALMBF010000180.1 GCA_937860145.1 uncultured Geobacter sp.
CGGGGTCCGAGGTCCGGGGAGAGACATCTTTCTCGTCTTCACCCGCCCCGCTCCCCGCCCCACGTATTCCCAGGCCGTAGAGGAAGGCGATCGTATCGCCCCCGACGAACCCCCCGGGAGAGGGGAAGACGTAGGCGGGAACCCCCACCCCCCACCCCAGCTCCGTGGTGGTCGTCAGGTGACTGCCGGTGTGGCGGGGACGGTACGGCGGATGGGCAAGGGCCTCCACGGGGAGGCCGAGGAGGAGGTGGCTCATGGTCGGGTTGCCGGCAATTACCACCCGCTCCAGAGCGGCCGGGTCCCTGCCGGCCGTAGCGGCGAGCTCGCCCACCAGCCGGGAGAGCTCGCCGTTGACCAGTCTCTGCAGCTCCGCCAGGTTGGCCGCGGAACGGCAGGCATACCCGAGCCGGGAGACGACGTCGAGGCCGTGCGTCCTCTGGGGGTTGAGGGTGCCTCCCCGGGCGATGACCTCCCCCCCCGGGAGTCCCACGAGGGCGACGGCGATGGTGGTCGTCCCCAGGTCGATGGCGACGGCATGCCTGTTAGCCGATGACAATGGCACGCTCCATCCTGGGGGTGACATGACCTATCGGAGCGGCACACACCCCCCTCTCCGTCGCCAGGCGGAGAAAATCCTCCGCCCCGTGCGGAGGCAGGGCGATGAGCAGCCCCCCCGAGGTCTGGGGATCGAAGAGCGGCAGCAGCCGGTCGCCCCCCTCCCGTGCCGTGGAGACCTGGCCGAGGTAATGATCCCGGTTGCGGTAGCAGCCGGCGGGGACCATCCCGTCCGTCACCAGGCCGGCAAGCCCCTCCATGAGCGGCAGGCTGTCCAGGCGGATATGCAGGGAGACGTCCCCTCCCCCGGCCATCTCACAGGCATGGCCGATCAGCCCGAACCCGGTCACGTCCGTGGCGGCCGACGCTCCGCATGCCACCATCAGCTCGGCAGCGGCCCGGTTATGGGTACACATCCAGGAGACCGCCTCGGCCACCTGGGAAGGAGATGCACATTCCCCCTTGATCGCCGTCGCGATGATGCCGCTGCCGAGAGGCTTCGTCAGGATCAGCCGGTCCCCGGGACGGGGGGTATTGTTGCGGATCACCCGCTCCGGGTCGATCAGCCCTGTTACCGCCAGGCCGTACTTCAGCTGGTCGTCCTCGACGGTGTGCCCCCCCACGAGGCAGACTCCGGCCTCGTCCATGGCAAAGAGGCCGCCGCGGAGTATCTCCTCCAGCACGGCTGCCGGCAGCGAACAGGCGGGGAAAAAAACCAGGTTCATGGCCGTCACCGGCCTCCCCCCCATGGCATAGACATCGGAGATGGCGTTGACCGCGGCGATCCGGCCGAAGGTGAACGGGTCATCCACCAGGGGGGTGATGACGTCGGTCGTCTCCACCAGCGCCAGGCTGTCCGCTATGCGGTACACGCCGGCGTCATCGGCCGACCGGGGGCCGACCAGGAGCGCGGGGTCGGTCGATGGCCGCAGTGCGGCGACTGCTTCATCCAGGCCCGCCGGGCCCAGTTTTGCGGCTCAACCGGCCGCCCTGACCAGCTGGGTCAACCTGATCGTCTCGCCCATGCCCCTCACCTCCCCTCCACGTTCAGTCCCCGGCCATTTCCGCCGGGGTTGTGCATTCTCGTCGCGCACGGCGCTTCCCCCCAGGCAGGTCCCGGGGTCACGGCAGGTAAATCCTCGGCACCCGCTTGCTGATGCCGCAGAAAATCTCGTAGGGGATGGTCTGGGCCCAGTCGGCGATCTCTTCTGCCCGGACGCAGTTTCCTTCCCGGTCGCACCCCATGAGGACCACCTCGTCCCCGGCGGCAACAGCGGGGACCGCCGTCACGTCGAGCATGATCCAGTCCATGCAGACCGTGCCGATGACCGGTGCCCGTACCCCCCGCACCAGCGCCTCGCTCCGGTTGGTGAGGGAGCGGCGGTAGCCGTCGGCATACCCCACCGGTACGCTTGCCACGAGGGTCTTCGTGCCGGCGGTGTACCTTCTGGCATAGCTGATGCTCGTCCCCGGCTCGACCCACTTGAGCATGGCGACCCGGCTCTTGAGGGCCATCACCGGCCTCAGATCCATGGAGCCGGCGAAATCCTGCGACGGCAGTGCGCCGTAGAGGGCGATGCCGGGCCTGACCAGGTTGCAGCCGGGGATCTCCATGCCAAAGGCCGCGGCGCTGTTGGCGATGTGCAGGTAGCGGGGGGAAAAGCCGGCCCTCCGGGCAATGGCGACGGACCGGGCGAAGATCTCCGCCTGGCGGTTCGTGTACTCCCGGCCGGAGTCGTCCAGTTCGTCGGCCGAGGCGAAATGGGAGATCATCCCCTCGATCTCCAGGTGGGGAAGGGAGGCAAGCTCCCTGAAGAACTCCTCCACCCCCCCGAAGGGGATTCCCAGGCGCCCCATCCCCGTGTCAATCTTCACGTGCACCCTGGCCTTGCGGTACAGCCTGGCCGCCACATCGTTCAGTGCCCTGGCCTGCTGCAGATCGAAAACCGTCGTGGAGATGTTGAAACCGACGCACTTCCTCTCCTGGCCAGGATAGATACCACCGAGGAGCAGGATCGGCCGATCGATGCCGCTCTTGCGCAGCTGGATCCCCTCCGCCAGAAAGGCAACGCCGAAGGCGGTCACCCCCAGTTTTTCCAGCTCCCCCGCCACATCCATGAAACCATGGCCGTAAGCATCGGCCTTGACCACGGCGAGGATGCCGCAGTCGGGTGAAATGGCACGACGCACCTGGTCGTAGTTGTAACGAAGGGCTGACAAATCGATTTCGGCAACCGTGGGCCTGCTGTCTGACATCGGTGATCTCCTGCACGAAGCGCTTCAAGTTTTTACCACTCTCACCCTGTGGTGTAAAGCGGGAATCTGCCTATCTTACCGGAAAGTCATTGACTTTTCAGCCGTTATGGATTAGGTTGTCTTCCACAATAAGCCAGCTGGGGGAGCTCGCACGGGCTGAGATGAGGGAAACCTCGAACCCCTATCACCTGATCCGGGTAGCGCCGGCGTAGGGAAGCGGCCAGAAGAGATTCGAGGAGATCACCTGTTTCTGGAAGCCGCGGCACCTGCCGCGGCTTTTTATTTTAACAGACCACTGGGGAAGCATGAGCGGAAAAGGGGCACGTCTTCACGGGATCTACCTGATCACCGACCACGGGGAGAACCTGGTGGGACGGGTGGAGCGCGCCATCGGCCGGGCCTGCGCGGTCCAGTTCCGCTCCAAGGAGCACGGACCCGCAGAGAAACGGCGGCTCGGCCGGGAACTGCGCGGACTCTGCGCCAGGTCGGGGGCACTCTTCATCGTCAACGACGATGTGGAGCTTGCCCTGGAGCTCGATGCCGACGGCGTCCACCTGGGACAGGACGACGGCGACCCCCGCGAAGCGCGGCGCAGGCTGGGGAGCGAGCGGCTGGTGGGGATATCCACCCACACCCTGGAGGAAGCCCTGGCCGCCCAGGCCGCCGGAGCGGACTACATCGGCTTCGGCGCCATGTACCCGACGACGAGCAAGGAGATACAGCACCTAGCCGGCCCGCGGCTCCTGGCCGACGTGAGGCGCCAGGTCGCTCTCCCGGTGGTGGCCATCGGCGGGATCGACCGGGAGAACGCCCCCGCGGTCATCGATGCCGGAGCAGACTGCCTTGCCGTCATCTCGGCGGTCATGTCCCACCCGGACCCCGGCCTTGCCGCAACGGAGATCGCGACCCTCTTCAACCGCCGGCTCCCGTTCCCGAGAGGGTCGGTCCTCACCGTGGCGGGGAGCGATTCCGGCGGCGGCGCTGGCATCCAGGCCGACCTCAAGACCATCACCCTCCTCGGCTCCTACGGCGCGTCGGTGATCACCGCCCTCACCGCCCAGAACACCATGGGCGTGACCGGCATCCAGGCAGCCACCCCGGAGTTCGTCGCCCTGCAACTGGAAACGGTGCTCGGCGATATCCCGGTGGACGTGGTCAAAACCGGCATGCTCTTTTCCGCCCCCATCATCCGGACGGTTGCGGAACGGATCGCCGCACACCGCCTCGATCTCGTGGTGGTCGATCCGGTGATGATCGCCACGGGGGGGGCGAAGCTGATCGACGGGACTGCCGTCGCCGCCTTCGGGGAGGAACTGCTCCCCCTCACCTATCTCCTCACCCCCAATGTGCCGGAGGCGGAGGCGCTGACCGGCATGACCATCAGGGACCCTGCTTCCATGGAGGCTGCCGCACGGGAGCTCTGCCGCAGGGGAGCCCGGAACGTCCTCATCAAGGGGGGGCACCTGGACGGGGACGAGTCGCTGGACCTGCTGTGGGACGGCACGGGCAGCACCCTCTTCACCTCGGCCAGGTTCGCTTCGACCAACACCCATGGCACCGGCTGTACCCTGGCATCCGCCATTGCCACCTTCCTTGCCCAGGGGGAGCCCCTGAGGGTGGCAGTCAGCCGGGCAAAGGAATTCATCACGGCGGCAATCCGGCTGGCTTCCCCGCTGGGGAAGGGGCACGGGCCGGTGAACCACTTCCGCGCCGCACAGGAAACGGTAACACCCGAGGGGTGAACGGGGCACTTCCCATGCTCCGGGACGACCAGAGGGAACGATTCGCACTTCACAGAATCATCAAAGGAGTTTTTCATGGCAACAACACAACTTGACTACGCCCGCCAGGGGGTCATCACCGACAAGATGAGGGGTGCGGCCGCAGCCGAAGGGGTAACAGCGGAGTTCATCCGCGACGGCATCGCCGCCGGCACCATCATCCTCTGCCACAACATAAAGCACGCAAACGGCACCCCCCTCGCGGTGGGGAAAGGGCTGCGCACCAAGGTGAATGCCAACATCGGCACCTCCGCCGATGACCTGGATATCTCCAAGGAGCTGGAGAAGGCGCGCACCGCCGTGAAATACGGGGCCGACGCCATCATGGACCTCTCCACCGGCGGGCCGGTTGACGAGATCCGCCGGGCGATCATCGCGGAGACGGGCGCCTGCATCGGCTCCGTCCCACTCTACCAGGCCGCCCTGGACGCCGTGCGTGTCAGGAAGAAGGCCATCGTCGACATGACCGTGGACGAGATGTTCGCCGGCATCATCAAGCATGCCGAGGACGGGGTCGACTTCATCACCGTCCACTGCGGCGTGACCCGGAGCACGGTGGAGCGGATGAGACACGAAGGGAGGATCATGGACGTGGTCTCCCGGGGGGGAGCCTTCACCATCGAGTGGATGGCCTACAACAACGCCGAGAACCCCCTGTTCGAGCATTTCGACAAGCTGATCCAGATCTCCCGGGAGTACGACCTGACCCTCTCCCTCGGTGACGGCTTCCGCCCCGGCTGCCTGGCCGACGCCACGGACCGGGCCCAGATCCATGAGCTCATCCTCCTGGGCGAACTGACCCAGCGCGCCCAGGAAGCGGGGGTCCAGGTCATGATCGAAGGACCGGGGCACATGCCCCTGAACCAGATCGAGGCCAACATCCTCCTGCAGAAGCGACTCTGTCACGGCGCGCCGTTCTACGTCCTCGGCCCCCTGGTGACCGACATCGCACCGGGCTACGACCACATCACCTGCGCCATCGGCGGCACCATCGCCGCTGCTGCCGGTGCCGACTTCCTCTGCTACGTCACCCCCTCCGAACACCTGAAGCTCCCCTCGGTGCAGGACGTGCGCGACGGGGTGATCGCCTCCCGCATCGCCGCCCACGCGGCGGACATCGTCAAGGGGGTCAAGGGGGCCATGGACAAGGACATCGCCATGGCCAGGTGCCGCAAGAAGCTGGACTGGGAAGGCCAGTTCGCCCTGGCACTCGACCCGGACAAGGCGCGTCAGCTGCGGGCCGAGTCGGGAGTGGCCGATCACGGCGCCTGCACCATGTGCGGCGAGTTCTGCGCCTACAAGGTCATGGACGACGCCATGGAAAAACAGCAGGCCGCACGTTAAGGAAAGGTTGACGCGGAGGGAAAAATCCGTTAAAAAAACAACCATGCCGATGTAGCACAGGGGTAGTGCAGCTGATTCGTAATCAGCAGGTCAGCGGTTCAAATCCGCTCATCGGCTCCACTAAATAAAAGGGGTTACGGCAGTCGAGCCGTAACCCCTTTGTCATATCCGCCCCGAGCAGCTTCCAGCTCCCCCACCCCGCAGCATGCACAACCCATTGAATCTTAATAAGTTTTATTTACATTGACTTGCCTTGACGCAATTCTTTAGGATGAAGTAAACATACGCGCAGAACAGATACACGATAATACTCAACCATCCGCGAGGGTGGGGCGGAAAGCCTTCAGGATCTCTCTGAGACAGCCGGGTTGCCGAAATATCATACGATATCGGTCCCGGCTTTTTTTATGTCCATGAGCTGTTTTGCGAGGAGGGTTTATTCATCTCGTGCGGGAGTCTGACATGGAACTACGGATACGACGAAAACTCGGCCAGATACTGGTGGACGCCGGTCTCCTCAAGAAACATACCCTTGACCGGGCATGTGAAGAACAACAACGGACCCACGAACTCCTGGGACAGGTATTGGTCAGGATGGGGGTACTCAAGGCGCACCACGTCAAGGCGCCGCTGCTGATCCAGGATCACCTCTCAAGCATCGATGACGCCGTCAAGGTCGCTGCAGGGGAGCGGCAACTCCTGGGGGTCCTTCTGGTCCAGTCCGGAAAGATCACCCGCAGGCAACTGGACGAGGCCGTTGCCGAGCAGAAGCGGTCTGGCGACAGGCTGGGCAAGGTCTTCACCCGCCTCGGCATGCTGACGGAACGGCAACTGGCAGCGCTCCTGGAGTTTCAGCACCATCAGGATGACACCACGGCTGTCACCCCTCTCAGGCTCGGTGAACTCCTCGTCGCTACGGGGCATATCTCTCGCGAGCAACTGAATGCCGCCCTCCTCAAACAGGATGTTTCCCACAAGAAGATCGGTGAAATACTGGTCGAAGAGGGCTATATCACCCCGCGCAGACTCAAGAGCGCATTCTGCCTGCAGAAGATGCTCATCAATTCCGTTCTTGCCGCCCTTCTCTCCCTGGGCACGGGCGCTGCGGCCATGGCCGAAACTGTATCGCTGCAATGGGCACCGAATACCGATGCCAACCTGGCAGGTTACAAGGTCTATTACACTGCTGATGCCTCCCCCCTCGCCTCTGCGGCCCCTCTCAATGTCGGTCTGCAGACGACTGCTACCATAACGGGACTCGACCCCGGACATTCCTACCAGTTCGCGGTTACTGCCTATGATACCGCGGGTAACGAAAGTACCTTTTCCAACATCGTGACTGTTGCGGAACAGGCACCGCCGACCGTGGGGATAACATCTCCACTGAACGCGACCACGGTGAGGGGTGTCGTCACGGTAAGCGTCAGCGCATCCGACAATGTCGGGATTACAAAGGTCGAGTTCTACGTCAATGGTATACTGACGGCCACGGATACCGCAACGCCCTATACCTACTCGTGGGATACGACGACCCTGGCGGCAGGTGCCTACACCCTTACCGTGAAAGCCTACGACGCCGCCGGGAATGTCGGTCAGGCAAGCAGCACGGTAACCGTTCGACCACATCCCCCGGCTAAAATCGGCGTCTTCAACGATGCTTACTGGTATCTCGACACAAATCGGAACTGGGCGTGGGACGGTGTCCCCACGGACACCCTTGGTATTTTCGGCCTTGGCATTGCCGGGGCAATCCCTGTGGCCGGTGATTGGAACAACGACGGCACGTCCGAGATCGGCTTGTTCGTTGATGGGGTCTGGTATCTCGACACGAACGGCAACGGGCAGTGGGACGGCGAAGGGACCGATACCCGTTACACGTTCGGAGCCGGCATCCCCAATGCCCGACCGGTGGTCGGTGACTGGACGGGAGACGGCACGACGAAGATCGGCATTTATGCGGATGGAGTCTGGTACCTCGACATGAACGGCAACGGGCAGTGGGACGGTGAAGGGGCCGATACCCGTTACACGTTCGGAGCTGGCATCCCCAACGCCCGTCCGGTGGTCGGTGACTGGACAGGAGACGGCAAGACAAAGATCGGCATTTATGCGGATGGAGTCTGGTATCTCGACATGAACGGCAACGGGCAGTGGGACGGTGAAGGGATCGATGTGCTGGGCCGGTTCGGAGCCGGTCTCCCGAATGCTCTTCCCGTGACCGGTGACTGGAACGGGGACGGTATCACGAAGATAGGCGTGTACAGCAACGGGAGCTGGTACCTGGATGCGAACAGGAACTGGGTCTGGGACGGTGCCCCCACGGACACGTATGGCGCTTTCGGCCTTGGCCTGCCGCATGCCATGCCCGTGACCGGGAACTGGTAGAGCACGTCCGGTCACACTACCGGCACAACAGGACATAGCGGGACCACTTCTATCGGCTCGCTCCGGAATCAACGGGGGTCTGCATCTCTGCAGACCCCCGTTTCCCTTTTCGTGACGGAGATACCCGGTCCATCTCCTGACGGGATCCCTGCCAGCCCGGTTCGTCCCCCGTAACCCGGATCCGCCCTGCTTGACTCACCTGCTATCCGTAGTATCGTTAGAGAATCCCAACAAGGAGGAGAGCGTATGTTTAGGACACTACTGACAGCATGTTTGATGGTCGTGTTAGCTTCACCCGCATTCCCGCAGCCGGCCATGCCCGGCCCGATGGAACGCCCTGAGCAACTGGCGGGAATGGGCCCCGTGGACAGGATGGACATGGGGCCGATGGACAGGATGGGAGACATGATGGGGATGTGCCTCGACAATGCAGCCACGATCGGCCTTACCCAGGAACAGAAAAACAGACTCACTCCGCTCCATCGCGAGATGAAGAAGAAGCAGGTCCGCTACAAAGCCGATGCAAAACTGGCCGAGATGGAACTCATGGAGATCATGGAGGTGAAGGATTTCGATCTTGAAAAAGCCAGTGCTGCGACCAGGAAGATATCAGACATAAAAACGGCCTACCATCTGGACATGCTCAAACTGATGAAGGAAGTGCGCACCACCCTGACTGACGAGCAGTTTCAGAAATTACTGCAGTTGAAGCATCGGAAGATGGAAAAAAGGGAGATGAAGAAGGAGAGGAAAAAGCCTGTCAAAAAGATGGGCATGTAACAACTGCGGGTGAGCGAGCAGGTGATGCCCGTGTCGACATGGCGAAGGGGAGGGATGCCGGACAATCCTGACAGTCTCACGGGAGCCGGGAAAGCTCCTCGCAGAATGAACAAATAAAGCCCGCCAGAGGCCTTGGCGGGCTTTCATATGTTAACGTGTCGATTACAGCCAGAGGCGGTAATCCCTTGGCAGCCCGCCCGACGTGCAGCCCCACGTCATCCCGCCCACGGAGAGAAATACCGTCCTGTCCCGTCCGCATCGGCTACATTTGAAATTTTAAATTAGCCTGATATAGTGAGATGCGGAGGAAGGTGATGAAAAAGGTTCTTCTCGCAAGCGAATACAAGGTCTTTCTGAGAAGGAATACCAACCTGCTGATGAGAAGGGGGTTCCAGCTCTTCACCGCAACGAGTGGCGGACAGGCCCTCAATTTGCTCGACAACCATCACTTCGATCTCATCATTGCGGATTTCAAGCTGGACGACATGAGCGGCTGCACCCTCTGCTCGCTGATCCGCAAGGAAGATAAATTCAAGCATCTTCCCGTCATCCTCGCGTGCCACAACATACCGGGGAGCATCGAGAGAGTCGAACAGAGCGGCGCAACGGCCATGCTCCTGAAACCCATAGATCCCCTTCAGATGCTGGAGACAATCGGCAGCTTTATTGGCCTGCACCTGGGCAGAAGCAAACGGGTCGTGCTGAAGGTCAAGGTCGTGAGCACGGAAGCCAACCTGGAGTTTTTCTGCTATTCCCATGACATCAGCAACACCGGCATCCTCCTGGAAACCGATTATCAGCTTGCACTACGGAGCCGGATCAACTGCCAGTTTACGCTTCCCGACCTCTACCAGATCGAAACGGATGGCGAAATTATCCGCTGCATGAGCGCCATGGAATGCGAAAACCTCTACGGTGTGAAATTCATCGCACTCCCCCTCTCCTGCCGCCGGGCTATCGACAACTACGTGGCGGCAACGGAAAACCTCGCCAGGGAAGTACCCCACAGGGATCCATACTTTTCTCCCCGCCAGTGAAAGATCTGTACCGTCGCTTCCAGCGTGTCCGGCACACAGGAAACAACATATTAACAATAAATAATTAATTGTTAGGTTTTCAACTACCCCTGTTGATAACCCCCCCCCAACTGTGGATAAAGCGTAAAAATGCAATGTATCTCTGCAAGGTTTTACGCTTTGCACAAAAAATAGGCATAGACCCTAACTAGCTGTAATAACGTGTCAATAGTTATTTGCACGCACAAATAAAAAGATTTGTGACACCTGACGGCCCCATGAACCAACCGCGTGCACGTCGATCATCTATCTGTTCAAAACTATTGAAGTGTCAGCATCTCCGTGGCCGTTTTTCTAATATAACCGCCCGGCTCCCGCCATGCTGGCATCCCCTGTGACGTACGGAGCCCAGGGGAATGGGGGTGCGGTAACCCGCATACAAAGAAAGGCCCGACAGTCGATCTGCCGGGCCTTCGGGATGCGGGCACCAATCGCCGCAGACGGTTATTTCTGCGCCTTTTTCAGCTGCCTCTCCCTCCCGCCGAGCTGCAGCGGGTCGCCCTTGTACCCGAGCCCCTTCCAGTCCATCCGCTTGCCCCCCATGTGGCACTCGCCACACTGGAGAGCGTCCTCCTTCGGCGACACCTCGTGGCTGGCACTGATATAGGAAACGGTATTGACGAAGCGGAACTTACCGCTGTAGGGGAGGATATCGGAACCGTTCCTGAGCGCCTTGTCCCAATCATAGTCATTCCAGAGGGAGTTGTACTGCTGGAAGATGCTCAGGTATCCGTAGTTTTCATCCATCGGCTGGTCGCCGGTGTAATACTTGTAGGGATAAATCTTGGCCGTGCGGTCGGCTATGGCGCCGACCGGCCTGGTCATGACCACCGGCTTGGTCGGGTCCTTGATCTTGTCCCCCACCATGTACCGCTCGATTTTACCGTTATACCAGGCGTACACCGGGACCACGTTCATCCCCCAGGTAAAGGAGCCCTTTTTCTTCATGAAGGTCTCTTTGTCGAACTGCTCCTCGGGGCTCAGCTCCTTCCCCACATCGGACCACTTCCAGCTCATCTTGGTCGCCTGCCCCTTGTTGAATACCGGGATATGACAGGTTTCGCAGGCAACCGCGGCCAGATGGCCGTTGAGGATGGCGCCGTTTTTCGACTTTTTATGGGGCGCCTTGTCACCGCTGTGACAGTCCGTGCAGGCCACCCGGGCATCGTAGTGAGCCATCATGCTGGATGCACCCGCAATTTTGTGCTCCTTTGTCCTGTGGCAGGCCTGGCAGGCCATGTCCTGTCCGCCACTGGCCTTGGACCCCATGTGCACGTCCTGCTTTTTGACCGTTTTTTCAAGTGTCGAATCGAGTCCCGCATGCTTTACCGCATCCGCCCCACCGCCAAAGAAGTGGCAGTAGCCGCAGTTACGCCGGGTCGGCATGCCGACATTCCTGGCAGCCTCGTTCAGGTCCATGCTCCCCTTTTCCATGGACTTCATGTCCACGTCGCAGCTGAAGGCCGACCGGGCATAGTTCCCCTTCTGGGCATGGCAGATCAGACAGTCCACGTTTTCCTTCTTGCTGAAATCGTAGTTGGAACGGGTCCAACCGTAGCCGGCGTGACACTTGCCGCACGCTTCGTGAACCAGCCCGTCCTTGCCCGCCTGGATGGAGGTGCAGAACGCATTGATCATGTTCGCCTTGCCGTACTGCTTACTGCTCTTTTCCAGCCCCTTGACGTGATTTGGCGTCCCCTTCCAGTTCCAGTGGGTTGTCTTCATGAAGTCCGTCGCCTGCTTTTCATGGCACACGAGACAGACTTTCGTCACCTCAGGGCCGGACTTGAAGGTACCGGTCACCAGTTTCGTATGGTCCTCGCCCGCCATCACCGAGGTTGCCACCAGCAGCAGGCAGCCGGCAACCGCTGCTGCAACTCCCCTTCCCCTGCGCATAGACACTCCTTTCACCTGTGCGACCTCCATCAGCATCCGGCGGTTTTCCTGAACAGCTTGCTGATATTCTTACCACCCTCGTTGTCGTACTTGCAGCGGATCTCATCCCCATCGACGATACGCTTGTCATTGAACTTGTCCAGTGTCAGGTCGTCGACGACCGTGATGGAGACCTCCTCGCCGCTCTTCACGTCCTTGAGGATCACCACCGCCGACTTCTTGTCGGCCGCCATGGTGATTTTCGAGACGGTACCGATCATCTTGATCTCTTCCGCCCGGGCTATGCCGGCAAGCATCAGCATTGCCAGCAGCAGCATCCATACACTCAGCTTTCTCATGACTCTTCTCCATTTTCTCGTGTGTGCCCGATACGCGATCCCCCACGTACTGTCACGACGGCAGCATGGGCTGCCGGGTGGATCGGGATCCACCCGGCACGTGATACATCAGAATTTGACCTCGAAGGTTGCGTAAATGTCCTGGGCCTTTTTCAACGGTGCCAGGTACTGCATGTTGGCGGCGGTCAGGTCGGAAATCTTCGTGGGTGCGCCGACCCAGTTGTTGCTGTTGGTGTACTGGAAGTCATAGTACTGGTAGCCGAGGCGGAAGAAGACCTTGCTCAGGTAGGAGGAAATCGGTTGCAGCTTGAGCTCCTGGATGACATAGGCTTCGTACACATTGCCCCGGGTACCGAGCTTGCTGGTCCACATGTCGTCGGCAGCCGGATCGAAGGGCATCCAGTTCTTCGATCCGTAGTTGTACTCGACGCCGAGCTTTGTCGCCGTCGGGGTGAAATCGTACCGGGCGCCCGCGTAGACACCGTAGCCGGTCTTGTCGTCGGCCGCGCCGGGACCGGTATTGAAATCGCCCGTCAGCAGGCCGAAGGGGGAACCGGGGGCAACATTGCCGTTCGGATGGGTCACGCTCATCCCGGCGCTGGCAAAGAGGGTGAGGTCACCGCTGCCGATCCTCTTGAGGGTGCTGAGGACGCCGAGTTCGTACCAGTCCATGTCGCCGAGATTGGTCTGGACACTGTTGGGGTTGTCGAAGATGTTGAAGCCGCGGTTCCACTGGAGATCGATCCGGAGAGGGTCCGTGTCGATGGGAACGATCTGGACCCCCAGCATGTCGGTGTCATGGACGCTGTTCCTGCTGTCAAACCCGGCCTCGAAGCCACGGCCGTAGCAGACTTTTGCAAAGGCGCCCGGGAGGGCGTCGATGTCGGGAGCCCACCCGAGGGTCATGCCGTCAAAGGCGTAATCGACCACGAGCCCCGGGACCCCGGCGCTCCCCGGCCGCTCGCCGTTCTGGCGGAGATGGGTCGGGGAACCGCCGGTGGAGGGGCGCCGGCCGACGGAGAACCAGATCGGCTGACCGGCGATATTGTTCCATGTGGCATAGACCTGGTCGACGCGAAGGGTGTTGTCGCTGGGGACATGACCGATGCTGCCGTCCAGGACGGAACTCCTGTCGGCGAAAAAGCCCGCATTGGTCGCATCGGCAGTCTGGTTGCCGCTCGTCTTGTACATGAGGAGGCGGGTGGTAACGGTAACGTCCTGGGTGGCCTTCGCCTTCAGGTTGAGACCGAAACGGTTGGTCATCAAGGCGTCGTTCCTGGTCGTATACCCGTTGGTCGGTGCTCCGAAGAACGTGGGGGGGACTCCCGTGAAGGGGGTGTGGGGTGCCACATCACCCTTCAGCGAATCGATCCGGAACCGGTAGTCGCCGCCAATGGTCAACCAACGGCCGAGAGACTTGTCATCGACCTTCTTTACCTGGCTCTTGAGCTGATCGATCTCCTTGGAGAGCTGGTCGACCTTTTTCTGCAGGTCTTCGTCGGCGGCATGGACCGCCAGGGGGATGGCCAGACCGGCCAGCAGGGTTGTCATCGCCAGATACATGCTTCTGTTTTTCATCAGTTACCTCCCTTGCTGTAAATTAATCACCTTTAACTATCAATTAAATCACATCCTGCTCTGATCTCAACAAACAACACGTACAGTCACGGTTTCGGTCATGGTACGTTTTTTCGCGGTCAACCTGTGTGGTTTCCGCTGAACAGTCACCCCCTTCCCTGACCAGGTCTGTATGGTAGTGTGCCGGATTCATCGTCATTTTCATGTTATGCAATAGTCGGATATTCAATTATATGATTTTCTGAATGCAACTGGAGTGCCGAAGAACATTAAGCCGGTAAAAAATACGGGGACCATCCCATGGCTCTGAGGAGGGACAAACGAGGTGAGGCCTGCAGGGAACTCCGCCTCCAGACGAAACCAGACGGACACATCATCGGGAGAAGGGGACGATGCGCCCCTACGTCGCTCTTGACAGTTCCCGGTTTTTGAACGATTGTTGCCACAGCCCAAGCAACCGCAACCATGGAGATTCTGGCGTGACATTCCTCGATCTGATCAGAGAGCAGATACTCATAGGCGACGGAGCCATCGGCACCATGCTCTACAGCAAGGGGGTCGGTCTCGATGCCAACTTCGAACACCTGAATCTCGTCCGCCCCTCCCTGGTGGGCGAACTGCACCGGGAATACCTGGCAGCCGGGGCCCGGGTGATCGAGACGAACACCTTCGGTGCCAACTACACCCGCCTGGCCCCCATCGGCCTGGAGAAAAAGACCAGGGAGCTCAACCTCCAGGGGGCCGTCATCGCCAGGAATGCCGTCACCGCTGCGGCGCTGGGTGAACCGGCCTTCGTTGCCGGCTCCATCGGCCCCCTCCTCCGCCTCAAGGGGGAGGAGCGGGAACTGGGCACCGACCAGGTCACCGCCATTTTCCGGGAACAGGTGGCCGGCCTGGCGGAGGGGGGTGTTGACCTCTTCATCCTGGAGACGTTTTCCGACCTTGAGCAGCTCGTCTGCGCCCTGAGGGCGGCTAAAGAGACCGGCCTCCCCGTGATCGCCAGCATGGCCTATCAGGAGGGGGAGCGGACCGGAAACGGGGTTGACGTCGTCACCGCGGCGGCACGCCTCACCGAGGCCGGTGCCGACCTTGTCGGGGCAAACTGCGGCGCAGGGCCGAGGGAGGTTCTCCTGGCGATCCAGCGGATGGCAACCGTCACCCCGCTCCCCCTGGCGGCATTCGCCAACTCGGGGTTCCCCGAATACCTGGACGGCCGCTACATCTACCGCACGACTCCCGAGTATTTCGCCGACAAGGGGGCCGAGATGGCCCTGGCGGGAGCCGCCCTCATCGGCGGCTGCTGCGGCACCACCCCCGAGCATATCCGCCAGCTCTCCCTGCGCCTGCACGGGACCTCTCCCCGGAGGGTCCAGCAGGTCGTCAACGGCATCGAGGCGCCCCGTGTGCCGGCAGCCGCGCCGGCCCGGCAGGGGTTCCTCGCCCGCTGGGGAACGGGGAAAATCGTGACCGTGGAACTGGACCCCCCCCGGGGGCTGGAGTGCGCCAAGATCATAGCGGGCTCCCGGATACTGCGGGACGCCGGTGCCGATGCCATCAACATCGCCGAAAACCCCCTGGCGCGGGTACGCATGGGGAACATCGCCCTTGCCCACACCATTCAACAGGAGGTGGGGATCGAGGTCATCGTCCATGTTACCTGCCGGGACAGGAACCTCCTCGGCCTGCAGTCGGACCTGATGGGGGCGAGCCTCCTCGGGATCCGCTCCATTCTTGCCGTCACCGGCGATCCGGCACGGCTGGGGGACCAGACCGGCGCATCGTCGGTCTTCGACCTCAACTCCTTCGGCCTGATCAAGCTCATCGCCGACCTGAACAGCGGTGTCAACGGCCTGGGGCAGCCACTGGGGGGGAGCACCGGCTTCACCATCGGCTGTGCCTTCAACCCCAACACGCCGAAAATGGAGGTCCAGGTAGGCCGGTTGGAGAAGAAGATTGCCGCGGGTGCCCGGTTCATCCAGACCCAGCCGATCTATGCTGCCGAGCGGGCGCTGGAGATGGCACGGCTGACCTCCCGGTTCGGGGTACCGCTCCTCATGGGGATCATGCCCCTGGTGGGGGAACGCAACTGCGAATACCTCCACAACGAGGTTCCGGGAATTGTCATTCCGGACGGGATACGTGCCAGGATGAAGGGGAAAGAGAAGGAGGAGGGGGCTGCCGAGGGTCTGGCCATCGCCAGGGAGCTGATCGATGCCGTCAGGGGGGAGATCGACGGTTTCTACATCATTGCCCCCTTCGGCAGACCGGCGCCGGCAGCCGAACTGGTGCGCTACATCAAGGAGGGGTGACTCACAGGGACAAACTCCCCCAAAGGGGGCTACGACTGCAACAGCGTTGCCAGCTCCTCCGGGATGCGGGGACGACCGCGTTCGCCAAGTGCCGTGCCGACGATCTTCCCCTGGAGGACAAGTCGCTCGTCAGACATGCGGTAGATATCCTGGTAGAAAGCGAACCGTGCCGCGGACTCCCGTTCCAGACGTACACCGACCCAGAACGTGTCGCCGCTGGTCAGGGGCTGTTTGTAATCCAGCTCCGCCCTGATCACCACCAGGTTGATCCCCCGATCCGCATATGACTTGAAATCCACCCCCAGGCTCTTCAGAAACTCGTGCCGGGCATGCTCCAGATACTGTTGGTAAACGGAGTTATTGACGATCCCCTGCATGTCCAGCTCGTAATCCCGCACACTCATCTCGATCCGGAACGGATACTCTTTCATATAGGTCGCCTTTTTTTGTGAAGTACTGGCAGCTGCTGGCTGTTCAACGTCCCGAAACCGCGGACAGCCTGCGCCAGGAGAAAGCCAGCATGAAGAGGAGGATGTTGAGCAGGACGATGACGCCGCCGGCAGGGAGGTTCAGGACGAAGGAGAGGATGATCCCGGCCACCACCGCCGTCACCGCGAAAAGAGCTGCTGCCACCATGGTGGTGCGGAAGCCGCGGGCCACCTGCAGGGCGGTGACCGCCGGGATGATGAGGAGCGAGGAGACGAGGAGGATGCCGACGACCTTCATGGCAAGGACGACCGTGAGGGCGGTCAGGACGGCCAGCAGCCCGTTGATCCGCTCCACCCTGATGCCGCTGCACCTGGCCAGGTCCTCGTCGAAGGTTATGGCGAAGAGTTCATGGTAGAAGCGGGCGACCGTCCCCATCACCACGAAGAAGAGGAGCAGGGCCAGGAGAAGCTCGCCGCTGCTGATGGCCAGGATGTTGCCGAACAGGTAGCTGAACAGGTCCACGTTGAACCCGCCGGAAACGCCGGCCAGGACCATGCCGCCGGCGATTCCGGCCGCCGAGACGATGCCGATGGCAGCATCTCCGTAGATCCGGGCCTTGTCCGTCAGCCTGAGGATCCCCAGGGAGGAGAGGAGCACGATCGGCAGGGCGACCAGGGTCACGTACAGCGGCTTTGCCCTGAGAGCCAGGGCGAGGGCAACACTCCCGAAGGTCACGTGGGAGAGGCCGTCCCCGATGAGGGAGAGCCGGCGCAGGACGAGAAAAACCCCGAGCACCGCACAGAGCACCCCCACCAGTACCCCGGCAAGCAGCGCCCGCTGCATGAATCCGTATGAAAATATTTCCGTGATCGGCATCAGTTCCTCATTTTTTATTTTTCAACTCGAGCAGGCTGTTGAAAAATTGGGGGTGTTCAAAAACCGACAGATCGTCGCACCCGCAGAAAGCCCAGGTCGGCGGCGAGATGACGTTTTTCAACAACCTCCTACGGGTGCCCCGGGATGGCGTTCTTCGGGATCTTCACCTCGATCCCCATTTTCTTCGCCTGGGCCAGGGCGGCCGCATCCAGGGGATTCATGCGCAGCGCCCGGAGCAGCTCCGTGCGTGCCCGCTCCGGTTCACCCGTTTCGGCCAGCACCATGGCCAGGGCCGAGTGCTTCATGGCGAAGTCGGGCTTGAGGGGGAGTATCCGCTCCAGGTCCTCCCTGATCTGGCCGAGGTAGAGCTTGCCCAGCTGGTAGCGCAGGTAGATCCTGGCCAGCACCACGAACTGGTTGTCGGGGTTGAGGGCGACCTCGCGATCGAGGAGGGGCAGCACCTCGCTTACCCGCCCCTGCTGCTGGTACTGGTCCAGGTAGCTCAGATCGAGGAACCGGGGGCGGGCGACCCGGTACTCGTGGCTGGCGATCATCCCGGCCCGTTCCGGTGTCCGCCTGACGAAGACCAGCGACTGGTTGTCCCAGTAGACCAGCGCCCAGTCGGGGTTGGCCAGCAGGTGGTCGGGGAACCTGCGGCTGAGGAGGTCGTACTCCACCAGGGCATGGTCGAAACCGTATTTCCGCTCCGCCTCCCCCCAGGCAGCGGCAGACTCCATGATCCCCTTGTACTCGCCGTATTCGCCGGGGGTGTAGAGCCGGCGGTAGCGGCCGTCGATGAACACCTGCCTCCCGCCCCCCCGCCAGATGATGTAGCCGCCGAACCCGTAGCTGTTGAACATCCGCCCCCTGATCCCCTGGTCATCGAGGAAACGGAGGGCCCCCTCGGGGAACGCCCCCTCCTTCGGGCCGATGCCGAAGGCATACACCGGGCTGTTGAAGACGGTCCAGGGGACGAGGGCCAGCATCGCCGCCCCGACCCCGCAGCTCGCCACGAACCCTCCCCGCGGGGAGAGGAGCGGCAGCCGCGCGGAGAGCGTGGCCAGCAGGGCAGAGAAGCAGGGGGCAGCCACCAGGCTGAAGAGCTCCACCAGGCGCACCTGGCGGAACGACTCGTAGAGGAAGAAGACGAACAGCAGCAGCTGGAAGAGGTTTTTCCACCCCCGCAGCAGGAGGAAATAGAGCACGCTCCCGACTGCCAGGATCTGGAAACAGAGGGTGTAGCGCAGGCCGCTGCCGAAGAGGATCTCCCTGGTGATGGGCTGGTACTCTCCCACCAGGGTGCGGTAGGGGTCGCTGGTCAGGTCGAGGCTCAGGGTGTAGAGCCGATAGGTCTCCGGGTTGGCGAGGGAGGCTGCCACGGTCAGGAGGAGCACCGGCACCAGGCGGGTTGAGCGGTGCTCAAGCAGCTCCAGGAGCGTTGCCACCCCCAGGGCGAACAGGCCGAATACCGCCCCCACGCTCATGTTGGCCCAGAAGAGCATGAGCAGCGGCAGGAGGTAGAGCTCCTTCCCGGCTTCCCGGCGCCTCCCCAGGAGGTAGAGGTAGGCTGCCAGGAGGGGGAGGGAGAAGATGTACGGGCGAACGAAGAGGCGGAAGCGGATGGCGAAGAGCACCAGCACCAGGGTGATGACCGCCGAGGCGGCATGCCACCGCGATGCAGGGGCCGACTCCTTCATCTGCAGGTAGAGGAGGCGGAACGTTGCCAGCAGCATGACCGCCTTGAGCAGGTTGAGCCCGAGGAATCCCCCCCCCTTGAAGGTCAGGTAGATGAGGGCATCGGCGAGCCACTCGCCGGTGAACTGGTGCCGTCCCGCGGCGGTGTAGGAAAAGCTGTCGCTCCAGGGGAGCTGCCAGGTGGTGCAGATATGCTCACCCAGCTTCAGGTGCCACCAGAGGTCGTAGTCGGCATACTTCGTCATGCAGACCAGCACCGTGAGGAGGGTCAATGCCGCTGCCAGGACCAGGTTCCCCTGCCTGTCACTGATGGTCATCGTCTCCCCTCCCCCTTCAGCCGGTACACCAGGATGCGTGACGCGGTATTGGGGACGAACTGCCCGGCGCTGCCGCCGAAGACCGCAAACCCCTTGTCATCCCGCGAGACGGCGGCAACGCCGTCGAGCTCGTAACCGCTCCCGACAAATTCATTCAGCTTGTGCCTGAAACGTTCTCCGCTCTTGGAGACCGACAGCCAGGAGCTCAGATCGTCCACGAGGATGACATAGCGGGGCCTGGTCCTGTTCATGTCCTTCAGCATCTCTTCCTGCATGGCTTCGGCGTAAGGCTGCTCCTCCATGAGGGGATACATGTAGATGTGGCCGGTGGCGGAGAGCCGCCGGGCGTAGAAGTAGATCTGCGGCTCCGAGCCGAGGACCAGGATGGGGTCCTTCGGGCCGGTATTGTCCCGCACGTAGCGGGCGACCCCGACCGATTCGGCAAACGGCTTGGTGGTCTGGTACGCCTTTTTCACGTACTCCTCCGGTGGCGCCACGAAGAGGAACCACCCCTCGGACCAGAGCTGGAAAAGGGTCCCGCCGATGAGGAGCAGGGACAGGACCACCTCCAGGGGCCGGGGCACCCTGGTCGAGGCAAAGGGGGCGCCGGCCAGCAGGGCAACCACCGGTGCCACCAGGATGAAGTAGTGGGGCCTGAAGTGGAACCCGGGGCAGAGCGCCAGGAAGGAGCAGAGGAGCAGGGGGAGGAGAAACTTCCGTGCCCTGCCCGACGGGCCGAACAGCACGACAAGCAGCCCACCCAGGGCGAGGAGCCAGTACACCGGCATGCTGGCGAGGATCTCCCCCATCTGGGAGCGGAAGTTGATCCAGCCGAACCGGATGGGGAGGTCACCGGCGTAACTGGCGGCGTATCTGACCGTCCAGAGCCAGAACGTGGCAAAGGTCCCCTGGAGGAAGGCGAGCAGGGCCGTCAGGAGATAGGGGATGGCGAAGCCGGACGCCATGGTGACGGCTCCCCCCGCCGCCAGGGAGAGAGGCCGCGCCTCCAGCAGTACGAACACGACCGCGGCGGCGAGGAACAGCGCCGCGTGCTGTTTCACCAGGAAGGCCAGGCCGAAGAAGATGCCGGCGGCAAGGTACCGGTAGGGGGAGGGGCTCTTCTCCCCGGGGATGATCAGGCTGCAGGCGGCCAGGACAAAGAGGACCACGAAGTGGGTGGCATGGGCAAAGGTGCCGAGGAGATGCTGGCTGACCGTCATGAGCGCAAAGAGCGCGGCGGAGACCAAGCCTGCCCGCCGGGTGAACAGCTTCGTGCCGACCCGGCAGATGAGGACCGCGGAGACCAGGTTGGCCACCAGCAACCCCAGGTGGATGCCGCTGACGCTCTCGCCGAACACCTTCAGCATCGCCGCATTAAGGTAGAACATCCCGGGGAGCTTCATGGAGTAGGCGTGGAGATAGGGGGGGAAGCCGTGGAGGATCAGCTGGCCGGCATAGGCATACTCCCCCTCGTCCCGCTCCAGGGGGGTCTGCAGCAGGCGGACCCGCACCCAGGTGACCACGGCGAGAGCCGCCACTGCGTACAGGAGCGGCAGCAGGTTCTGGCGGTCGAACCACCCGGAGAGTATCCCGCTCTTACCCTTTTTCATATGCTGCTCCCTTTCCCGCCGGGCCGTCGAACCGCACGTCAATGATGCCGGTGGCAGATAAGATGCTGGGCATGCTCGCCGAAAAACGCCGTCATCTCGTCGGACTGGCAGAAGTCGTCAAACGAGCCGTCGAACACTATCTTCTTGTCCACATACATGAAGCGGTTGGCATACTTGCCGATGCTCCAGGTATCGTGGGTCACCAGGAGCACGGTCGTGCCGTCGCTCCTGTTGACGGTCTCCAGCAGGGCGTAGAAGTGCTCCCTCGTTTCCGGATCGAGGGCGGTGGTCGGCTCGTCGAGGATGAGCAGGTCGGGGCGGTTCACCAGCGCCCGGGCCAGAAGAACCCGCTGTTGCTGTCCCCCCGAGAGATCGCCGATGAGCCGTTTTTTCAGGTCGACGATCCCCATGGTCTCCAGGGCTTGGTCAACGGCATCCGGATCTCCCCCACCCTTTGCGGAGAGCAGGCCGAGGCGGACGATCTCCCCGACGGTGCCGGGGAAATTGGGGTTGAAAAATCTCAGCCGCTGGGGGAGGTAGCCGACCCGCTGCCAGTCGTTGAACTCACCCCGGCCGGTGCCGAAAAGTTCCACCGTCCCCGTCGTGGGGGTGACCAGCCCGAGGATGGTCTTGACGAGGGTGCTCTTCCCCGAACCGTTCGGACCGACGATGCCGACATAGTCACCGGCACGGACGCGGAACGAGATATTGCGCAGCACCTCCATGCCGCCGTAGCTGCAGCAGATGTTGTCCAGTTTCAGCAGGTCTACCTGCATTCGAGACCCTTTCGCAGATTCGCCAGGTTCTCTTCCATCAGGCCGAGGTACGTGACGCCACGGTCAAGCTCCTGCCGGGAAACATTGTGAATACCGTGGAGCCTGATCAACTGCGCCCCCGTCTCGCCGGCGACCGTCTCCGCCACGCGGGGGGCGAGCAGTTCCTCGAAAAAGACGGCCTTGAGCCCATGCTCCCTGACGGTCCTGACCAGCTCCATCATCCGCCGGGGAGACGGCTCACTGTCCGCCGTAATGCCGTAGGCGGAGAGATAGGTGAGGTTGTACCGCCGGGCAAGGTAGGCAAAGGCAAAGTGCCCGCCATGGATGAACTCCCGGGTCCTGCAGACGGCGAGCCCGTTCCTGAACCGGCTGTCAAGCTCCTCCAGCCTCTTCTTGTAAGCCGCGGCATTGGCCATGAACAGCTCCCTTTTGGCAGGGGCCCTGGCGGCCATGGCAGCGGCGATGTTGTCCACCATGATCCCGGCATTGGCGATATCCAGCCAGATATGGGGATCCCTCCCGTGGGAAGCGGAGTGACCGTGGGCATCCGGTTCATCGCCACCTCTCGCGTCCAGGTACCTGGCACCCGCACCGGCCTCGACCCTCTGGGGAGCCTTGCCCCCTTCCACACCCCTGAACAGGCTCTCACCCCAGGGCTCCATCTCGGCGTTGGTATACACGAAGAGATCGGCCTTGCTCACCCGGACGATGTCCTCCGGCTTGGGTTCGAAGCTGTGCGCCTCCACCCCCGGGGGGAGCAGCAGCTGGACCGACACGCTCTCGCCGCCGATGGCGCGGGCAAAATCGTAGAGCGGGAAGATGGTGGCAACGATACGGAGCCGGCCGTCCCCTTCCAGGTCCCCTCTCCGTGAGCAGGAGCAGCTCACAAGCGCCGTGACCACAAGGGCTGCCAGCACGACAAGGCCTGCTTTCGTCCTCCAAGACCCCATGTTCCCCCCATCCTCCCCGACAAGTACCCGCACCCCGCCTCACCTGGCGACTGCCTGCCGCAGCGGGGAGGCTGACTAGTAAAATAACGGCCGTGCGTTCCATGTCAAGGGAAAAGACCTTGCCGAAAGAGAGAATCGCATCTAAAATGCAGCGGTTGACATTTCACCCTGCCGGGGCAGACGCCCGGGACGGACATGCCCGGAACCATTATCCCTGAAGGAGAGTCCATGCAACGGAACCTCAACCTAGGCGCCAGCATCATGCGCTATTTCCAGATAGCCGCCGTTATCATGTCTCTTGCCGGCGCCGTCACGGCGGCAATGAACCTCCACAGCAGCGATGCCGCGACTCTCCAGGCCACCATCAAGGTGACGCTGGCCATGTTCATCCTCATCTCCGCCCTGCTCGCCACGTCCATATGGCTCCTCGCCCGTAGAAGCCTGGCGAAACGCATCAACAGCCTCTCCGCCACCCTCCAGCTGATATCCGCAGGCGACCTGACCGCCCGGGTGAAAACATCCTCCAATGACGAGGTCGACGAGCTGGGGAACAACCTCAACCTAATGCTGGACAAGTTCGAAAGCCTCATCATCAGCATCTATACGATCGCCTCGGAACTGACCCAGATCTCCACCTACAACGGGGATGCGGCAGGCCGTGTCATCCAGGCGGCCCAGGTCCAGTCAAAAGGGGTGGAACAGACGTCCGCGGCGGTCAACGGCATCATCAACTCCGTCGACAAGGTGAGCGACGGGGTCATCAACCTCTCCGGTTCGGCCGAGATCGCCAACGCCTCGATCAGGGAGATTTCGGAGAGCATCAACGCCATACGCCAGGATGTGACGATCCAGAGCGAATCCATCGAAGAGGTTTCATCCTCCATCACCGAGATGGCGGCGGTGGTGGAAGAGATCGGCATGAACGTGAGAAGCCTCATGGATGCCTCCGCCAGCACCTCCTCGTCGATCGCCCAGATGGACGCCTCCAACAAGCAGGTCGAGCAGAATGCCCGGGAAACCGCCTCCATCTCCGACGAAGTCCTCCTCGATGCCGAACTGGGGAAATCAGCGGTGGAAGCGACCATCAAGGGGATCGACGCCATCAGGCACTCCTCCAGCAGCACCTACTCGTCGATCAGCACTCTCTCCGAGAGGGTGTCGGCCATCGGCAGCATCCTCTCGGTCATCGATGAGATCGCCGAGCAGACGAACCTGCTGGCGCTGAACTCGGCCATTATCGCCGCCCAGGCAGGTGAGCACGGCAAGGGGTTCGCCATTGTCGCGGGTGAGATCAAGGGGCTTGCCAACCGGACCCGCCAGTCCACCATGGAGATCGCGTCTCTCATCGAAGGGGTGCAGGAGGAGACGGCGAAGGCGGTGACCGCCATCCGCCAGACCGAGGAGAAGGTCTCGGAAGGGGAAGTGCTGTCGAAGCGTTCCGGGGAAGCCCTGGGCAAGATCGTCGCCGGCGTGCAGATGGCCGCCACCCGGGCGAACGAGATTGCCAGGTCGACCGTGGAGCAGGCCTATGGCAGCCAGATCATCAACAGTGCCATGAAGCACGTGGCCGACATGGTCGAGCATATCGCCCGTTCCTGCCAGGAAGCCTCCCGAACCAACAACGGGATCATGAAAGCCGTCGAGAGGATGAAGAGTTTCACCTCCCAGGTCAACAGCTCGGCAACGAGCCAGCAGCAGATCGGCGCGGACATCGCCACCTCCACGGAGCGGATGGCCAAGGACCTGACAAACATCAAGAAGGCCTGCGGCGAGCAGTCCGACTGGAGCATGCAGATTGTCCAGTCCATCGACAACGTCCGGGAGTCGACCCAGAGCAACATGGAGTCGGCACGGATCATGGAGAAGGGTGTGGAAAACCTGACCGTCCAGATCGAGAGGCTGCGCAAGGAGATCCAGCAGCTTCACATCTCACACAGGGGGGGGGAGCAATGAGCAGTGAACCCACGATAACCGAGCGGGACAACGAGGTGACCCAGCTGCTCTCCCGGGCACTGGAAGAGCTGGAAAAGACCCATTATGCCTCAGCCCTGGCGGAGCTGGAGAAAATCCCCCTGTTTGCCAGGACCCCGACGGCACTCTCGGCCTACGCCCTCTGCCTGGCCGAGGTGCAGGGCAACTACAAGACGGCGGCAAACATCTGTCACGAGGCCATCAAGAAAGAACCGAAAAATGCCGAGCATTACTATCGTCAGGGGCGGATTCTTCTCCTTGCCGGGCGGAAGAAGGATGCTATCTGGGTCCTGCGCATGGGGTTGCGGCAGGGGAATCACAAGGGGATCGTCGACTGTCTCGGCTGGCTCGGAGTCAGGAGACCGCCGCCGATTCAGTTCCTCGACAGGGGCAACCCCCTGAACAAGTATCTCGGCCTCCTGCTCACGCGGATGAAACTCAGGTAGGCTATCTCTCCCGGGACAGGATCGCGTGATCAGACTGACAGCAGGGTTGATACTGGCCGCACTCTGGTGCCTGACCGGCTTCAGGAATCCCCCGGGGGCGGCCCGCTTCATGGAACTGGGAGCCAAGGCCCAATCCGAGGGGCACCCCATGGAAGCGCTCGACCTGTACACCAGGGGGATAGACCTCGCCCCGGACAGGCCGGGTTCCTACCTGACTAGGGCATTCCTCCTCCTGAAGCTGGGCCGCAAGAACGATGCACTCCTCGATTTCACCCGTTACATAGAACTGGAACCGGCCAGCCCCCAGGGGTACATGAGCAGGGGGATGCTCCTCGGCGAGCTCGGCCGGGAGAACGAGGCGACAGCCGACTTCCGCCGGGCCTGTGCGCTGGGAGACGCCGGCGGCTGTGATTTTGCCGGCGAGGAAAAACGGTAGTACGGGGGGGGAGATGCTCAGACAGCTCGAGGTGAAGAGCCGGGCACGGACGGAGTTCATCGACATCACCGCCGACGTCCAGACGATGATCGGCAACGCGGGGGTAACGAGCGGCCTCTGCACGGTGTTCGTCCTGCACACGACCGCGGGGATAACGATCAACGAAGGGGCCGACCCCGCCGTGCAGCGGGACATGATCGCCTTTCTCGACCGGAAGGTTCCGGCCGACCACTCCTACACCCACGCCGAGGGGAACTCCGATGCCCACATCAAGTCAACCCTGGTGGGGACGTCGGTGACGATCCCGGTCGAGGGGGGAAAAGCGCTGCTGGGAACGTGGCAGACGATCTACCTGTGCGAATTCGACGGGCCCCGCCAGCGCCGGATCGCCGTCACGATCATGGCCGACTCATAGCAGCTCTGCCGGCGGCAAGGACATTTCCTCGCAGAACAGGCAATAATCGGACTCCCCGCTGATAAACCGCTTGATCCTGACCCCCATGCCGCTCTTTTTCACCACGCGGAGCATCTGGGGAGGCACCTTTTTGGCCCACATGACCTGGGCTTCCAGCAGGACCTTCGCTCCCCTGTCGAAATCCAGTTCCACGGTGACAACACTCCCGATCGGGCTGGGGTTCGCCGTCTTGATGAACAGCCCCGTCGACGAAATGTCCTCGGTGAATGCCAGCCTGACCGGATCGCCGACCCCGAAGCGGAGCGAAAACCTTTTGCGGTGCCGGTCGAGGCCCCTCTTTTCAGCCATCTCCCCCCCCCCGTTCAGACGCACCTAGGAGTTAAGATACTCCCGGATCTTCTCCGCCAGGGTGCCGTAGATCCTCTCGCACTCCCGCTCCTCCTTCTCCAGCAGGGTGACGCGGAACCCCTGGAGCGACGTGTTGAATGACGACAGGGGGACGATGCAGATGCCGGTCGTTGCCAGGATGTAGTAGACGAACCGCTTGTCCGGCGAGACATTGGGTGCGTTCACCAGGTTTTCGACCAGCTCCCGTACCTCGGCATTGGCAATGGGGAGGCTCTGCCCGTTGTTCAGAAGCCCCTCCTCGAAAGCGACCGACATGTAGAAGGCGCCATTGGTCCGGTTGACGTTCAGACCGGGGACCCCCTTGAGATAGTCGTAGGTGATGTTGCTCATCCGCTCGTAGCGGCGGATCCGCTCTTCCAGGTAGACCGGGTACTCGGGGTGCTGCATGATCGCCGGGATGCACTTCTGGGGGAGGGTCGTGGAGCAGACCTCGTTCATCTTCACCGTGAGGATGGCGTTGACGTACTTCTGGAAATCGGCGTCCGTCCCGTAGTTGTACACCTCTATCCAGCCGCAGCGGGAACCGGGCCAGGGGAACTCCTTGGAAATCCCCTTCAGGGCGATGGCCGGCACCTCGCCGATGACGTCGGAGATCGGCACGGTCTTCTCGCCGTTGTAGACGATGTTGTTGTAGACCTCGTCGGCGATGATGAAGAGATCGAACTCCCGGGCGATGGCAACGATCTTCTCCAGGGTCTCCTTCGGATAGACCATGCCCGTCGGGTTGTCGGGGTTGATCAGCATGACCGCGACGATCTGAGGGTTGTACTTCACGTGGTTCCGCAGGTCCTCCAGGTCGGGGTACCAGTTGTTCTCGGGGCGCAGTTGGTAGCAGATGGGGGCCGCGTGGGCATTCCCCGACTCCCCCAGGGTATGGGTGGTGTAGGTGGGGGAGGGCATCAGCACCCTGGTCTCGGGCCGGAGGCTGCCGTAGATCTTGGCGATGGCGTCCCCCAGGCCGTTGAAGAAGATGATGTCGTCGGGCGTGATCTGCGCCCCGCCCCGGCTGTTGGTGAGGGAGCAGATGAACTCGCGGGTCTCCAGGACCCCCCGGGTATGGCAGTACCCCCAGGTATCGTTCTCCATGGTTTCCCGCGCCACAATCTCCTTCATCCAGGCGGGGATGACCTCCCCCTTGACGATGGGGTCACCGATGTTTTCCCAGTTGATCTTCACGCCGCACTTCTGCAGTTTTTCCGCAACGTTGACGATGTTGCGGATCTCGTAGGTCATCTCTCCCACACCGGGACTTACCAGAGCTGTTCTCATGTCTGCCTCCGAAAAAATGAAAAAAGCCGCGGGCTGCGTGCCCACGGCTTTACTTTCTGAATGGACTGACGGCGTTCAGCAAGCAGCGGGCAACCCTGCGGCGTGGAACGCCGCGGCGGTGATAGCTCGTGCTGCCGATGCAGTAACGGTCGTGATCATGATTTTTCTCGAATAACACGCGTACTGCCGCAAGTCAACCGAAAAATAGTTCAACGTGGACTCCCGCGCGGGGAAGAGTCATTCGGCCGTCCGTACGGATATCAGCAGCCTGGAGTTGTCGTCGCGCCAGCGCAGCCACCCCTCCCCGCCGGCCCCGGCGTTGACCCGCACCCAGTCGCCCCTCACGGCAGCAACCCGGAAGGACTCGTCCTGGCCGACGCTCCGCAGGCTCTCCGCCCCCGAGACCGCCTCGCGGCGCAGCTGGTACGACTCCTTGCGCAGGCCGGGCAGCATGCCGATGGACCGCCCCGGAAGGAACTCCCCCCAGGGGAGGAACTCCCCGGAGCGGCGGCGCTCCACCCAGCCGTCCCTCTCCGCGGCATCGTAGACGATGCGCAGCCAGCCGGGACGGGTGGAGAGGACCACCGCGGGGAAACAGCCCGAAACCGCACCCAGCGACGGGAGGAGACCCGGCAGCTCCCTCCCCGGGAGTTCGGCAAGGCGCCCCAGCTTCGGTTCCCGGTAGATCACCAGCCTCTTCCCGTCGTCCCTGACCAGGAGCAGGCCCATGCCGCTGAGGGGCCTGGCCTTCACCGGCGAGGCAGCACGGGCCGGCAGGGCAACGGCCGGCAGCAGGAAGAGGAGCAGGAGGAAGCGGAGCAGCACCACTCAGAAGAGTCCTTTCAGCGCATCGAGATAGGCGGCGGTCTCGGAGGTTGCATCCTCCGGCGCCCAGGACGCCTTCTCCCCCTCGGCGAGGGGGAGGTAGGGGCCGGCCTTCGCCTCGAAGAAAACCGTCCCCTCGGCAAGGCTGACCGCGGAGTGGAAGGAGCCGCTGGGGATGTCCACGCCGAGGATATCCCCAGCGGCATCCAGGAGGACCGCCTCCCTGACCGTCCCGTCGTCGGCAAAGACGATCACCCCGAGCCGGCCCCGCACGATCATGAAGGTCTCGTCCTTGCGGTGATCCAGGTGGCGGTGGGGCCGGATGTAGGACGCAGGCTCCATGGCATTGAGGAGCCTGTGGGCCGGGAAGGTGTCGTCCGGATGGATGTTCCAGTTCCTCCGCAGCCGCGGGCTCCCCTGGGCAGCGGACGTCAGCTCGTCAAGCAGCTGCCTGTTGATGATTTTCATCTTATCGATCCTTGTTTTTGGCAGAGTTCCCAGAAACGTGATTTTTTCGCAAGGTCAAGGCGCTCGAGGAAATGCAGCACAGGCGTAGCCACCCTCACCCTATCCCTCTCCCTGAGGGAGAGGGCAATGAGTACTCTCCCTCCCTGGGGAAGAGATAGAGAGAGGGACTGCTAGCCGAACAAGCTCATTCCGCAGACTGACGCCGAGATCGGGAAAAAGCGGCACTCCTACCGATCCACCAGAGCGATCTGGTTGCCGTCCGGATCACACACCACCGCCATCTTCCCCCAGGGCGAGGCCTCCAGGGGCTCGGCAAACCTGACCCCCTCGTCCGCCAGTTTGCGACAGAGAGCAACAATGTCATCGACCCGCAGGGTTATGCCGGTATGCCGTCCCACCAGCGGCAGGGCGGCCTCGTGCATGGCCATGGCAACCCCCATGCTGGCCCCCTCGCCGGGGAAGAACTCCATCATCATCTGGCTCTCCTGGGCAAGGGGGAGCCCCAGCTGTTCCGCGTAGAACTTCTTGGCAGTCGCGAGGTCGCGCACAAAGACCACCACGTTTTTCATACTGATCGCCATCCTATATCTCCTCCCGATGCAGAATCATCCGTCTTGATAGCAGAGGCTCGCGGCAGTTACAAGCACTTTTGCCCGCCACTCCCGGCCGCCTCCCCCTCCGGTCTTGCCCGCCACGATTTTTCGGCTACAATCAAGCGAAAGGAGACTCTACATGGACCGCGAATTCCAGCCACGCAAGGTGTACGTCGCCGCCTCATGGATGGCGCCGGTGGGCCGTTACAACGGCAACGACCGGGACGAGCTGACCTTCCTGCAGATGGCGGCCCGGGCCGCCGCCGTGTTCCGGGAGACGACGATCAGGCCCCGGGACGTGGAGGCGGTCGTGGTCGGCTGCCAGAACCCGGTCGCCTTCTCCGGGGTGGACAACACCGCCGCCAAGGTCGCGGGGGTGCTGGGGATCTCCGGAGCCACCTCGGTCCTGATCGACACCGCCTCCTCCTCCGGCGCATCGGCCTTCGAGAATGCCTACCTGCAGATCGCCTCGGGCCGCTGCGACCACGTGCTCGCCATCGGCATCCAGAAGATGAGCGACGCCAACACGGTCAACGCCACCCGGATCGTCGCCGGGGTCATCGACCGGGACGAAGCTGAGTACGGCCTCTCCATGCCCGCCTGCGGAGCACTGGTGGCCGGCTCGCTCATGGGGCGCCTGGGGCTCTCCCTGGAGGAGTGGACCGCCTTCTCCGCCCTCCTCACCCAGCGGGCCCACCGCTTTTCCTCCCGCAACCCCGACGCCCACCTCCGTTCCGAGATCCCGGTGGAGGAGTACTACCGCCAGATAGCGGACGGCCGCAACTACATGTACTGGTGGCCCCTCCGGCTCCACGATTTCTGTCCCATGTCCGACGGGGTGGCGGCGGTCGTCCTCACCTCACGCCCCGACGACGTGCTGGTGGCAGGGGTGGGGAGCGCCACGGACATCCCCACCATCGCCGACCGCCACTACTTCCACTCCTTCCCCGCCACGGTCAGGGCGGCGGCGGTCGCCTACGGCATGGCGGGGGTGAAGGATATCCGCAGCTTCGCGGGCAGACTGCATGTGAACATGCACGACCCGTTCAACGGCTTCGGCCCGGTCAACATGGTCGACCTGGGGATCTTCCCCCGCTCCCGGCTCCTCACGAGCCTCCTGGACGACACCCTCACCGGCGAGAAGGGGGCCTTCCCCACCAACATCACCGGCGGCCTCAAGGGGCGGGGCCACCCCCTGGGCGCAACCGGCATGATCCAGATCGTGGAGAACCACCAGCTTCTCCTGCAGCGCCGCTTCGACGCCGGCCTCTCCCACTCCATCGGCGGCCCGATCAACAACAACGTGGTCACCCTGCTGGAGCGAAGCGACAGCTCCGCCCGCCGCCTCCCCCGACGCTTCAAGCCGTGGGGACTGCCGCGCCTCGGGCACCTCAAGCCGCCGGAAGTGACGCTCCCCGCCCTCCTCGCCACGGGGCCGATCGAGGGGGATTTCGTCGCCGCCACGACACGGTTCGACCATAGGAGCGGGCTCCCCCTCAACTCCATCCTGCTGGTCTCCTGCCGCTACCAGGGGAACGGCTACACCTTCCTCTTCGGCGTCAGCGGCACACACTATGCCCAGATCAGCCTCCTCGCCGACGGCGACCGGCTGAGCCTCGAACTGCAGGGGAGCGACATCCTGGTCAACCGGATACCGGTGGAACGGTTCTACAAGCGGACCATCAACGGCCTGGTCGAGCTGGCAGGCTCGGGGCTGAAACGGCTCACGGGCCAGAAGCAGCAAAACTGCACCTAACACCCTTATTTCATTACGTTATGACGTCCCTGCCCGCCGGCTCCTGTCCATCGACAAATCGATTTACAAGAGCCGGCAAATATTTTACAGTGTCACACCATCCCATCTCGGAGAACTCCCCATGGAACAGCTACAGCGCACCCCCCTCTCGGACGTCCACCGCAGCATGAACGCACTCATGGCACCCTTCGGCGGCTGGGACATGCCGATCCAGTACGAGGGGATCATCGCCGAACACCGCGCCTGCCGCGAAGGGGCTGCCCTGTTCGACATCTGCCACATGGGCGAGTTCATCTTCCAGGGGGACCTGGTTGCCGACGGGCTGGAGGATATCTTCACCTTTTCCGTGGTCACCATCCCGGTTGGCCGTTCCCGCTACGGCTTTCTCCTCAACGACGCCGGGGGGATCGTCGATGACCTGATCATCTTCCGCCTGGCGGACGACACGGTCATGATCGTGGTCAACGCCGCCACCGCCCCCAAGGACTTTGCCGTCATCAGGGAACGGCTGAAGGGGGGCATCCTCACCGACATCACCGCCGACACCGGCAAGCTCGACCTGCAGGGGCCCCTCTCCCGGGAGGTCATGACCAGGTTTTTCGGTCCGGCAATCGGCGAACTCCCCTACTTCAAGTTCATCACCACCACGATCCTCGGCGTCCCGGCCACCGTCAGCCGCACCGGCTACACCGGCGAACTGGGGTACGAGATCTTCCTCCCCGCCGACAAGGTCAGCGAGCTCTGGCAGCTGCTCCTCTCCGACAGCCGGGTCAAGCCCGCCGGCCTCGGGGCCCGCGACCTGCTCCGCCTGGAAGTGGGCTACAGCCTGTACGGCAACGACCTCTCCGAAGAGATCACCCCCCTGGAGGCGGGGCTGGAAAGCTTCGTCAACTTCGGCAAGAACTTCGTCGGCAAGGACGCCCTCCTGCGCCAGAAGGAGGCCGGCCCCTCCCGGGTCAAGGTCGCCTTCAAGGTGAACTCCCGCCGCTCCCCCCGCCACGACTACACCATCAGGAGCTGCGGCGCAGATGCCGGCATCGTCACCAGCGGCGCCTTCTCCCCCATGCTGGGGTGCGGTATCGGCCTCGGCTTCGTCACTCCGGAGCTCGCACAGGTGGGAACCCCGCTGACCGTGTGCCACGACAAGGTCGCCATGGAGTGCTCGGTCTGCACCCTGCCGTTCTACAGCGGCGGCTCGCTGCGCAGCTAAGGAGACGGGAAGGGAGATCCCCCCACAGCTCGATGCATCACAGTTCCGTGCCCCGCCCGCGTCCCGGGCGGGGCAGGATTTTTTCAAATTTCCGGAGGTATCAAATCATGGATCTGTATTTCAGCAAGGAACACGAGTGGGTCAAGATCAGCGGCACCACCGCGACCGTCGGCATCAGCGACCATGCCGCCCACGAGCTCGGTGACATCACCTTCGTGGAACTCCCCGCAGTGGGCAAGACCGTCAAGCAGTTCGAGACGGTCGCGGCCATCGAGTCGGTCAAGGCGGCCAGCGACATCTACTCCCCCCTCTCCGGCAAGGTGACCTCCATCAACGAAACCCTGGAAAACGCTCCGGAAGTGGTCAACGAGTCCGCCGAAGAGGCTGGCTGGATCTGCACCATCGAGATCGCCGACCCGACCGAGGTCAAGAACCTGATGAGCAAGGCAGAGTACGACGAATATCTCAAAAGTCTCTAAAGACAAGGAGCGAGGAACGAGGAACGAGGTTCGAACAACCGTTTTTTCGGTTTCTCCTCGCTCCTCGATCCCCGATCCTTGATCCTTTACCGCAAAGGACCATTGCCATGAGTTATTGTCCCAACACGCCGGCCGAACAGGAGGAGATGCTGGCCGCCATCGGCGTGAAGAGCATCGACGACCTCTTCGCCCCGATCCCTCCTCACCTGCGGGCCAGATCCTTCGACCTCCCGCCGGGCATGTCCGAATTCGAGATGCTGGCCAAGATGACCGCCCTGGCCGGCGCGAACGCCCAGGGGCTGACCTGCTTCGTCGGCGGAGGGGCCTACGACCACCTCATCCCGACGGCCGTCGATCACCTGGCGAACCGGGCCGAGTTCTACACCGCCTACACCCCCTACCAGCCCGAGTGCTCCCAGGGGACCCTGCAGGCACTGTTCGAGTACCAAACCGCCATCTGCCGTCTCACGGGGATGGAGGTCTCCAACGCATCCCTCTACGACGGCGGCACCGCCCTGGCCGAAGCGGCCATCATGTCCCTCAGGGTCACGGGGCGCAGCAGGCTGATCGTGGACGGCTGCGTCAACCCCTTCCACCGCCAGGTGCTGGCCACCTACCTGGAAGACATCGACGTGGAGATCGTCACGGTCGCCCCGAAGGATGCCACCTCCGACCGGGCAGCCCTGCTGGCGGCGCTGGATGACCGCTCCGCCGCCCTCATTCTCCAGACCCCCAACTTCTTCGGCACGGTCGAGGACCTGACGGAGCTCTCGGCGGCGGCCCACGCACGGGGGGCACTGGTGGTCGCCTCCACCTATCCGGTCGCCCTGGGGATGCTGGCAACGCCGGCCGCCATGGGTGCCGACATCGCCGTCGGTGACGGCCAGAGCCTGGGCAACCCCCTCTCCTTCGGCGGCCCTGCCTTCGGCTACATCGCCACGGTCAAGAAATACATCCGCAACCTGCCGGGGCGGATCATCGGCGAAACCGTCGACCGCCAGGGGCGGCGCGGCTACGTCCTCACCCTCCAGGCACGGGAGCAGCACATCAAGCGCCACAAGGCGACCTCCAACATTTGCAGCAACCAGAGCCTCTGCGCCCTGCGGGGGCTGATCTTCCTCTCCCTCCTGGGGAAGGAGGGGCTGGCGGAGATGGCCCGACTGAACCGGAACAAGGCCGAGTACGCCAAGGGGGTGCTGGCCAGGATCCCGGGGGTCTCGGTCGTCGGCAGCGGGCCGACGTTCAACGAATTCGTCATCAGCCTCCCCCGGACGGCCGGACCGGTGGTCGAAAAACTCCTTGCCAGGGGAGTCGCCGCCGGCGTCCCCCTGGGCGAGTACTACCCCGGCATGGAGAACTGCCTGGTCGTGACGGTGACGGAGAAGCGGAGCAGGGACGAGATCGAACTCCTCGCCCGGGAACTGGAGGTGGCCCTGTGAAACTGATCTACGAGCAATCCGTACCCGGCCGCCGCGGCGTCCAGCTGCCGGCCTGCGACGTCCCCGAAGCCACGCCCCTCCCGGCGGCTCTCTGCCGGGCAGAGGCAGCCACCCTTCCCGAGATGTCCGAGCTGGACGTGGTGCGCCACTTCACCCGCCTCTCCCGGCGCAACTTCTCCGTCGACACCAACTTCTACCCCCTGGGCTCCTGCACCATGAAGTACAACTCCAAGGGGCTGGAGGCGGCCGCCGGCCTGATGGCACCGTACCACCCCATGATCCCGCTCCTCCCCGGCGGCGAGGCCCTCGCCCAGGGGTGCCTGGGGATGCTTCACGGCCTGGGGACGGCCCTTGCCGAGATCACCGGCATGGACGAGGTGACCACCCAGCCCCTGGCCGGCGCCCACGGCGAGATGACCGGCATGCTCCTGGTGGCGGCCTACCACCGGGCCAAGGGGAACAAGAAGAAGTACGTCATCGTCCCCGACTCCTCCCACGGCACCAACCCGGCCTCCGCAGCCATGGTGGGGTACGAAATCATCACCATCCCCACCGCCCCCTACGGCGACATGGACATGGAGGCCTTCAAGGCCGCCCTGAGCTCCGAGACCGCGGCGGTCATGATGACCTGCCCCAACACCCTGGGGCTCTTCAACCCCCACGTGAAGGAGATCTGCGACCTGGCCCACGGCGTGGATGCCCTGGTCTACTACGACGGCGCCAACCTGAACGCGATCATGGGGAAGGTCCGCCCCGGCGACGTGGGATTCGACGTCATCCACGTGAACCTGCACAAAACCTTCGGCACCCCCCACGGCTCGGGCGGACCGGGGAGCGGGCCCGTGGGTGTGAAGAAGGCACTGGTCCCCTTCCTCCCGAGCCCCCGCATCGTGAAAAAGGACGACGGCAGCTTCGCCATCGACCGGGACAACCCCCGGAGCATCGGCCGCACCGCCAACTTCTTCGGCAACTTCGGGGTCATGGCCAAGGCCTACGCCTACATCCTCCAGCAGGGGAAGGAGGGGCTGATCCGGGTCTCCGAGCAGGCGGTCCTGAACGCCAACTACATCATGAGCCGCCTGAAGGCGTACTACGACCTCCCCTACGACCAGACCTGCATGCACGAGTGCGTCTTCTCCGCCAGCCGGCAGCTGCAGCACGACGTCCATGCCATCGACATCGCCAAGTACCTCATCGACCAGGGGTACCACCCGCCGACGGTCTACTTCCCCCTCATCGTCAAGGAGGCGATCATGATCGAGCCGACGGAGACCGAGTCCAAGGCAACCATGGACAGTTTCATCGAGGTCATGATCGAGGCGGCGAAGCTGGCCGAAACCAACCCGGAAGTTCTGAAGGAGGCACCGGTCACCATGCCGATCTCCCGTCTGGACGAGACCAAGGCGGCCCGGGAGCAGAAGGTCTGCTGCATCGGCTGATGTTGAGCTGTTGTTTATCGGGGAGATGTGATAGAAAACACCCTGACAGAAACCTGTCAGGGTGTTTTCTATTTTAGTAATAGAGACTCATATGGATACAATGCCACCTTCAACAGATCGCGCTTCACTCGCCTACCCGTTTCCCGGTGGTATTGCCGGAAAACTCGGGGATCGCTTTGAAGCAAAATGGGCCGTAAAAAAGCTATTCGAGGTTTTGCTGGGGCATGCAGACTCCATGCAGTTTGAGTTTGTCGATCCCATCAACCATGGCGTTGAATTCTGGATAACACGTAATGGTCGAAAAGAATGGTATCAAGCTAAACGGCAAAATACGCAAGGCAACTGGACGATTGGACGTTTGGCTAAAGAAGGAGTTTTAGCGGCCTCACTGTCGAAATTGTCGGTCCCCCCAGATAGTACGTTTTTCTTTCTCTCCACTGTGCCAGCTACGGAACTGCATCATCTTGCGCAACGAGCGGCTTTGATTGAAACGAACGCCAACGATTTTCTAAATGCTTTGTCAGCAGAAGAACGCGGCTCACATTTCCCAGAACTCTGCCGGCACTGGGGAACCAATGAAGAAAGGGCCTGGCAGTACTTAAAACGTGTCCAGATTCTATGCGAGCCTGAACCTGATCTCGATATCAATATCAGGATACTTGGCGGCCAACTGTTCCGCGATCCCTATACCCGCATATTTCCTCTGCTTAGAGACTACCTTGAAAATAATTTCAACCGTGAACTGACTACAGAAATAACTCGTCGCGAGATAATAGACGGAGGTCTTCTTGCTCCTCGGGCTCCGCTTGACCCGACTTTGCGGGAAAACGTAGATCAAGCCAATCAGCGTTATCTCGAAAGCTATGCCCCATTTGGCATTGGCGGTACAACAATATCACGAAACGAAGCTAAGGAAGCGTTATCCGCGCTCTCTGCCAAAGATGGCCCATCAATAATTTTGCTGACCGGAAATGCGGGAACCGGAAAATCAGGGGTGATCCGGGAAGTACTGTCTGAATTGAAAGCGGACGGAACAATATTCCTCGCCTTCCGAATTGATAATCGCTTGGCGATCAACTCCTCCCCTGCCCTGGGGCAAGCACTCTATGGGCTAGCTGAAAACCCTGTCAACACCTTGCAATCCCTGGCAACGGATGGGAAAGCAATCCTTTTCATCGATCAAATTGACGCTATCAGCGAAGTCTCCGGTCGGACCGGTGCCATCCGCGAGGTAATTTTCGAATTCCTCAACTATGCACGGTTTTCAAAAAATATCCGTATCATTGCCGCCTGTCGTACCTATGATCTGACCAATGACAGTGCATTGTTGCAGTTGGAAAAGGCTCACCAAGTACAGAGAATTGAAATTAAATCTCTTGATTGGTCTGCCGAAGTCGAACCCTTATTCTCGGCAAAAGGTATTCCGTGCGGCGGCTTTACTGCCAAGCAACGGGAACTGCTATCACTGCCTCTAAACCTCGCCTTGTTTCTCGAAATTTTCGAAAATGGCGAGCAAGCCTTGCAGTTCCAGTCAACAACGGAATTGTTTGACAGGCTTGTGGAGAAGAAGCAGCGTGCTATTCGTGATCGTGGTTATCCAGCTTTTGCGGTCATGCCAGTGCTTTCTCATTTGGCAAAGGTTATGAGTAGCGACCAATTGCTCGATGCCTCGGAAACAGTCCTGGATCAGTTCCCTAACGGCCTTGATCTGCTGGCAACGGAACACCTGATAAGCAAAGTAGATGGACGCATTAACTTTTTTCACGAAAGCCTGTTCGATTATGCCTTTGCAAGGGGATTCGTTACTGACCGAAGAAACCTGCTCGATTTCCTCCGACAGGATGAACAGCACCTTTTTCGAAGGACACAGGTTCGTCAGATATTGGCGATGTACAGGCAAACAGCACCAGCGCCTTATGTCAAGCAACTGCAAGAGTTGCTGAACAGTCCTGATGTCCGCTATCACTTGAAGGATGCTGTCATGCGCTGGCTTGGCGGGCTCATTGATACTACTGAAGCAGAGTTGGACGTTATTCTGGCTCTTGATAGGCCGTTGGAACAAATGCCACCATTGGTGCGCTTGGCCATCTATCCGCAAGCAGGCATGTTACCGGTATTGATCCGTCGAGGACTTATTGCCGAATGGCTGGATTCTTCCAGTGCTGAGCGGCGCGGCGATGCCTTGAATATCCTGCGGAATTGCGCCAAGAGTTTCTCGGCTGATGTTGCTCTTGTGCTGCGAAACTGGTGGAAGCAAGACCCTGAACACAGCAAAGCTCTGCTCGGCTGGTTTTCCTGGCTGCATGACTTGCCGTCGTCGCCCGAATTGCTTCAACTCAATTTGGATGTGATTCACTCCAAACCAGCAGGACTGTTTGAAAATGCCGTGTATGATCGACACTCAATATCTGCTTGGCTTAAGCACGACACGGCGGCAGCAGGCAAGTTGCTCAAGGAATTGTTTGAAGCCTGGTATGATAATTTCCCCGAAGGTCATCCGTTCAAGAGAGATCAACAAAACGACCTCGATTATCATTGGCTTGAAGAATTGCAGAAAAAATCAGCCGGCATTTTCCTTGATTCCGTTATGCCTGCATTTATCGAAGCAATTCGACGAATAAATCTTTCTTATAACGGACAGTACTGGGAAGACTACACTTGGCGGGTACATTATTATGGAAACAATTACGGATCCAACCGATTTCTTGATCTAATACGGAAATCATTGTCTGAAGTAGCCAAGAGCGAGCCAGAAAAAGCAATTTATTGGTTTGAGCAAATAGACTTACTAACCCATCCTGCTACGCAGTCCCTGTGCCTTGAAACCATTGCATCAGCCGGTGATGTTATCGGGTATAAATTACCATCGATTGTTTCTACTGAAGGAATTTTTGATGTCGGCCCTAATGGTGCTGATTGGCTCTCGCTCGCCCATGCTGCCAATGCTGCCCTTCCTCATCTTACTCAACAAGAAAGGCATGTCATTGAAGATCGAATCCTGAATCACTGGCCTGAATTACGACTGGCAAAAAAAATTATTGTTGAATTGGCTAACGGCCGCCCTGAAGAAGAGCCCTTTTGGACTCGTAAATCTGCAATGCGTGACTTGAACTGGAGTGGATATGACCAGTGGTGCATCCTTAGATCGATAGATACTATAAATCTCTCGCCACAAGCACTGCTTAGACTTTCACAACTGAATAGAAAGTTCCACAACAAAACCGTTCCCACACCAAATAACATGGAAGCCACATGGGTGCCACCGCCAATTGGTTCAGATCGCTCAAAATTCATGTCCGACGATTCCTGGCTGAGCGCGGTCAAAGCGTATTGTGATGATCGGGAAACAAGCAGGTCGAAAGGAGAATGGTATCGACACACTGGCGCCAGTGGTCTCGCACAACTTCTTCAAGAATGCACAAAGGAAAAACCGGAACGATTTGCGGAACTATTTTTACGATTTCCACCTGGTACTCACCATGAATACTTCAACGGTATATTGAACGGCTTGGCCGAGAGCCAAGCACTTGACGAAGTATTGTTAATGGCACTACGTCATGCCCATGCGTTACCTGAACACCCATGCTGCGAGGGAGTCTGCCGGATTCTGCAAAAACGTCCGTCCCTGACAGATCATGTCGATATATTTTCGATGCTGCTCTGGTATGTTGAAAATGGCGAGGCCGCAACCAACGAGGAATCGGATCAGAGACGGACACAAGAGCTTATTGTTTCTGTGGAACAACTGATTTCAAAAGGCGGCTTTACCATGTTTCGTAGCGGTTTTTTTGATCGTGGTACTGCAGTGGAAACCCTTGGTGCCATCCTGTGGGATTGTGATAGCCGTCTGGCTGAAGGCGTTGATGTGCTCAAAAGACGCATTGAGAGTGAGCCTCTGGAAAGCATACGCTGTCTTATGACCAAGCCAATTTATTCCGTGCTACGCCAGAACAATCGCTTGGCGGCAACCCTGCTGAAGCAACTGGTCGTTCAAGAGCAAGGGTTCGATCTAAATCCATTAGCGACCTATAAAGGAATTCTTCTGCTTTGCTACATTCTGCATGGAGCTCCTGATATCGGCATGGAACTGCTCGAATTGCTCCTTGCTGCGGAAGAAGAGAAATATAGACTCCTTGGAGCATTTCACCTTTTACGAGAAGCGTTCTATAACGAACCAATTGCTGAACGCGCTAGAATTCTGCTTCATAGTGGAGATCGTTATCGGCAGATTGCCGCGCACTTAGCGGCTCATCATATATCACAAGCCGCTTATCGGACAATTGCGGAGCATCAACTCATTGAGTTCTTCAATGATCCGGTAAAAGAAATCAGAGCCGAAGCTGCTGAATGTTTTCGCGAACTATGGAATGAAGAAATTGAATCGTTTCGCTCCCTGATTAATGTTTTCATTCGATCCAAGGCTTTTGAGGAGGATAACTTTGCATTATTTCATCTGCTCAAAGATGCTCACGAGCCAACTACCGAAGAGGTGATATTGGCAGCGGAGCGTGTCCTTGATCTAGCAGAAAGACCTGACGATGGTTCATCTCCATCAGGAAGGCGACGTGAGATGCATTATCTCGACGACCTGTTACTGAAGGAATATTCAGCTACTGAAAACCGTCCGGAATTAAGGGCACGTATTCTCGATATTCTCGACAAGATGTTGATTCTTGGCTTGTATGGAACCGATAAGATTATTCAGGAACATGAACGGTTGTAGAAAATTTTATTCCCTAACCCCATGCCCATAGAAAAGCACTTCGACATCCCCTTCATCGCCAACCTGGCCCTGCAGGAAAAATAAACTTGCCATTGAACTACTCCGCCACACCGTGTATCATTTCCTTACCCACTCAGAAAGGCACGAATCATGACCGCTCGTGAAGCAAAAAAAACTGCTGCCGAGATCAAGACCCTCATCAAGCAGCTCTCGCCGGAAAAAATCAAGGAGCTTGTCGTCAGGGCAGGCATTTACACCCCCGACGGCAAACTGACCAAGCCGTACCGTCAGGATGTATAGATCACTCCCCTCCTTCGTCCTCGGCTTTCACGGCTGCGACAAAGAAGTGGCCGAACGTGTCCTCGCCGGAAAGGACAACCTGAAACATAGCGAAAATGACTACGACTGGCTCGGCCACGGCATCTACTTCTGGGAGAACAGCCCGCAGAGAGCCCTGCAGTACGCCAAGCACCTGAAGCAAAATCCCCACCTGACTAAATCCCGAATCAAACAAGAAGCCGTAATCGGCGCAGTGATCGACCTTGGTAACTGCCTCAATCTTCTCGAAGCAGAGTCTTTGCAGCTACTTAAATCAACTTACGGTTTCCTAAAGCAGTATGCCGAGAACGAGAAATCTCCTCTACCGGTAAATTCGAAACCATTCGGCGAAGAGAAAGACATCCTCATTCGCCGTCTGGACTGCGCCGTTATTGAAGCAACGCATACCCTCTACGATGTAATGGAGAAACCCCGATTCGATTCAGTCCGTGGAGTATTCTGGGAAGGTAAGGAGCTCTACCCCAATGCCGGATTCCGCGAGAAAAATCATATTCAAATTTGTGTTCGTAACCTTGACTGCATAAAAGGTTACTTCCGCCCCCGCAAGTCAATCTCCGACTAATCCCAACCTGATTTAAAGTAACTCTCCTCGTCAACCTACACCATGGAGGGCAACCATTCATGTCTGCCACAACCAACAACTCAGCTACCGACCTCCTCTGCATCAACACCCTCCGCTTCCTGGCGGTGGATGCCATCCAGCAGGCCAGCAGCGGCCATCCCGGCCTCCCCCTGGGGGCGGCCCCCATGGCCTGGGTCCTCTGGGACCGGTTCCTTTCCCACAACCCGGCCAACCCGGCCTGGTTCAACCGGGACCGGTTCGTCCTCTCCGCCGGCCACGGCTCCGCCCTCCTCTACGCCCTGCTCCACCTCTTCGGCTACGACCTCTCCCTGGACGACCTGAAAAGCTTCCGCCAGTGGGGGAGCAGGACCCCGGGGCACCCGGAGCGGGGGCACACCCCGGGGGTGGAGACCACCACCGGCCCGCTGGGGCAGGGGCTGGGGAACGCCGTGGGCATGGCCCTGGCGGAGGCCCACCTGGCGGCCCGCTACAACCGGCCGGGTTACGAGGTCGTGGACCACTTCACCTGGTGCCTGGCGGGTGACGGCGACCTGATGGAGGGGGTGGCGGCTGAAGCCGCCTCCCTCGCCGGCCACCTGCGGCTGGGGAAGCTGAACTGCCTCTACGACGCCAACCGGATCTCCCTGGCCGGGGCCACCGACCTCTCCTTCAGCGAGGATGTGGGGCGGCGCTTCGAGGCCTACGGCTGGCAGGTGCTGGCCGTCAGCGACGGCAACGACCTGGCGGAGCTCGGACAGGCAGTGGCAGCCGCCCGGGAGGAGCTCTCCCGCCCCTCCCTGGTCATGGTCAGGACCCGCATCGGCTACGGCTCCCCCCACAAGGAGGGGAGCTGCGAGGCCCACGGCTCCCCCCTGGGGGGAGATGAGATCAGGCTGACCAAGGAGAGGCTCGGCTGGCCCGCGGAGCCCCCCTTTCACATCCCGACCGAGGCGAGCGCCCACTGCCGCCGTGCCCTGGCGAAGGGGGCCGCGGCCGAAGACGCCTGGAACAGTCTCCTGGCAGGATACCGCCGGGACCACGGCGGACTGGCCGCCGAACTGGAGCGGCGCCTGGCCGGTGACCTCCCCCCCGGCTGGCGGGACGCCCTCCCCGCCTTCGCCGCCGACCCGAAGGGGATGGCCACCCGGGCCGCCTCGGGGAAGGTGCTGGGGGCCATCGCCCCCGTCCTTCCGGAGCTGGCGGGAGGCTCGGCCGACCTGAACCCCTCCACCCTGACGGTCCTCCCCGGTGAGGGTGACTGCCAGAGCTGTCTCTTA
>CALMBF010000181.1 GCA_937860145.1 uncultured Geobacter sp.
AGAGCAAAACAATAACCAGCTGTTTTTATTCAACTAAACGTTGGGACACTACTGATTACAGATATATTTGAGTACATGCTATCGGATTGGACGGAGGTCGTTGAAATCGTGAAGATATTCATTACAAGGAAGTTTGTAGGTCGTTAATGTTGGGGTTCAAGGATCGTGGTCTGGACCGCTCAATCAGTTAAAGGAGGATTGACATGTCAGGCAAGGCAATACATTTCAGTGTTCGCATGGGGATTGTTACGATTATTTTCGCTTCAGGTTTTTTCTGTGGATCGCTGACTCAGCGGAAGGCTTTTGCAGACTGGGGAGAAATCGGAGGGGTTCTCCTTGACCAGGTAAGTGAAAGTGGCGGCACAGTCGGGAGTATTGCTCAACTCGGGAAGACCATAACTGAGATGGAAAAAAATGTCAGCAATCTGCAACAAAATATCGAGACGTTGAAAAAAGTCAAAACGGCACTGGGAGCCAAGAAATAAAATCGTACTGGATAAACGATTCTGCAATAAATGAAAAGGGGTTAGCCGTTGAGCTAACCCCTTTTCTTAAATGGTCGGTGCGACTGGATTCGAACCAGCGACCACCAGACCCCCAGTCTGGTGCGCTACCAGGCTGCGCTACGCACCGATATCGGCTGACCATTCAATACTACTCGAGAATTTTTCTAAGTTTCTGCAATTCCTGCTTGATGTGGCTGAGAAGCTTTTTCTGCTCTTCCTGCTCTTCCGGATCAGTTCTACGAGACGGGGTGATTCTCGTTTTTGCTCCGGCAATGGTTAACTTCTCGCGGTACAGAAGCTCTTGTATCTGTTTTGCCAGTTCCAGATCGCGTTGTGAATACAATCGCTGACCTGTTTTAGACTTCTGAGGCTTTAATTGCTCGAACTGTGTTTCCCAAAATCTCAGTACGGAAGTGTTTATTTTCAGTAGTTCGGCGACTTCACCGATCCGGTAATACAGCTTATGGGAAGCTGCTGACGTCACACCTCCTCCATCTGCACCTATTTATTGATGGATGCCTTCAACACCTGGCTTGGTTTAAACGTGAGAATTCTACGGGCCGTGATAGTAATTTCTTCGCCAGTTTGCGGATTCCGACCGCGCCGATCTGCTTTCTCTTTAACAACAAAGTTACCGAATCCGGCAATCTTTATTTTGTCACTCTTCTCAAGGGTGCTTTTCATGATATCAAAGACTAGCTCAACGAGTTCCGCTGACTCTTTCTTCGAGAAGCCAACCTTCTCATAAATCTTTTCTACAATGTCCGCCTTCGTCATAGCATCCTCAAGTTATTGATTATCCGTAACTATCTGTTCGTCAACGGCGGATATGGTTTATAACACACGGGGTCATGAATGGCAACCGATTTTTAACATTATTTGCAAAAGAACGTTGCGATTATAATCCTACCTCTGCGTGACGCCGAGTTTTGCGGTCAGGGTGTTAATAACTTTCTGATGGAACTTGTTCACCTCTTCGTCTGTCAGGGTAGAATCAAAGGAACCGTAACGTACCCGTACCGCGATACTCTTCTGCCCTTCAGGTATTTTATCACCCTTATAGAGGTCGAAAATTTCAACTGAACGAAGCTTGTCGATGTTAGTACTGGTTATGCATTCTATAATGGCGCTCGCCGACGTCTCGTCAGCAGCGAGCATGGCGATATCCCGATAGGTGTCAGGAAAACGTGAGGGAGCTGTTATGACGCTTGTGACAGCGCTCTGGTCAACCAGTTTAGCGAAGTCGAGTTCGAAATAACAGACCGGTTTGTCCAGTTCGAAGGCTTCCTGTACATCGGGATGAATTTCGCCGATGGTGCCGATCAATTCGTTGTTACATAGGATGGCTGCTGCTTTGCCAGGGTGATAGAACGGCTCTACACCGCCCTGGACGAATGTGAGTGCCGGGAGCTTGAACTTGTCCGCGACTGCTTCGATGACCCCTTTTGCGTCAAAAAAGTCAACCGACTCCTTTGACTGATTCCATCCTTCGGGGTGACGGAGTCCTGACATGATGCCGGCTACATGGAGCGGTTCATCGGGAAGTTCCTCGCCTGGTCTGATCAAGTATACCCGCCTCATTTCGAAAAGGCGTAGGTTGAAGTTTCTCAGGCTGAAATTTCGCGCCGTGGTCTGCAATAGCGCCGGGAGCAAGGTGGTTCGCATGACAGCATGTTCATCAACCAGCGGGTTGAGAAGAGACACGGCAGCGGATCGCTTGTCGGATTCTGGCAGTTTGAGTTTGAGCAGGTCCGCATGGGAGGCGAAACTGAAGTTGATTACTTCGTTGAAACCCTCTCCCACCAGGAGATTTTTCAGCTCCCGTTCAAGTTGCTGGTTGCGCGGGATCCTGTCTGAAAATACCTGGGCAACCGGCATGGACAGGGGGATGTTCTCGAAGCCGTGGAGTCTTGCCACCTCTTCTATCAGGTCGATCTCCCTCTCGATATCGACTCTGAATGAAGGTATGGCAACACGGAGAACTCCCTCACCGACCCGTTCGACGCCGAATTCCAGACGAGTAAAAATTGCTGCGATCTGTTCTTCGTCAAGGCTCAGACCGAGAATCTCATTTACACGGCTGATTCTTGCCGTGACGGTTTTCTCGGGTATCTGTGACGGATAGACGTCAATGGTTCCCCTGGCAACCTTTCCCCCCGCAAGCTCGGCAATGAGGGATGCCGCACGGTCAAGCGCAACGGTAAGGATGTTGATGTCGGTACCACGTTCAAAACGGTGGGATGATTCGGTATGCAGGCCGAGTCGTTTGCTTGTGAGGCGTATTGCCGACGGATTGAAGTAGGCGCTTTCCAGGAGTATGTCGGACGTATCGTCGGCTATTTCCGAGTTCTCTCCACCCATGATGCCGGCGAGGGCAACAGGGCGTTCATCGTCCCTGATGGTCAGATCGGAATGGTTGAGAACTCTCTCCTGGCCGTCCAGAGTTGTGAATGTCTCCCCTTCTCCGGCTCTGCGAACGATTATCTTGCCGCCTGAAAGCTGGCGGTAATCGAAGGCGTGCAGTGGATGACCGTATTCAAGCAGGACGTAGTTGGTAACGTCAACCACATTGTTGATCGAGCGCTGGCCGAGGGCTTGAAGTCTGTTGACCAGCCACCGGGGTGACTGGGCGATGCTGCAGCCACTGATGTAACGGGCTGTATAGCGAGGGCACAGATCGGCGTCGTCAATCCGCACTGAGGCAACCTTTGAGATATCGCTGCCCTCTTCCTTGACATCGGGCCGATTGTAACGGACTTTTTTCCCGAGCTTAGCGGCGATCTCCCTGGCTACGCCGATAATGCTGAGGCAGTCGGCCCTGTTGGGAGTAAGACCGATTTCAAAGATCGTATCCTTAAGACCAAGGGCTTGGAAGACCGGAGCTCCCAAGGGGAGGTCAGCATCAAGAACCATTATGCCGGCAGACTCCTCGGCCAGCCCCAGTTCTTTTTCGGAACAGAGCATGCCGAAGGATTCCTCCCCGCGTATTTTGGACCTCTTGATCTTGAAATCACCCGGAAGGACGGCTCCGATCTGGGCCAGGGCAACCTTGTCGCCTGATCTGAAGTTCTGGGCACCGCAGACAATGCTGAGTATCTCTGTGCCGTTGTTTACCCGGCACAGGGAGAGTTTGTCCGCATTCGGATGTTGGGCGCGTTCTTCGACCAGGGCTACGATGACGTCATCAAGTCCTTCACCGAGCTGTTCTATGGCGTCTACTTCCAGCCCGAGCATGGTGAGGAGGTTGGAAAGTTCATGGGGGGAAAGATCGAAGTCAACAAATTCCTTGAGCCAGTTGTAACTTACTTTCATATGGTCACACTTTCTCCGCTGCCCCTGGCACGAAGTGGAGGGACAGACCATGAGTGAGGTAATATACGTGAGTCAGATGCTATAACTTGTCGATATCCAGTGTTCAGAATTGCGACAGGAAACGGACATCGTTCTCAAAAAGCAGTCGCATGTCATTGATTCCGTATTTGAGCATTGCGACCCGTTCGATTCCCATGCCGAAAGCAAAACCGTTAACCTTCTCGGCATCATAGCCAACGTGACGGAAAACCTCTGGGTCGACCATGCCGGCACCGAGAATCTCCAGCCAGCCGGAATTCTTGCAGACGCGACACCCCTTGCCACGACAGATGACGCACGCTATATCCACCTCGGCGCTCGGTTCGGTGAACGGGAAGAAACTCGGTCGTAGGCGAACGCCGATATCGTTGCCGAACATCTGGTTGGTGAAAATGGTCAGGATCCCCTTGAGGTCGCCGAAAGTGATCCCTTTGTCAACCATCAGACCTTCGATCTGGTGAAACATCGGTGAATGGGTGGCATCGTAATCACAGCGGTAGACGGTGCCTGGGGCTATGATTCTGACCGGTGGTTGCTGCTGCAGCATTGTTCGAATCTGGACAGGAGAGGTGTGCGTACGAAGCAGCAGATTGTCCTGCACAAAGAAGGTATCCTGCATGTCCCTGGCCGGATGGTCCTTTGGGAAATTAAGTGCTTCGAAATTGTAGTAATCCAGCTCAATTTCGGGACCTTCTGCAACAAGAAAGCCGAGACCAGAAAAGATATCGCAAATCTCCTCCACGACGAGAGTCACCGGGTGCTTGGTCCCCCGGGGTGATCGCCTGCCAGGCAGGGTCACGTCAATTCTTTCATTCTGTAACTTGGCTTTTTTCAGTGAGGCCTTCAAGGTAGCAGCGCACGTGGCGAAGCTCTCTTCAAGGCAGTCGCGAACAGAGTTGACAACCTGTCCGATTACCGGGCGCTCATCAGAGGAAAGGGCGCCGATACCTTTCATGATGCTGGTGAGCTCTCCTTTTTTCCCCAGAAATCTGACCTTCAGTGCCTGAAGCTGTTCTTCGGTCGTGACGCCGGCGAGTGCTGCAAGTGCATCCTTCTGCATCTGTTCAAGCTGTTGTCTCATGCACATGGTCCTTAAAAAAAAAGAAATGGAATGCGTAACATTCCATTTCTTTTTTCTGTGATGGTTTGTGGTTATGCTCCTGCTTTGGCCACACCCGCAATCTGTGCGAATCCGGCAGGATCCGATACGGCCAGATCAGCCAGAACCTTCCGGTCAATCTCGACCTTTGCCTGCTTGAGGCCGTGGATCAATTTGCTGTACGTCATGCCGTTCAAACGTGCGGCGGCATTGATGCGCACAATCCAAAGCGCGCGGAAATCACGCTTTTTCACGCGACGGTCGCGGAATGCGTAATTAAGGGCGCGGTCCACCGCTTCGGTGGCGCTCCTGAAGAGTTTGCTCCTGGCGCCGCGGTATCCCTTGGCAAGTTTCAGTACTTTGTTTCTTCTTTGTCTCGCTTTGAAACCTCTTTTTACGCGTGGCATGTACTACTCCTTTTGGTGTATTTCACCGGATCCGCAAGGGGAGACGATTTCCTCGCGGTTCACGGCAACTTGTAGGGCATGAGACGTGAATGAATCACTCTCATGGTCTTTTTACATGTAGGGGATCAGTCGTGCAATGTTCTTCTGGTCCACAGCGGCAACGAGTCCGCCGTGACGAAGGTTGCGCTTGCGTTTGCGGGTCTTGCTTGTGAGAATGTGGCTTGTAAAAGCCGAACTTCTCTTGATCTTGCCGGTCCCTGTCTTCTTGAAACGCTTTGCAGCGCCGCTGTTTGTCTTGATTTTAGGCATATCCTTCTCCTTCTGGCAGTCTTTGTGTTATTTTTTGGGGGCGACAATCATGAACATGCTCCGCCCCTCCATTTTGGGTTTTACTTCAATTACGGCTACATCTTCGAGATCCTGCGCAAAACGATCAAGTGCTTTCTGACCGTACTCCATGTGGGTGATTTCCCGGCCACGGAAAACAAGGGTGATCTTGGCCTTGTTCCCTTCCTCGAGAAACCGCCTTACATGCTTGATCTTGAAGAGCATGTCGTGTTCATCTGTTTTCGGTCTGAGCTTGACCTCTTTCAGTTGCACCTGAACCTGCTTCTTTTTTGCTTCCTGCAACTTCTTGCTCTGCTGGTACTTGAACTTGCCGTAATCCATGATGCGGCATACGGGGGGGACGGCGGTCGGTGAAACTTCAACCAGGTCAAGTTGCTGGCTTTCTGCCATAGAGAGAGCTTCCTGGATCGAAATAACGCCGATCTGCTCACCTTCGGCGCCAATTACCCGGACCTCTCTGGACCTGATTGCCTGATTGATGTTAACCGTTGCTTTAGCTATGACGCCACCTCCTAGTGGAATTCCGCAGCTTCATTCATGATGAAGCTTATGAATTGATCGACGGTCATGGGGTCAAGGTTCTTGCCGTCCCTGAAACGTGGAGTCACCGTCCCGGTCTCAAGTTCCTTATCACCTATGATCAGCATGTAGGGTATCTTCTGCAACTGGGCTTCCCTGATCTTGAAGCCGAGCTTTTCGTTGCGCAGATTCTTTTGTATTCTCACTCCTGCAGCGCGCAGTTTTTCGTACAGTTCTGCTGCATATGGTGCCTGGGCATCCGTTACCGTCAGCAGGATGGCTTGGACAGGTGAAAGCCAGAGCGGGAAGTTGCCGGCAAAATGCTCGATCAGGACACCGATGAAGCGCTCAATGGAACCGAGGATGACCCGGTGAACCATGACCGGGCGTTTTTTCTCGCCGTTACTGTCGACATAGGTAAGGTCAAAGCGCTCGGGGAGCGTAAAATCGCACTGGATTGTAGCACACTGCCATTTCCTGTCAAGGCAGTCACGTAGCTTGATATCTATTTTGGGACCGTAAAAGGCCCCATCTCCCTCGTTAATTTCGAAGGGACGACCCGAATCCTTCAGGGCACCGAGCAACGCACCGGTTGCCCTTTCCCAGTCTTCATCGGAACCTATTGACTTTTCCGGCCTTGTCGAGAGTTCCATGTCGAACTCGAAGCCGAATTTGCCCATCACCTCGGTGACGAATGAGATCACACCCTTTATTTCTCCATCCAGCTGTTCCGGTGTGCAGAGAATGTGAGCATCATCCTGGGTGAAACAGCGGACGCGGAGTAACCCGTGCAGTACCCCTGCCCTCTCGTGGCGATGAACGGTCCCGAGCTCGAAGAAGCGGAGGGGGAGATCGCGGTAGCTGCGAAGCTGTGATTTATAGATCATCATGTGGGCGAGACAGTTCATCGGCTTGATGCCGAAGCCCTGTTCATCCACTTCGGTGAAATACATGTTCTCGCGGTAGTTCTCGTAGTGGCCGGAACGTTGCCAGAGCTCAGACTTGAGAATCTGCGGGCCGACGACAATGTCATAACCGCGCTTCAGGTGCTCTTTTCGCTCGAAATCCTCAAGGATCGTACGGAGCATGGCGCCTTTCGGATGCCAGATGGCAAAACCAGCACCGACTTCGTCGCTGAACGAAAAAAGATCCAGCTCTTTCCCAAGCTTACGGTGGTCACGACGCTTTGCCTCTTCGATCCGTTCAAGGTAAGCATCAAGCTCTTTCTTGTCGGTGAATGCCGTGCCGTATACACGCTGCAGCATCTTCCGTTTCTCGTCACCCCGCCAGTAGGCGCCGGCGATCGAGGTCAGCTTGAATGCCTTGCAATAAGCGGTGGAAGGAAGGTGGGGACCTCGACAAAGGTCGGCAAAGTCGCCCTGGCGGTAAAGGGACACTGTTTCGACGCCGAGATCCTCGATCAGCTCAACCTTGTAATCTTCGCCCATGTCGCGAAACATCTTGATGGCGTCGTTGCTGGAGAGGACCTGACGTTCGATTGGCTGGGCAGCCTTTGCCAGTTCCAGCATCTTCTGTTCTATTTTTTCCAGATCATCCGGCGTAAACGGATGGTCCATGTCGAAATCATAGTAAAAACCGGTGTCAATGGCTGGACCGATGGTTACTTTTGCCTGGGGAAACAGAATCTTCACCGCCTGTGCCATGAGGTGGGAAGTGGAGTGCCTGATGATTTCCAGTGCCTCAGGACTCTTGTCGGTAATGATGGCTACATCGGCGCCGTCAGGTATGGCAGTGGCAAGGTCGACGAGATCGCCGTTGATCTTGCCGGCAATCGCCGCCTTGGCCAGGCCTGCACCTATGGATGCTGCTAAGTCACGGACAGTTGCACCCGATGGCAGTTCCCTTGTCGAACCATCCGGCAAATTCACCGTTATATTGCTCATAGGTCGCCTCGTAAAAGAAAAGGCATCGCTGCCGATGCCTTACACATTTGTTCGCTGCTCTGTAAAGCAATGGTAGGCGCGGACGGTCTCGAACCGTCGACCTCTACCGTGTCAAGGTAGCGCTCTCCCCCTGAGCTACGCGCCTGCAAACAAAACGAACGTCATTACTAGCAATGGTGGCCGATAAAGTCAAGCACTTTATTCGATATTTTTTTATCAATCCGTAACTGCTGTAAAATTGCGGTGGTTACCGCGTCCGGGAGTATTTCCGACAGGCAGCTGACGTTGCAGGGGCACGGGGGGGTGGTGCCGAATCTCGTGCATGGCGAGCAGGGGAGTTCCCTGTTCACGACAGTGTGTCGAGTCCCCCGTGGTGCCCATTTTGCAGCGATCCCCGGACCGAACAGGGAAACCGTCGGGACTCCTAAACCGACGGCGATATGTAGAACTCCCGAATCGCCGGAAAGGAGGAGTGACGAAGCGGAAATGATTGCCGCTGTTCCGGCAAGCGTGGTACGGCCTGCAAGGTTGAGTGCTCTGGTGTCCTTGACGATCTCCTCCCCCTGCTCCCTGTCGACTGCTCCGCCTACAATCACCGATCTCAGGCCGTGATGTTCCAGCGATTTTACCACGCTGTTGAACCGTCTGCTCCCCCAGCGTCGCTCGGCAATACTGGCCCCGGGGAAAATGGATATGAATGGTGTTCCCCCAACGGGGTGTAACAGTGTTGTTGCCCGTTCCTTTTCACTCTCTGGCACAAATAGGAAAACAGTCGAACCGTCATGTGCCTCTCGAATGCCAAGGGGGGTAAGAAGGTGCAGGAAGCTGCTGACCTCGTACTCGTCGTGTCGGTAAGGAACCGCATGGGTGAACATCCGGCGCCGCTCGTTGGTGTCGAATCCTATGAGGCGGGGAGCACCGGTTAACCGCGCGACCAGGGCAGAAAGCCGGTGCCACTGTTCAGTATCAATGACCAGGTCGTAGGTGCCACGCAGGACCTGCAGCAGACCGTTAGGGGTGTCGTAGAGCAGAACCTGGTCTATTCCCGGTATGAGAGCGAAGGTGTCGCTGTTACGCTTCTCAGCAAGAATCTGTATCCGTGCGTGGGGGAAAATCCGTTGCAGTCTGTAGATTGCAGGAGCCAGTAAGGCGGCGTCGCCGATGCCGCCCGGCCTGATGACGAGTATCGAACGGATCTCCCCGGCGGGTGCCGTGCAGGGAGGTGCTGGCAGAATGCGTGTGGCCAGTTTGCCGAATACGCTGTCAAGACCCTTGAGCAGTCTAACGTTGTCTCGTAGGGGGATTTTTTTCACTCTTCTTCCATGCCGTGCTTGGAGAGCTTGTATCGAAAGGAGCGGAAGGTCATGCCGAGCATTTCAGCCGCCCGCTTTCTTATACCACCTGATTTTTCGAGGGCTTTAAGAAGGTATTTCTTCTCTATGTTGTCCAGGTACTTGTCCAGATCCATCCCTTCAGGAGGAATTTCGAACAGGTCCATGCGTTGCTGTGCCGTGTGCAAGCGCAGTACGTGCTGTGGCAGTGTATCGAGTGTTATCTGTCTGGTGCCGAGCGCAACAGAGCGTTCGACGATATTTTCCAGTTCCCGGACATTACCCGGGAACTGGTAATTCAGCAGCAGATTAAGGGCGTCTGGGGAAATGATATCATGGGTAGAGCTGTTTCCGGTGTGCTTCCGGAAAAAATGTTCAAGAAGCAGAGGGATGTCTTCGGCGCGTTCCCTTAATGGCGGGAGGTTTAGCTGCACAACATTCAGGCGATAGTAGAGGTCTTCCCGGAAGTTGCCATCTGCAACCTGCTGTTCCAGGTCCCTGTTGGTGGCAGTCACGATGCGTACATCCACACGTCGGGTTTCTCCCCCCCCTACCCTGCGGATTTCACGCTCCTGTAGTACCCTCAGCAGCTTCGCCTGAAGAAGCAAGGGCACTTCTCCGATTTCGTCCAGGAACAGGGTGCCGCCGTTCGCCTGCTCGAACAGCCCCGCCCGCTCTGAGACCGCGCCGGTGAAGGCGCCCCGGGCATGGCCGAAGAACTCGCTTTCCATCAATGTTTCAGGGATGGCTCCACAGTTGACTGCCACGAATGGTTTGTCACGTCTTTCGCTGTTGCAGTGGATCGCTTTTGCGACCAGTTCCTTGCCGGTGCCGCTTTCACCGCAGATCAAAACGGTTGCGGCACTGGCGGCAACTCTCTCGATTAGGGAGAAAATATCGAGCATTTTCCGGCTTTTCCCGATAAGACCATTACAGCTTTGGGTGCTCTGGACCTGGCTCTTGAGCTTGGTGTTCTCTCGTACAAGGAACTGTTTTTCAAGGGCGTTCTTGACCAGTAATTTTATCTCATCCACCTTGAACGGTTTGGAGATGTAGTCATACGCGCCGAATTTCATCGCTTCCACGGCCTGCTCCGTCGTGGAAAAGGCGGTAATCATCAAAACGGCTGTGTCGGGTGAAAAGGACTTTATTTTTTCAAGCAACCCGATGCCGTCAAGTCCCGGCATATTGATATCGGATATGACCAGGTCAACGTCAGATTTCTCCAGTATGTTCAGCGCTTCAGCTCCGCTTGCGGCCGTGATAGAGGAATATCCCTCTCGTTCAAGAAGAATTGCGAGAAATTCACGCATACTGAGTTCGTCGTCTACAACCAGAATAGTAGGGCTCACTGTTGCTCTCTTTGAAAAGTGATCGGTTTATTAGAATATGATGCCAATCAACTTATTTTAGACTTTCTCATTTTTAAAGGTAACGGGCAGTGTGATCCTGAAACAGGCTCCACCAGAGATGTCATTCTCGGCAATGATACTGCCGCCGTGGGCTTCGATAACCCTGTAGACCATGGCCAGGCCGAGTCCGCTCCCCCCGGTTTTAGTGGTAAAAAAGGGCTCGAAGATCATATCCATGTCTTCCGGTGAGATCCCGTTACCGCTGTCATGTACCGATATCTCGAGAGTGCCTGTCGTATCATCGGCGTCGGGAAAAGGGAGGTTGTAGTGACTGTTCAGCATCACGGTTCCTCCTTCGGGATTAGCCTCAGCTGCGTTGAGAAGTAGATTCAGGATTACCTGACGAACCTGGTCATGGTCGGCGAATATCTGCTTTCCTCCCGGAGTGGAATTCCGGATATCCATAAGGGAGAACCGCTTATCCCCCCGCAGCAGTTCAATGATCTCGTCGATCATGACCTGAAGGTTGAACCAGCATTTGTCAGGATGTTTCGGACGAGCGTACTGGAGAAAATCGCCGAGCAGTTTATCCAGGCGATCCGTTTCACGTATGACGATATCGAGCAGTTTCCGGTCAGATTCGGGTACTGTCCTTGTCTGAGCGATCAATTGAACAGAGCCGCTGATCGAGGCAAGAGGGTTTCTTACCTCGTGGGCGATACGTGCCGAAAGCTCTCCGATCGCCGCTAAACGATCAGACTTCTTTAGTTGGGTTTCCAGCTCACGTATTCTGGTGACATCGAAAAAATCGATGACCGCGCCAATGCAGTTCCCCTCCTTGTCAGAGAACGGTGTTGACTTGAGGCTGAGGATTCTTCTCTCCCCGTCACAGTTCGTGTGAATGGTGTCGCTTCTGTCCTTTCCCGAAAGCAGTGCGGCAAGAGACCCTGCCTCCGGCATAATTTCGTCGATCCGCCTGTCATAAACATCAGCCGGATTTACTCCTGCTATGTACGAAGCGCTTCGGTTGAACACGCGGATATTCCCACTGCTCGTAATGGTGACAAGTCCGCTGTCGAGATTTGAGACGATGATGCTGTTCAGTTGTTTCAGCTCATCATAATCTATCTCCTTTTTGCGGAGAGCCGTTTCACTCTTCCGGGCCCGTTCTGAAAGATAACCTGTCAGTACGGCAGTAAGACAGAAGGCAAGCAGGTTGGTCAGAATCAGCAGGGTTATATGAGTGCTGCCGTAGTAATCGCCTACTTCCGGGAACAGGCCGAATCTGACCAGTTTACCGAAATAGTGAAAATCAATTATCGTGCCGTAGATGATGCCACAGAGACTTGCGGTATACACGGCATCACGGCGGGCAAAGAGCAGGCCTGCATTGATGATGGCAAGGTTGTAGAAAAAGGCATAGGAGGAAGAAATCCCGCCGGTCAGCACAACGAGGAAGGAAACGAACACAATTTCCCATATGATCTGGGCATAGGCAACCGCAGACAGGTATTTAGCCGGCAGACCGAAGGTTGTCAGGGAGAGTACTGAAAAACAGTATGTGACGATGATGAGACGGGTAACAACACGCAGCATCTCGTCGGTGAAGAAATAGGGTTGGCGGAAGTTTAAATAGGTGATCGTGACGAGAAAAAACGAGACAATGACAAGCCTGGCCAGTATCAACCAGGCCAGGCTTTTTTTTCGTTCATTCATCAGCCGACCGCGCCGGCAAGCTTGAATATGGGGAGGTACATGGCGACAACAAGGCCACCTACCGTTGTGCCGAGAAATACCATCAGGAGAGGTTCCATCATTGCGGTCAGGTTGCCGACTGCATCGTCTACCTCGTCATCGTAAAAGTCGGCAATCTTGTTGAGCATGGCATCCATGGCACCGGTCGCCTCACCGACCGAGATCATCTGCACGACCATAGGCGGAAAGACACCGCTCTCGCCAAGAGGTTCAGCCATTGTCTTCCCCTCTGAAATTGCCTGTCGAACCTTGTAAATCGCCTCTTCGACGATCTTGTTGCCGGCTGTCTTGGCAACGATCTCCAGTCCGTCCATGATGGGAACACCGCTGCTTATCATGGTGCCGAGAGTACGGGTGAACTTGGCGACAGCAACTTTGCGGATAAGGATACCGATGACCGGCATCTTGAGGAACATGCGGTCCATCGTCTTTCTGCCGACAGGGGTCGCATAATATTTGCCAATGGCGACCTTGATGCCGTAAATGGCTGCGATTATGACCAGTATGTACTTCTTCAGGAAGTTACTCATGGCAATGACTATCAGTGTGGGGGCTGGCAAAGTTCCGCCGAAATCGTCGAACATCTTGGCAAACGTGGGGATGACGAAGACAAGGATGACGCCGATGACGAGTACGGCTATGGAAATAATGGTGGCAGGATACACCATGGCGCCCTTTACCTGCTTCTTCAACTTCATGGCCTTTTCGATATACGCTGCCAAACGATTGAGGATCGTGTCGAGAATACCACCGACCTCACCAGCCGCTATGAGGTTGACGTAGAGCTGGTCAAACATCCGGGGGTGTTTTGCCAAGGCATCGGCAAAGGTTGAGCCGCTTTCCACCGATTCCTTGATGTTGTAGAGTGCCGCCCTGAAGGATTTGTTCTGTTGCTGGCTGGCAAGAATATCGAGGCACTGGACCAGGGGGAGACCGGAGTCGATCATGGTGGCAAATTGCCGGGTGAACACTACCAGGTCCTTGGTATCTACACTTCCTCCACCACCTTTCCCCAGAAAGGGGATGTTAATTCCTGCCTTTTCGCTTTTGATGGTGATGTTGGTGAACCCGAATTTCTTCAGCTGAGCCTCAACCATGGCTTCATTGGCAGCTTCCATGACACCTTTTTGTTGGGCGCCGGCCTTTGTTCTTGCTTCCCATGTGAATTTTGGCATTCAGGACTCCAGGAATGTGTAGAAATTGATTACGTACCTATTGATTTTGCTGAAATGTCGATCATATTGTCTTGCCGGAACCGCATTGGTGCCGACGACTAACGATTCATAGGGCGACGCGGCATCCCTGATCCCATACCAGCATTGCCGAGCATCTGCCTGAACTCATCGGGATCGGACGAACGGCCCATGGCGTCTTCGAGGGTTATCTGACGGCGCTGGTAGAGGTTCAAAAGGCATTGGTTCATGGTCTGCATGCCGAACTTTTCCTGGCCGACCTGCATCTGGGAGTAAATCTGGTGGATCTTATCCTCCCGGATCAGGTTGCGGATCGCCGGGTTTGGCACCATGACTTCCAGGGCCAGGGCTCGACCCGAGCCGCTCGCCTTGGGGATGAGAATCTGGGAGAGAACCCCTTCGAGAACGAAGGAGAGCTGTGTCCTTACCTGGGTCTGCTGGTAAGGAGGGAAGACGTCGATGATGCGGTTTATTGTCTGGGCGCAGGAGTTTGTGTGCAGGGTAGCAAAGCAGAGGTGCCCGGTTTCCGCCAGGGTAAGCGCAGCCTCGATGGTTTCGAGGTCGCGGAGCTCACCGACCAGGACGACATCGGGGTCCTGACGAAGCACGTATTTGAGGGCATTTTTGAATGCCTTGGTGTCTGCACCGACCTCGCGCTGGTTTACCAGGCACCCCTTGTGAGGGTGAAGATATTCGATGGGGTCTTCAATGGTAACGATGTGGTCGTGGCGCTCGGTATTGATCTTGTCGATCATTGATGCCAGCGTCGTGGATTTGCCGCTCCCTGTCGGACCGGTGACCAGAATGAGACCGCGGGACTTGTCGCAGAGTTCCTTGACGACCGGAGGGAGTCCGAGCTCTTCGAAGGTGAGGATTTTGTAGGGGATTACCCTGAAGACACCGGCTACAGCTCCCCGTTGGACAAATATATTGCCACGGAAACGGGAAAGCCCCTTCACACCGAAGGAGAGGTCAAGCTCGTTTTCCTCCTCGAACTTATGTTTCTGGGCTTCAGTCAGGACGCTGTAACAGAGTTGCTTGGTTTCCACGGCCGACATCGGCGGAAGATTGGTCGGGGTCAATTCGCCGTCGATCCGGATCTGGGGCGGGGAGTTGGTGGTTATGTGGAGGTCGGAGCCGTTTCTGTCGACAAGCTCTTTCAGCAGTTGGTGAAGATTTATCATGTTAACTCCTAGTCATCAGAGACTGTTACCCTCAGGACCTCTTCAAGCGAAGTTACACCTTCCTTCAACTTTGTCAAACCGGACTGACGCATGGTCTTGATGCCGAGGCGCATGGATTCCCGCTTGATTTCTGCGGTATTGGCCCCGTTGAGGATCAGCTCCCTGATCGGCTCAAGCATCGGCATGACCTGGTAGAAGCCTACCCTCCCCTTGTATCCCGTGCCGTTGCATACCGGGCACCCGGCCCCCTTGTAACAGACATAACTCTCTGCTTCTTCAGGAGACACGCCGGCTGCGATGAGAGCCTTTACCGGGATATCCTCTACCACCTTGCATTCGCCGCAGACACGGCGTGCGAGTCGTTGAGCAGTAATCAGGTTGACTGCGGAGGCAACGAGAAACGGTTCGATACCCATGTTGAGCAGGCGGTTGATGGTGGATGGCGCATCGTTGGTATGAAGAGTCGAAAGAACCAGGTGGCCTGTGAGGGCCGCTTTGACACCTATCTCGGCTGTCTCGAAGTCCCGAATTTCACCGATCATGATGATGTCGGGGTCCTGACGGAGGAAGGAACGAAGGGCAGCGGCGAAATTGAGGCCGATATCCTCGTGCATCTGTACCTGGTTGATGCCGGCAAAGTTGAATTCGACCGGGTCTTCTGCGGTGGAGATATTTTCTGTCGTCTTGTTCAGTTCGGAAAGAGCCGAGTACAGTGATACGGTCTTGCCGCTCCCTGTCGGACCGGTAACCAGGCACATGCCGAACGGCTTGTGAATCTCGTGCTGGAAGCGTTCGAGAGCATCCGGCTCATACCCCAGCTTGGTCATGTCCAGTTGCAGGTTCGACTTGTCCAGGAGGCGCATGACGATTTTTTCGCCGAACAGGGTGGGAAGGACGGAGACGCGGTAATCCATATCCTTGCCACCACCGAGCTTTATCTTGATACGACCGTCCTGGGGAAGGCGGCGCTCTGCTATGTCAAGTTCGGCCATGATCTTGATACGGGATGTTATGGCGTTTTTCAGCTTGAGGGGTGGCTTCATCACTTCGTACAGGACGCCGTCGATGCGGTAACGGACACGGAAAGAGCGCTCGTACGGTTCTATATGGATGTCGCTGGCTTTTTTCTTGATGGCATCGGTAAGGATCAGGTTGACGAGCTTCACTACCGGAGCGTCTTCAGTGGCCCGCTCCAGGGAGGAAACGTCGACATCTTCATCGTCTCCAACGACCTCGAAGTCCTCCATCTCCAGATCGCTCATCACGTCTGCAAGGGAAGCCGACTGGTCGTAGAACTTGTCGATGGCCGCTTTGATTGCGGCCTCTGAGGCAACGACAACTTCCACGTTGTAACCGGTCATGAACTTGATGTCGTCGACGGCAAAAATGTTGGAGGGGTCGCTCATGGCGACAATAAGTGTCGAACCGGCGCGGTTGACCGGGATTATCTGGTATTTCTGTGCCACATCGGCGGGAATTATCTTGATGACAGCCGGTTCGACCTCCAGTTCGGAGAGGTTGATCGATGGCACCCCGTACTGCTTCGAGAGAAAGGAGGTGAGATCCTGTTCGCTGATGTATCCATTCTTGATGAGAATGGTTCCCAGTTTCAGTTGGCCAGCCGACTCCTTCTGTTCCTCAAGGGACTTTGCCAGATGTTCCCGGGTTATCAGGTTGTTGGCAACCAGGATTTCTCCCAGTCTGCTCATCTGCATATAGACCTCGTTCAAAAAATTATATCAAATCACATTTTAATTTTCTGATACTAGAACTCCAACAGGCAGGTGTCAAGAATATCGTGACGACCACTCCAAGTTTCAGCGGACTCCGTAGCGCGCCAGCACCTGATTGACATCCATTGAGAGTTCAGGGGCAATCTGGGCGGCGCTGCGCAGGTTCTGCAACCCCTCGCTCAGTCTCCCCTGCCTGAGCAGTTCCTCCCCTACTTCGAGTCGGCTGTTGGCGTAAATGAGAATCGCTTTTCCCGTATCCAGGTCGCGGAAAAACATTTCATTTCCCCCAAGATCACGCGGCGAATAAAGACCCCATACGGAAAGGTCGGGCGAGCTGCTCGTTTTTGCCGATTCCGTCAGGAGCTGGTAGGTAATGCCGCGCTGGAGAAACCTGTAGCCACCGAACGGCACGGAAAAACGTGTCGAGTAGTCAATGAGAACGGGGCGTACGGGGTACTGCTCTGCCACGGCAAGGAGGAGCACATTTTCCGGTGACTGTGATTCCAGGGGGATCCTCCTGAGGATGCTCCGGGTAAACAGGTGAGGAAATGCGTCGAGGTACCAGTCGAACACCAGGTGGGGAGTATGGAGGAGATCCAGGTCTTCGCGCATCTTTTCGACCCCCTGGATGTACCAGAGCGGGAAAGCGCCACTGTCTCCCCAGGTGTAGAGAGCGGCACCCTGGGGGGCAGAGCGGAGAACGCTCGAACCGTAATCAAAGGCAACATAATTGAGGTGCTGGTCGTTTTTAACATAATTGAGAGCACAGACCATTGTCGGCAGAGCCAGCAACAGGGTAGCGGCCATCGCCCGTGCAGGCAGTGCCTTGTTGCTGAGACGCAGAACGGTCAGACCCTTGCCGATCGACAGGTAGAGCCCGATACCGACAAATACGGCCGAGTAGAGATAGAGCGGAGTAAAGAACTCCTCGGTAAGGAAAATCAGCTCTTCCGTTGCGTTGAAGTAGCCGGCGATGACCAGGAGAAAGCAGAACAGCGCGATAAGGTAGGCGATGACCTCTGCCCGTTTTCTCGTGAAGATTGCAGCCATGCCGAGGATCATGAGGAAAAGCCCGAACGTGGTGAACTCGTGGGGGACATTGAAGGCATTTATCTGTGCCCAGAGAAGCGACCAGCCCCGCTCCACTTTTTCCGTCGGATACCCCTTGCGGAGAAAATGCCAGAGGAACTGCTCCTTAGTCTGGGGGTTTGCCCAGTTGAGAAGAGGGAATTTGGTGGCCCGTATGGGGAGATGCAGGTTGATGGCAAAACCGAGGATGCCGAACAGAACGGAGATAATGAAATCCCTGATCCTGAGAGCTATTTTCCAGTTCATGGAGATGATCAGGAAAGCAAAAGACGGGATCATGAGAATAATGGTCTGGTGCGCTCCCGTGGCAAGACCGCACAGGAAGGTGGCGATGAAGATATACGACGGTCGCTCCTCCCCCTGGCGGTAGGAGTCGCGCCAGCGGAGGATCAGGTAGAGGATGAGTGCCACGATGAAGGAGACGAGGGGATAAGGCTTATCATGGTTGGATTGCAGCCACAGCCTGGGAGAACAGGTAAAGGTCAGGGCCGCTGCCAGGGCAGCACTCTTGCGCAGCATGCTGTTCAAGGCGCTGTCCGGTGTGATCTCCTCCTGTTTCAGGAGATATGTCACAAGGAGGTAGACACCGAAACAGGCCAGGGAACCGGAGATGGCTGTCGCGAAGTTTACTCTGAACGCTATGCTGCCGAAAGGGAGCCAGGTGAACGGCTTGGCATAGTTGAGAAAAAACGGGTAGCCCGGTGAATGGGCGGAGCCGAGACAGGACGTTGCGGTTATGAATTCTCCGCTGTCGAAGAACGTAACCGAGGGGGCAAGGGTCAGAAGGTAGATTGTCAGTGGCAGAAGAACCGATAGTAGTGCAAAGACGTCCAGACGTTTTGCAAGAGACATGGGCATGACTCCTTGAAGGTGATGGCAGGTCTGCATCAGCGCGGTTTTCGTGCCATGGCAAAATAGCCGTTACCGAGGTCTGTCGGGAAAAACAGGCGCTGGATAAAGTAAAATGGCAACATGGTTATGTCGTTGAACAGCAGATTGAATATAAGGGAAAAATCGGTAAAGAGCCACATGCCGCCGCTGTTTCTGGTCCGCTCGTCCAGCCTGGACTCCCTCTCCAGGCGTTTGGCGATCGCCCTGTCATAAAAAGGCTTCATCAGGTTGTAGAGCGGCACGCCATATGAGTATATGGTGATTGCTTCGAGCCCCGAATCACCTAGTTTTGTCTCCAGGTCAGTCCGTTCATAGCGCCTGATATGGCCGCAGAAGTCATCGTTCGCTCCCCACCTGCTCTGGTGGGCAGGTACGGTCAGGAGCAACCACCCTCCCGGTTTGACCCTGTCGACCAGGAGCCGCAGGAATCCCCTGTCGTCGTCCCAGTGCTCCAGAACCTCTGACGCTATCACCGCGTCGAAATGCTCCCGCACGTCCGAGATGTCGACCTGCTGTACCGTTATATTCGGGGAAAGGTTGTGACCCCTGGCGATTTCAATGGCGTCAGCCGAGATGTCGATCCCCATGCCGCGGTATCCCTCCCTGTCCAGTGCGATCAGGAGGTCTCCTGCTCCGCAACCGACTTCGAGAAAAGAGGCCGTACCTGTCTTGCCCAGCGCATCGATGATCACCTTTTTTTTCAAAAGGTAGCTCGGGGTCGGGTACCATTTCATGGCGTGTCCTCTGCTGTACCGTATTTGCCCAGAGAGGCAAAGGATATCTTCTCCGTCCAGAGGAAAAAGAAACCGAGCAGTATCACGGGGAAGAAATTGATCGCGTGCATCACCAGGGCGACACTCAGTGCCTGCTCTTTGGGGACATTGAAGGCCATCAGCCCGTACATGCAGGCCGCATGGTAGGTTCCTATGTAGCCGGGAGATGCCGGAACCATAACGGCAAAAACCAGAAACACCAGGATGAACATCGCCGCCGTTATGGGCAGGTCAATGCCGAACGCCTTGAGGAGCAGGTCGACCGGCCAGGTGGCGGTTCCCCAGATCAGTGCCGAGGAAACCAGCAGCGCACCAAGTTCTCCCGGCTTGGAACTGAGACGGATGCCGGAGATGAAAGAACCGAGCAGGGGGATGATTTTGGAGGACACTGCTGCAGGAAACGGTTTCAGGAGCGCGCTGACAAATTTCAGGGTGGCACCGGTAGCCCTTTTCAGGAACACGAGGAAGACAATGACCCCGACATACAGGGAAAGGGTCACATAGCCGCCGGTTATCAGGCCATTTTGCACTTTTTCCATGCCGGGGGGCAACTGGACGGTGAAAAATGTCACGACCAGTATGATCAGCACCGAAAAACCGTCGCACAGCCTGTCGAGGACCAGGGTAGCGAAAACGGAACTGGTCTCCAGTTGCTCCTTCTCCGCCAGCACGTAGGCGCGGATGATCTCCCCGAGTCGTGCGGGGAGCAGATTGTTCGCCATGTAGCAGATGATGGTCGCAGCAAGGAGGTTGCGCGGAGCGGCCTTTTTCTGGGGAAGAACGAGGTAGTGCCAGCGAACGGCCCTGAGACCATAGCTGACAAAGGTCACGAACAGGGCCAGTGACAGGTATCCGTAATGAAGGGTACGGAATGCCGCGCCAAGCTGGTTGAAGTCGATCTTTCTGAAGAGGAGCCCCATGAAGAAGAGGCTGATACCGATACCTGCAAGGAATTTCTTGTCGACCTTACCGGTACTGTTCATATCCCCTCCAGGTATTCGCTGTAGACCACCAGCGGTGTCGCAGCGAGAATCCGGCGGCAGTTGGCAACATCATCGGCAATGGCCCGTTTCAGTTCGTCGGTGGAATTGAATCGTTTCTCTCCCCTGAGTCGTTCGATGAAATAGATACGCAACTCCTGGTCGTACAGTTCGCCGTCAAAATCGAAGATGAACGTTTCTATGGAAATCTCGGCAGCACCGAACGTCGGGTTGTTGCCGATGTTGCAGGCACCGTCGTACAAACGGTCATTCAGCTTCACTTTGACGGCATAGACACCGTCCGCCGGGATGAGTTCCTTGTCGGTCACGATGTTGGCAGTCGGGAAGCCAAGCGATTTGCCGCGGTGGGCGCCGTGGACAACCCTGCCGCCAAGGGAAAAGTGGCGACCGAGATAACGGACCACGTCCGCCACATCGCCCGCGGCGATCATGCGTCGGATCAGGGAACTGCTGTAGGTAGTCTCACCGCGGGAGATCGGCGCCAGTTCTTCCACGGTGAACCCGAACCGGTCGCCATACCTGCAAAGCATGGCAAAATCCCCTTCCCGGTTGCGGCCGAAGGCGTAATCATACCCGATGATCAGTTTCCTGGTGCCGATAATGCCGATGAGATATTTTTCGATGAATTCACCGGACGGTATGGCAGCAAAATCCGAGTCAAAGGGAATGATGATCAGGTAGTCGACCCCGGATGCTTCGATAAGGGTTATTTTCTCTTCAAGGGTATTGATCAGGCGGATGTTGCGCGTCGACGTGACTACCCGCAGAGGATGGGGGTCGAAGGTGACGACAACCGATACGCCGTCCCCCTCCCGTGCCGCCTGCTTCAGGCGGCGGAAGATCTCGCGATGACCGAGGTGGACCCCGTCGAAGTTACCGATCGTGACCACCGGATTATGCAGCGGTTCGGAAATTTCGGAAAAACTGCGATGGATGATCATGCCGGCTGTCCGTCCCCTTCCACGGTGGGGGGCACGGCTCTTTTTCTGCCGAAGAGGAGTGCCACCCAAATGCTGATTTCGTACATCAAATAAAGGGGAACCATGATGACGAACATGGTGATGAGGTCCGCGTGGAAAGCTGCAACGATGGAACTGGCGAGGAGCGCGTATTTCCGGTTACGGGCGAGCAGGCTGTAGTTGATCAGGCCCATTCTGGAGAGTAGCAGGGCAATCACCGGCAGTTCGAATATCAGACCGAAAATCAGTATCAGCCTGAGGCAGAAGTTTACATAGGCACTGAGGTTGAACCAGCTCTGCAATCCTTCCATCTCGTAGGAGAGGGAAAAATTGATAATGACCGGCCAGATGATTATCAGGAAGAACAGTGCCCCCAGGCAAAACGTAACCGTTGCCGAGGTGACAAAGGGGACCACCATCCGTTTCTCCCTGAAGGTCAGGGCCGGGGCAACGAACAGCCAGACCTGGTAAAAAATGATTGGAAGGACGATGATGAAACCGGCTATCAGCGAGATCTTGCACTGGACGAAAAACGGCTCCAGCGGTGCGCTGTAGTTCAGTCGCCGTTCCTTGGCACTTTCCTGGACCTCGCGATCGAGCTTGTAGTGGGAGTACAGGGCGGGGAAACGCTCTTTCACCGAGGCGTAGACGCTTTTTTTGATGTCCGTCAGATATGTTTTGCCGGTCAACGGCTTTTCGATGAATGAGAGCAGGTCGGTACTGTAGTTCCAGGAGACGCCCATGCCGATGACGAGGGCGACAAAAATGATTATCAGCCGTTTGCGCAGCTCAACCAGGTGTTCGATAAAAGGGAGTACTTTTTCCTGAGTCATGAGTCGGTTCCCGAAGTGTGAAATCAATTAGTAATAACACAGCGAAAAGCAGCGGCGCAACAGGTTTGCTCACCCCTTACGTAAGCCACCTGTATACGCGCGCCGTCACGATAGCTGGAACGGCCCGGAGAATGTCAACCACACAAAACAATCTGGTTGACAATGCACCTGCCCCATGTCATTTAAAAGAGCTGTAAAACTATGGTAGTGACGTACCAAAATGTGGAGGAGTCGATGCGCCAACTGCTTGCAACCCTTGACGAACGAATCATCTCGGGAGAAGTGCTGTCTGAAGGTGAAGCCCTGGAACTGATGGATCTCCGCGGAACGGACCGTTTTGCCCTTTTCCTGGCAGCAAGCCGGGTAAAGGAGCACTTCGTCGGTCACCGTGTCTCCCTCTGTTCGATCATAAATGCGAAATCAGGTCGCTGCCCTGAAAACTGTGCTTTTTGCGCCCAGTCGTCCCATCACGCGAGTGATGTCCCCGTGTACCCCCTGGTCGATGAGGAGAGCCTGGTGGCGGGTGCCCGAGCCGCCGAGAACAACGGTTCCATCTGCTACGGTATTGTCACCAGCGGCACGACGATCAGCAAAGGTGCCGAGCTTGACAGGATCTGTCGGGCTCTCGCCAGGATCCGGCGGGAAACCGCCATTGCGCCGTCATGCTCACTCGGACTGCTGGACGAGGAGACCGCCATGGTTCTTAAGGAAGCCGGTGCGGTCACCTATCACCATAACCTGGAGACCGCGAGGAGCTTTTTCCCCAGCATCTGCTCTACCCATGACTACGAGGAGGACGTCAGGACTGTCAGGGCTGCCAAGAAGTCGGGGATGACCGTCTGCTCCGGGGGGATCTTCGGTCTTGGCGAATCCCCGGCTCAGAGGGTGGAGATGGCCCTTACCCTGAGGGAACTGGATGTGGATTCGGTGCCGCTCAACTTCTTGAACCCGATCGAAGGGACTCCCCTTGCCGGTTCCAGCCTGATCACTCCCCAGGAGTGTCTGGTGACGATAGCCGTGTACCGCCTCCTGTTGCCGGCAAAGATGATCACCGTCTGCGGCGGCAGGGAGAAAAACCTCCGCGACCTCCAGTCCTGGATGTTCTTCGCCGGAGCCAGTGGTACCATGATCGGTAACTACCTCACCACCACCGGCCGCAACACCGCCGATGACTGGCAGATGCTGAAAGATCTTGATCTTGAAACGGAGGGGTGCTGTGGCTGAAGGTATATTCATAACAGGAACCGATACCGGGGTCGGCAAAACGGTCGTTTCGACTGCCCTGGCGCTGTTGCTCCGTCAACGGGGCTGCAGGGTCGGGGTGATGAAGCCGGTAACCAGCGGTTGCATCGAACGGGACGGCAGGCTTGTTTCGGAAGATGCCGAGACCCTGGCAGCCGGTGCAGGCATCGCTGTAAGCGACGAGGTTGCCCCCTATCTGCTGCGAGAACCGGTGGCTCCATCGGTGGCGGCTGAAAAGGAGGGGGTTCGCATCGAGTTCTCCCGCATCCTTGCCGCCTACCACCGGTTGGCGGATTCCTACGATTTCGTCATCGTTGAAGGCGCCGGCGGACTGATGGTCCCCCTGACCGGAGGCCTCCTGATTGCCGACCTCGTCAAGCTTCTGTCCCTCCCCCTCCTGGTGGTGGCCCGTCCTGACCTGGGAACGGTCAATCATACCCTTCTTACCTGTTTTGCCGCCCGGCACCTTGATCTGGAGGTCCGCGGCATCGTTGTCAACGGCTATCCCGAGCACCCTGGTCTGGCGGAGGCCACTGCACCCCACATGATCGACTCGCTTTCCGGAGCGCCGCTCCTGGGAAGGTTCCCCTTCATTGATGCCCCTACCCCACTCGGAGCGGCCCAGGGGTTGGCAACCTGGCTTTCGAACCAGGGGTCGACACGTATCCTGCTCAGGGAGATCGGCTGTGAGTGAACTGTCTACTGAAACATTGCGTGCCTACGACCAGCGCTACGTCTGGCATCCGTTCACCCAGATGCGCGACTGGGAGGCTGAACCGCCGGTGGTCATTACCAAAGGCGAGGGGTCGTGGATTGTCGACAGTGACGGCAACCGCTATCTTGACGGTGTCGCCGCCATATGGACCAACGTCCATGGTCATTGCCGGCGGGAGATCAATGAGGCGATCAAGCGCCAGGTAGACCGTCTAGAGCACTCCACCCTCCTCGGGCTTGCCGGCGAGCAACCGTCGCTCCTTGCAAAACGGCTGATCGACATCGCCCCTGAGGGGCTGTCGCGGGTCTTCTACTCGGACAACGGCTCCACTGCGGTTGAAATCGGCATCAAGATGGCATTTCAATACTGGATCCATCGCAACAGGCCGGAAAAAACTAGATTCATCTCCTTCAAAAACGCGTATCACGGCGACACTATCGGTGCGGTCAGCGTGGGGGGGATCGATCTATTCCACGAAGTCTTCCGCCCCCTCCTCTTCCCGACCATTCTGGCACCGTCACCCTACTGCTACCGCTGCGAACTCTCACCCGCCCGCTGCAGCACCGGTTGCAGGAGGGAGTGTCTCCAAAAACTGGAAGAGCTTCTCGAAGAACATGGCCGCGAGACAGCGGCGGTCGTCATCGAACCCCTGGTACAGGGAGCGGGAGGGATGATTGTCCAGCCTCCGGGGTACCTGCACCGGGTGCGGGAGTTATGCAACCGCTACGATGTGCTTCTCATCGCCGACGAGGTTGCCGTGGGCTTCGGCCGCACCGGGACCATGTTTGCCTGCCAGCAGGAGGGGGTAACTCCCGACATTATGGCGCTCTCCAAGGGGATTACCGCCGGTTACCTCCCCCTCGCCGCAACCCTGACCACCGAGGAGGTCTACTCCGCCTTTCTCGGCGAATACCGGGAGCTGAAGACCTTTTTCCACGGTCACACCTTTACCGGCAATCCCATTGCCTGTGCAGCGGCAATCGCCAGTCTCGACCTGTTTGCCAGCGACGACCTGTTGAACAAATTACCAGAGAAAACCGGGTACTTGAAGCAGAGACTCGAAGCGCTACGTGAACTGTCAAGCGTGGGGGATGTACGCTACTGCGGCATGGTGGGCGGCATCGAACTGGTGAAGGATAAACGGAGCGGAGAACCCTACCCGTGGGAGGAGCGGATCGGCGTCAGGGTGTGCAGGGAGGCACGAAACCACGGGCTCTTTCTTCGCCCTCTGGGGAACGTTATTGTCGTGTTCCCGCCTTTGGCCATCTCCATGGATGAGCTCGGCTTCTTGCTCGATGGGATCGAGGCCTCCATACGAGTCGTAACCGGTGCATGAAAAAAGGGGGCTCAGCCCCCTTTTTTCATGCATGTTAAAACCGCCACTAAGTTAAAACGTACCCCGTATCAGGTTGGCCTTTACCGCCAGCACCACTTGACCCCGCGTCGTTTCCTGAAGGTCCGGCATGACCGTCGGAATAGCAAGCTTGACCTTGCCGTTCTCATACTCTGCAACGGCCCGGTTGATGCTGGTGACAACGCCTACCCCCGCACCGGCTATGGTGCCGACAGCGGCTCCGTAGGCGATGTAGTCAAGATGGTCGGATGCGTGCTTGGTGAACGCAAGAGAAGCCGTGCCCAGCACGGTCCCGATCAGTCCCCCGTAGATACTGTCTTCCAAAACTACCTTGAGCGTGTTTTCCGCAGCATGCACGGGTACGGTCCACGAAGCTGTCAGCAGCATGACTGTTGCGGCTATGACGGCGTGTCTAAACTTTTGCATCTGCTCCTCCCCCACGGTAGTTTCAACAGCTAATCTGCTGCAATAAATCAGCCAAAAACGACGATTCGGTCACAGTTTGCCGTCTGTTCTGCTTCCAGCCGCCATGGCATGTCGCCCTGCCCTGCTACGGTTAAACGTGATTAACCTGTAGTCCGTGCCATGGTAGTGATAGCACGTCATTTACCATCAAACTGCTGCATTAGGCGGTTGTTTCACCAGAAGGGATTTCGCCAGGGCCAATTCGTCCTCACGGCTTGATACCATCCCGTCAAGCCGGGCATCCAGCACCCGGTCGAGGATGACGCGATACGCCGGCCCCCTGGGGAGTCCGAGCTTTTTCAGGTCTTCACCCGTGATGAGGGTTTTCATGGTGCATGAGTGGGTGAAATAGGTTGAAATATGCCGCCGTATCTCGGCACGGTCCGTCCTGGCCATCATGTGAAGTATCGTCTCCACCGGAAGGTCCCGTAACCACCGGTACAGTTCGCTCTGGAGCAGCTGTTTTCCTCTTCGTACTCTCTTTATCATCTCGTCCAGTATCTGGAACCCCTTCTGCCTGCTTTCCGCAAGGCGCTGCCGGTAATGGACATTGATGGCAAGGCGGACGCATGTCTCCTGGAAGACCTCCGGTTCCAGGGGGGAGCAGAGGGCGAGAAAATATACCGCCCACCGTTCGAAGGGTTGTTGCAGGTAGAGGAGGTCGTACCAGGTGGTGACCTGGCGGCTCTCGTCGAGGAGGGAGTGGACTTCGGGGGTGTACCTGAGAGCCGGATTGATGTAGCGGAGCAGGCCGAGTGCTGCCATCCGCTCGATAGCGTGTTGCGGTTCCTTTTCTCGCAGGATATGGACCAGTTCCGCCAGAAGGCGCTTTCCTCCGAGCCGCTCGAGGAAGTCCATCCTGACCGCATTGCGGATGAGATGCTCGGTGTGCGCGGCGATGTGGAAGCCGAGGCGCTGTTCGAAGCGTATGGCGCGGAACACCCTGGTGGGGTCTTCCACAAAGGAGAGGTTGTGCAGCACCCTGATGCATTTCTCCTTCAGGTCGCGCTGCGCACCGAAAAAGTCGACCAGACGGCCGAACTCCCTGGCTCCCAGGTTGATCGCCAGGGTATTGATGGTGAAATCCCGGCGGTAGAGGTCCATTTTCAGGGAAGAGCTTTCCACGGTCGGCAGCACGCCCGGCGAGTCGTAGTATTCCATCCTGGTGCTGGCTACATCGACCTTGAGATTATCGGGCATGAGAATGACGGCCGTGCCGAACTTTTCGTGGCTCTTCACCCGGCAGCCGTTTCGGCGGGCAAACTCGGTGGCGAACCGGATACCGTCCCCTTCTACCGTGATATCGATGTCCAGGTTTTCCACCCCGAGGAGGAGGTCGCGCACAAAACCGCCCACGGCAAACACTCGGTAACCGCACTCGTCCCCGATGCTCCCCAGTTCCTTCAGCAACCGGAAGACGCGCGGGGAGAGCGCTCGTTTCATCCGTGTTTCCACTTCACGATTCTGCAGCGTGTGATCGGTGGCCAGGTCGGTGATGCGGTCTCCCGAGTGCATGTACCTGAGGAGGTCGGTCCTGGTGACGACACCGACGAGGGAGTCGTTGCTGAACACCGGTACGAAGCGACGGTTGTGGCCGGAGAGGTAATCCTTCAGTTCCATGATGCGCGATTCGGGGGTCGCGCTGTAGTATTCGGTGTTCATGTACTCGCTGACCGGAAGGGTGCCTAGGTTATGGTAAATAGCCTTTTCGACGATCTGCCGGGAGATGAAGCCGACCATCTTCTCCCCGCGGAGAACAGGCATGGCATTCACGTTGTAACGGATGAGGAGCTCCCTCGCTTCGGCCAGGCTCGTCTCTGCGGGCATCGATTTGACGGGCGAGGACATGATGGCGGCCACGTTATGCAGCGTCCTGACCTGGCTATGCAGTATGGCATCAAGGCGGTCGAGGACCTGGAGCACGGTAAGGTCCTTCACCGTTGCCGATGCCGCGGTAGCATGCCCGCCGCCGCCGAACTCGCGAAGGAGATCGCCGACATTGACCTCGGGGCAGCGGCTTCGTGCGACGAGGTAGACGCGGCTACCCATGCCGACGACGAGAAAGAGCACGTCGAGGTTCTCCATGTCGCGCATCATGTGTGCCAGCGCGGCAATATCGCTGACATAGTATTCCAGGCTGGCATGGGCGATAGTGATTTCGATGCCGTTGAAACTTATCTGCTTGAGGGAGTGAAGCAGGTCGTTCAGTAGCGAAACCTGCTCGGCGGTGAGTTCCTGGGAGACGAAGTCGGCGACCGTGTTGAGCTGCGCCCCGTGCTTCAGCAGCCAGGCGGCTGCGTAGTAGTCGTCCTCTGTTGTCCCGGGGAAGGTCAGCCGTCCCGTATCTTCATAGATGCCGAGCATCATGAGGGTCGCCTCTATGGGTGACACGTCCACGTTGCGCTCCATGAGCATGGTCGCCAGGATGGTTGTGGACGAGCCGCAGGAGCGTATGACGCCGCCGGCCGGGACAATACTCCCCTCAACATCGGGGTGGTGGTCGTAGATATGGATTTCCAGACCCGGCCGATCGAGGATTGCCGCAAAAGGGCCGATGCGGCCGGCGTGCTGGCAGTCCACGAGGATGAGGCGGGTTATCTTGTCAAGGTCGATGTCTTTGAGGCGGGTAAAGTTGAAGGCGTAGGCGGCTGATTTGAGGAAGAAGTCACGCAGGCTTTTCTCCTGGGAACCGGAGAAAACCATCAACGCGTCGGAGTAGAGTTTCCTGGCGGCGACCATTGCCCCGAGGCAGTCGAAATCCGCATTCATGTGGGTGGTTATGACATCCATCCCGCCTACTCGTCTGTCAGCGGCAAGGGCACCTGTTCGGCGTCACTGCCGGAATCGGCCAGCTCCTGAATCTCCCGCAAGGTGGGGAGGCTTGCCAGGTCCTTCAGGTCGAATGTCTCCATGAACTCCCTGGTGGTGCCGTAGATGAGGGGTTTGCCGGGTATGTCCTTCTTGCCGAGGATACGGACCAGTTTTTTGTCCAGCAGATTCTTCAGGACTCCGCCGGAATCGACGCCGCGCAGGTACTCTATCTCGGCCCTGGTGACCGGCTGCCGGTAGGCAACGATCGCCAGCGTCTCGAGGGACGACGGACTGAAGCGCACGGGTTTCACCCGTTTCAACCTCCTGATGTAGTCGGCATACTCGTGGCGGCTGCGGAATTGATACCCTCCCGCCACGGAGACCAGTTCAACCCCCCGCCCCTCGGCACGGCAGTCGTCGGCAATAGCCGCTATGGCGCTCTTTATCTCTTCCCTCTCGAACTCCTCGAGCAGGGTACCGATACGGTCGAGGGAGAGGGGGGAATCGGAGACAAAGAGCAGGCTTTCAACAAGGCCCTTAAGCATAGGTGATGTCAATGGGTAACTCCGCTGTCTGCACATCCCCGGGGAGAACGGCACTCCGTATCCAGATGTTTCCGTAGCTCTCGACCTGGGTGAGTTTGATCATTTTGAGGCGGCACAGTTCCAGTATAGCGAGAAAGGTCGCCACAATAAACTCCCGCGTGAGGTTGCCGAGAAAGAGATCTTCGAAGGTGACCATCTCCTTCCCCTGGAGGAAATCGAGAATATCGGCAATCCTGTCGGCTATGCTGATGTTTTCCGAGCCCACCTCGTGAAAGCTTTCCTTGGGTGCTTTGGCAAGAATCCGCCTGAAAGCGTCCACCAGGTCGAACACCTCTATCTCCGCGAACGTCTCTTCGGGGACAACTTCCTCGAGTTCGGGTGAAGGAAAGTTGCGGGCAAAAACGTCCCTGTCCAGGACGTTGCGGGAGGCCAGGTCGATCGCTGCCTGGCGGTATTTTTCATACTCCAGGAGCCGGCGGACCAGCTCTGCCCGGGGATCTTCTCCCGATTCATCCTCCCCGCCTGAGTCGACCGGGGTGGGGAGCAGCATCTGGGACTTTATCTGGATCAGGGTCGATGCCATTACCAGGAATTCCCCTGCAATGTCCAGGTTCAATTCCCGCATCACGTCCAGGTAGTCCAGGTACTGCCGTGTTATTTCGGCGATGGGTATGTTGTAGATGTCCACCTCGTTCTTCCTGATGAGGTGGAGCAGCAGGTCGAGGGGGCCTTCGAAAGCCTTGGTCCTGACCAGGCAGGCAATGGAGGATTCGTCGGGGAACAGCTGATTCTGGACGGAGTCGGTCGCCGTCATCAGACCTTGATCGCTTCCCTGACCTGCCGCATCGTCTCGGAAGCCTGCCGGGCGGCACGGCGGCTCCCATCGGCCAGGATGTCGTCAACCATGGAGGGATTGGCGGTCAGCTCCTCGCGACGGGAGCGGAACGGCGCGAGGGCTGATACCAGTGCCTCGGCCTGGATCTTCTTGCAGTCGACACACCCTATCTGTGCCCCCCTGCAGGCCACGCCGATCTCCTCCTTCTGTGACTCGGTCAGGTAGATGTTGTTGAGCGAGTAGGCAACGCACCGGTCAGGTTCACCGGGGTCGCTTCGTCTCACTCGCTGGGTGTCCGTGACCATGGACATGACCTTCTTGCGGGTTTCATCGGCCGTTTCGGAGAGGAAGATGGCATTGCCGTAAGATTTGCTCATTTTGCGGCCATCGAGACCGAGTACCTTGGGCGTCTCGGTCAGGAGAGCTTCCGGTTCGGGGAAGACCTCGCCGTAGAGGTAATTGAAGCGACGGGCGATTTCGCGGGTGATTTCCAGGTGCGGCAGCTGGTCATGGCCGACCGGAACACGTGCGGCCTTGTAGAGGATGATGTCGGCGGCCATCAGGACCGGGTAGCCGAGGAAACCGAAGGTCGAAAGGTCCTTGGCGGCGAGGTTCTCCTGCATCTCCTTGTAGGTAGGGTTGCGTTCCAGCCAGGATACGGGGGTGATCATGGAGAGGATCAGGTTCAGCTCCGCGTGCTGATGGACGGCACTCTGGCAGAAGATGGTGCTTTTCCCGGGGTCGATTCCGAAGGAGAGCCAGTCAAGCACCATGTCGCGGATGCTTTCGGCGATACCGTCGGTATTGTTGTACTCGGTTGTGAGGGAGTGCCAGTCGGCGGCAAAGAAAAAGCATTCGTATTCGCGCTGCAGTTCGAGCCAGTTGGCCAGAACGCCATGGAAGTGTCCGAGGTGTAGTTTGCCGGTCGGCCGCATGCCGCTGACAATGCGCCTGTTGATCATGCTGCGGGCTCCTTATCGCATCAGGTATTGGGTGACTGAAAAGACCAGTCTGTTCTGGGGGCCGGCGAGAAACGTGATCCCCAGTTCCAGAAAGGGAAATATGAAGTATTTGAACAGGTCGGTGAAAAAGACCAGGACAATGATGATGATCATGCCGTATGGCTCCACCCGGGCAAGGGCTTCGGCCTGGCGGTACGGCAGTAGACCGACCAGGACTCTTCCGCCGTCCAGCGGGGGGAGAGGGATGAGGTTGAAGATGGCCAGGAGGAGGTTGATGTAGACGGAAAAGGCAAGCATCAGCACGACCGGGTCGAGGAAGAGCTGCAGCCATGAGCTGTCGGGGACCGGTTCGCTTGCTGCAACGATGAACCGCAACAGTCCGGCAGAGACCGTGGCTAGGATCATGTTGGTGACCGGTCCCGCGGCGGCGACCCAGATCATGTCCCGTTTCGGGTTGTGGAGATTGTTGAAGTTGACCGGGACCGGTTTTGCCCACCCTATCCCGACCACGATCACCATCAGCGTGCCGATGATGTCCAGATGCTTGAGCGGGTTCAGGGTCAGCCGGCCCAGTGAACGGGCGGTGGGGTCCCCGAACCTGTTCGCGATGAAGCCATGGGAGACCTCGTGGCAGGTGATGGCCATCAGTCCGGGCACCAGCATTATGGAGAGCTTGAGAAAAAAATTTTCCATCGGTCAGTGTTCCGGCTGGGCGGGTGGTGAAGGTTTGGCAGCCCCGCCCTGCCCCTCTCTGGGCTGGTTGATGCCGGTACCCATCAGCCCTTTGTTCCCCTTCTGCAGGGTATTGTAAAAGGTGAGAGGGACCGGAGCCCCTTTGTCGGCAGCGGGGAGCGCATTGAGGGGGTGCTGCGGCTGGGCCGGTGGTTGTCCTTCCTGGGAGGGCTGTACAGGGGCTTGCTGGGGCTTGGCCGAAACGGCCGGCTTGGCCGGCTGTGTCTGGAGCTGGGGCGGGGCCTTGTAAAACCTCCCGCCCGGCCGGTACAGGTACCATCCGGTCCCCATGCCGAGCAGGAAGGCGGTGACCAGCATGATCAGGATGAGAAGCGCATAGGGCCAGGCCGACGGCCTTTGGGGCCGCTTGGGCTGCATCCGCTGGGACTGGCGCCGTTCGCTGTAATCAATGACCATGGGTTACATTCTCTCCGGTGCCGAGACCCCGAGCATGGCGAGGGCGTTGGCGATGGTCTGCCTGACCCGGTCCAAGAGGTAGAGCCGTGCCGAGGTCAGGGCGGGGTCGTCACCGAGCACCCGGTGGCGGTTGTAAAACGCGTGCAGTTCGCTGGCAAGGCCGTGGAGATAGGATGCGATCCTGTGGGGCTCGAAATTGTCCGCCGCCCCCTGGACGACCTCGGGGAACGACGCCAGCGCCTTGATGATGTTGATCTCTTCCACCGTGTCGAGCAGACTTATCCCCGTTGCCGAGGGAGCGGGGATGTCGCCGCTCTCCCTGGCGCTCTCGAAGATGCGGCAGATCCGCGCGTGGGCATACTGTACATAATAGACCGGATTGTCCGAGGAATGCTGCTTGGCCAGGTCGATGTCGAAGACGAGCTGGGAATCGGGCTTGCGCATGATGAAGAAATAGCGGGTTGCGTCCCTCCCCACTTCATCGATGAGGTCACGCAGGGTCACGTAGCTGCCGGCGCGCTTGGAAATCTTCACCTCTTCCCCGCCGCGCATGACGGTGACCATCTGGTGGAGCACGTATTCCGGCCACCCCGTGGGGATGCCTGCGTCGAGGGCCTGCAGTCCTGCCCGTACCCTGGTGACGGTGCTGTGGTGGTCGGCACCCTGCTCGTTAATGACCCGGACGAAACCGCGTTCCCACTTGTTCAGGTGGTAGGCGACGTCGGGTACGAAGTAGGTGTAGCCGCCGTCGGTCTTGCGCATCACCCGGTCCTTGTCGTCGCCGAAGTCGGTCGTCTTCAGCCAGAGGGCACCGTCCTGCTCGTAGGTGTGGCCGCTGTCGATGAGCCGCTGAACGGTGCTCTCGACCAGCCCGTCACGGTAGAGGCTCGATTCGAGAAAATAGTGATCGAATCCCACGTCGAATGCCTGCAGGTCCTGATCCTGCTCCCGGCGCAGGTAGGCGACGGCGAAGCGGCGGATCTCCTCGAGGTCGGCTGCGTCGCCGGCTGCCGTCACATCCTGGTCGCCGGCATGAACGCTCTCCCCTGCCAGGTAGGCACGGGCAACATCCTTGATGTACTCGCCCTGGTATCCGTCCGACGGCCAGCGGGGGTCGTCGGGCTCGATGCCGAGGCAGCGCGACTGCACCGAGAGGGCCAGGTTGGTTATCTGCTGGCCCGCGTCGTTGTAGTAAAATTCGCGGGTCACGTCCCACCCGGTGGCTGCCAGCAGCCTGCAGATCGTGTCGCCGATGGCAGCTCCCCGGCCATGACCGATGTGAAGGGGGCCGGTAGGGTTGGCACTGACGAACTCGACCTGCACCTTGCGCCCCTGCCCGGCATTCGAGCGACCGTAATCCCCGGCACGGGATTCAATGGCCGGGAGCTGCTGCTGCCATGCCTGTTTCTGCAGCGTAAAATTGATGAACCCCGGGCCGGCGATCTCGATACGGGCGAACATGCCGGACGTTTCGGCAAGCCGTGCGACAAGGACTTCGGCAACTGCCCGGGGAGCCTTGCGCTCGGCCTTGGCAAGCTGCATGGCTATGTTGGTGGCGAAATCGCCATGGTCCTGGTTTGCCGGTGTTTCGATGACTATGGACGGTATCTGTCCCGAGACAAGAGAGCCGGAGGCGTAACACTCCTCCAGCGCTGTTTTGACGATGTCGCGGACATTTTCTCTGATTGTCACAACTGCTCCTTATCCTTCGCGTGCGGCTCTATCTTCCGGTGCCACCAGCGTGCACCCATCCGCTGATTTCACTGCTTCTTTGCACCCTCTTCCGGTTTCTGCTGGGCAGGGAACTGGTAAATGATCTCGTTTTTGCGCACCATGCCGAAATCCCGCCGGGCGATGCTCTCCAGGTAGCGGCGGTCGTTCTTCAGTGCATCGACTTCCCGGACCAGCTTCATGTTCTCACCTTTGATGGCTTCCAGGCGCTGCTGTACCTGCTGTTTTTCCTTGTTGAGATGATAGATGCGCAGCAGTCCCCGTTCGCCGAAGACCGTGAAGTACAGTATGAAGGCGATTGCCAGACCGGGAATGATGTACATCCGCTTCTGCATAGCCGTTGGGCTCCTCTGCTACTTCATGCGACCGGAAAAGTATGCAATGGTGTTCTTCAAACCGTCTTCCAGGGGGACGGATGGTTTCCAGCCGAGTTTCTCTCCCGCAAGGGTGATGTCCGGTTGCCTCTGTTTCGGATCGTCTGCCGGGAGCGGCTTGAAGACGACGCGTGAACGGCTGCCGGTAAGGGAGATGATCCTCTCGGCAAACTCCAGAATGGAGGTCTCTGCAGGGTTCCCCAGGTTCACCGGGCCGATGAAACTGTCACGGTTCATCATGGCCACCAGGCCATTCACCAGATCGTCGACGTAGCAGAAAGACCTGGTCTGGCTGCCGTCGCCGTAGACGGTGATGTCTTCCCCCTTGAGAGCCTGGATGATGAAATTCGAAACGACACGGCCGTCGTTTTCAGCCATCCGGGGACCGTACGTGTTGAAGATCCTCACGAGCCGTATGTCAACGCCGTTCTGGCGGTGATAGTCCATCATCAGGGTCTCGGCGACCCTCTTCCCCTCGTCGTAGCAGCTCCTGATGCCGATGGGGTTGACATTCCCCCAGTACTCCTCGGTCTGGGGGTGGACCTGGGGGTCGCCATAGACCTCTGATGTGGAGGCCTGGAGGATGCGCGCCCGGACCCTCTTTGCCATCCCGAGCATGTTGATGGTCCCCATCACGCTTGTCTTGACGGTCTTGACCGGGTTGTACTGGTAGTGCACCGGTGAGGCGGGACACGCGAGGTTGTAGATCCTGTCGACCTCGAGGAGGATCGGCTGGATGATGTCGTGACGGATCAGTTCGAAGTTTCTGTTGTCCAGCAGGTGGCTGATGTTCTGCTTGCTGCCGGTGAAAAAATTGTCGAGGCAGATGACCTCGTGGCCGTCTGACAGCAGCCGTTCACACAGGTGTGAACCGATGAAGCCTGCGCCGCCGGTGACAAGGACACGCATCATTTCCCTCCGCCGATGGTCTGGGTTGCCGAGCCGTTGCGACCGAGGGGGACGTAGGTGAATCCCGCCCCTTTCATCCGCTCTGGCTTGTACAGATTGCGTCCGTCTATGATGAGAGGCGTCTTCAGTTCAGCGGCAATCCGGTCGAAGTCGGGATTGCGGTACTCGCTCCAGTCGGTAATGATCACCAGTGCGTCTGCATCGCTGAGGATTTCGTACTGGTTGTGACTGTACGTTACCCGGTCGCCGAAGAACTTTTTCGCCTCCTTGAGGGCCTCGGGATCGTGGACGCGGACTTGAGCGCCCAAAGAGAGGAGTTTTTCGATGATCGTCAGGGAGGGTGCTTCACGCATGTCGTCGGTGCGCGGCTTGAAGGAGAGCCCCCAGCAGGCGATCGTCCTCCCCGCAAGCGGCGTCGGAGAATCGTTGCCGAGCAGGGTGAGCACCTTGTCGGAGAGAACATTCTTCTGCCGTTCGTTGACCTCTTCCACCGCCTTGAGCAGGAGAAAATCGTACGAACACTCTTCCGCCGTCTTGATGAGGGCCTTTACGTCCTTGGGGAAGCAGGAGCCGCCGTACCCCGGTCCGGGGAAGAGAAAATCGTAGCCGATGCGCGAATCGGAGCCGATCCCCTCCCGTACCGCTGCCACGTCCGCGCCCATGCATTCGCACAGGTTGGCGATCTGGTTCATGAAGGAGATGCGCGTTGCCAGCATGGCATTGGCAGCGTACTTGGTCATCTCGGCGCTGCGGATATCCATGACGATCATCCGGTTGTTCTTGCGCATGAACGGCTCGTACAGCTCTTTCATGATTTCGGCGGTCCTGACGTTATCCGTGCCGATGACGACCCGGTCCGGCTTCATGAAATCGTCGATGGCGGCCCCCTCCTTGAGAAACTCAGGATTGGAGACCACGTCGAATTCATACGAGACGCCGCGACTGTTCAGCTCCTCCTGAATGGCAGCACGCACCTTGTCGGCGGTCCCGACCGGCACGGTGGACTTGTCGACGATGATTTTATACCCCTGCATGAACCGGCCGATGTTGCGGGCAACGCCGATGACGTACTGAAGGTCGGCCGAGCCGTCCTCCCCCGGAGGAGTTCCCACGGCGATGAAGTTGATGAGGGAAGCCTTGACGGCCGCCTCGATGTCCGTGGTGAAGGCAAGGCGCCCCTCGGCGCTGTTGCGCAGTATCATCTCCTTGAGGCCGGGTTCGTAGATCGGGATGATCCCCTGCTTGAGCCCTTCGATCTTGGTTTCGTCGATATCGACACAGGTTACGCTGTTGCCGCTTTCCGCGAAGCAGGCACCGGCCACAAGACCCACATAACCGCTTCCGATAACTGATATTTTCATGAAAAAGACTCCGCAGACTTACTTGAAGTAAAAAGGATTTATAGCACAGCACCGCAAGGAGGTTCCACTATTTTCCCGCGGAATGTCTCTCTGCCAGAAGCGTTCGTGTCAGCAGGGCGAATTCATCGAGGGTCAGTGTTTCACCACGGCGCCCCCCGTCGATGCCGGCCGTGGAGAGTATGGCTGCCAGGCGCTCGCTGTCAGCCACCAGGTCGGCCGACCGGAGGCAGTTCCACAGGGTCTTGCGGCGCTGGCTGAAGGATGCCTTGACCACCTGCCGGAAGAGGCGTTCGTCCCCCACGTCTGCCCGGGGTGCTGCCAGCGGCCTGAAGCTGAGCACCACCGAATCGACCTTCGGTACCGGATGGAATGCCCCGGGCTTGACGACGAACTCCCGGGTGACATCGAAATGAAGGCGGCAGAACAGGGTAAGGATCCCGTACTCCTTGCAGGCAGGCGGCGCAGCCAGGCGGTCACCGACCTCTTTCTGCAGCATCAGTATGAGGTGGGAGAAGAGGCGCGGCGTTTCCAGGAACTTGAGCAGTACCTGGGAGGAGATGTTGTAGGGGAGGTTGGCCGCCACCTTCCAGGGGGCGGTGCTGCGGCTGCCGAGGAGTTGCTGCAGGTCGGTGTCGAGGATGTCGGCTTCCACGACGGCAAAGTTGTTATGGGAGGCAAACTCCTTTGCCAGGAGCGGCGCGAGGCGGCGGTCCAGTTCCACCGCCACCACCGATGCTCCCGAGGAGACCAGTTCCCGGGTCATCGCCCCCTGCCCCGGACCGATCTCGAGGATATGATCGCCACTACGGGGAGCAACCAGGTCGATGATGCGGTTGACCACGTTGCGATCGACGAGAAAGTTCTGCCCCAGCATTTTCACTGCCCTGATAGTTCCCACTACGGTCTCGTCTCCAGTTCTGTGCTGATGGTATCGAGCGGCCAGTTCGGGACGGCGTCGAAACCGAGGCCGGTGATCCCCCGCTCGTGGTAGAAATCACCCGGTACTCCGAGCATGGCGGCGTTGTCGGCGCAGAGGCCCGGCGACGGGAAGTACACGGAGACCCCCTTCTTCTCGGCGAGATTCTTCATGGCGCTCCGTAGACCGCTGTTGCAGGCAACGCCACCGGCAACCACCAGGCGTGAGCACCCCGTGCGCTCCAGGGCCGAAGCCGCCTTTCCGGTGAGCACCTGACAGACCGCCTCCTGGAAGGAGGCGCAGAGGTCGGGGAGCAGCGCCTGGCTTGCATATTCCGGATGGCGGCGCAGGTGTGTCATGACCGCGGTTTTCAGGCCACTGAAGCTGAAATTCAGGCTTCCGTCGTGGAGCAGGGGGCGGGGGAAACTGATGGCGCGGGGGTTTCCCTGGCCGGCAAGACGGTCGATATGGGCGCCACCGGGATAGGGTATCCCCATCAGTTTGCCCACCTTGTCGAAGGCTTCGCCGGCCGCGTCGTCGATGGTCTGGCCCAGGGTACGGTACTGCCCCACCCCCCTGACCTCGTAAAGATGGGTATGTCCACCGGAGACGACCAGGGCGACGAAGGGGAACGCCACCTCCTGCTCAAGTAGGATTGCCAGCAGGTGAGCCTCGATGTGGTTGACCGCCACGAGGGGAATACCCCTGCCGATGGCAAGCCCCTTGGCGGTACAGACCCCGACCAGCAGTGCCCCGATCAGACCCGGTCCGCGGGTTACCACGATCCCTTCCATGTCCTCAATGGCAGTGCCGGCTTCGTTCAGTGCCTGCTCGACGACGAAGTCGATGCTCTCCAGGTGCTTGCGGGATGCGATCTCCGGGACCACTCCGCCGTATTCGGCATGGATGTCGATCTGGGAAGCGACGACACTGGAGAGGACTGTCCGTCCGTCCCGCACGACCGCCGCGGCGGTCTCGTCACAGGATGTCTCGATACAGAGTAAAAGCATAGATATTCAGGAAGTTCTTTCAGGCAGTGCTGCCGCTAAGGAGAATTATTGGTTCTGAATAAGTCACAATTTTCGATGCAGGAGCTGGGCGTCCCGAGGATGGTCGCTGAGGCGTAGCAGCGCTACGCCGCACAAGAACAGCCGAGGGCAACCGGCTGCCTGCGCGAAAAGTGTGACTTACAAAAGATTGGCAGCGAGTTCGGCCAGTTCCGACCTCTCCCCCTTCGTCATCGTAATATGTCCGGTTATCTTGAGGTTTTTGAGGCGTTCGACAAGATACGTTAAACCGTTGCTCGAAGAGTCCACGTAGGGATTGTCGATCTGGTAGGGGTCACCGGTAAGAACGATCTTGGTCCCCTCCCCCGCCCTGGTGATGATGGTCTTGATCTCGTGGGGGGTGAGGTTCTGTGCCTCGTCGACGATCATGAACTGGTTGGGGATGGAACGTCCGCGGATATAGGTGAGTGGTTCGATCTCCATGATTCCCATCGCCACCAGTTCCTTGTATCCCTTGCTGTGGCGCTTTTCAGCCTCGTGCCCGGAGAGGAGCAGTTCCACGTTGTCGAAGATCGGCTGCATCCAGGGGGCGAGCTTCTCCTCTATGTCCCCGGGAAGGAACCCGATATCCTTCCCCATGGGGAACACCGGACGGGATACCAGTAACCGGTTGTAGACGTTCTCCTCGGCAACCTTGTGCAGGCCGGCGGCAATCGCCAGCAGCGTCTTGCCCGTGCCAGCCTTGCCCACAAGGGTGACCAGTTTGATGGAGTCGTCCAGCAGCATGTCCAGGGCATAACTCTGCTCCCGGTTGCGGGGGAAGATGCTCCAGATACCGTCCTTCCCCCCTTTGCGGAGGGGGAGGATCTTCTCCTGAGTGGCATCGTAGCGGCCGGAGGCGGAATGGGCGGCATTGGCAGCGTCAGTCATGGTGACGTACTGGTTGGCGAGCATGTTCGCCATGGGGGCGATCCACCCCTGGCCATGGAACGTGTCGACCGTGACGGCCTCCACGGCCACCTCGGTCATGCCGCTGTAGAGATCCTCTATTTCCACCTTGTCGGACTCGTAATCTTCGGCGGTCAGGCCGAGGGCATCGGCCTTGATGCGCAGGTTGGTATCCTTGGACACGAGGATGACGGGGCACTTGTCTTCCTTGTGCTTGATGTCCATGGCAACGGCCAGGATCCTGTTATCCCCCTTGTCGATGCGCAGCTCGGGAGGAAGGGCACTGATGGCCCTTTCTTCGAAGATCTCAACCCTCAGGATACCGCCGGAGGGGAGAGAAATCCCCTTCGAGAGGCACCCGCTGGAGCGGAAGTCATCGAGGAGACGCGAGACCTGACGGGCGTTTCTGCCGGTTTCGTTCATGTCCTTCTTGAACTTGTCGATCTCCTCGATCACGGTGATAGGCACGACAATGGTGTTCTCCTGGAACCGGTAGAGAGCGTAGGGATCGTACAGCAGGACATTGGTATCGAGAACAAAAGTTTTCATGGAAATCCTTTCGCTTACTTGGCGTAGAAACGCAGTTTCAGCCCGGTGCTCGTGGCGAGCAGCTTGATGTAATATTCGTCGCCGAAGCGGGTTTTACCCTCCAGCACGGCTTCGCCTTCACGATTGAGGGTAGCGAGAACGCTTTCAGGAGAATCCTTGATGGTGAATTCGGAGAAGATGTTTGTCTTGTAAAGATCCTGCCTGGTCACAGTTCTTTCGGGGGCAATCGAGCAGCCGACCAGTACCGTGAACGACAACGCGGCAAGGCAGCGCAGGGTATGTTTCATTGCGGAACTCCTTTGATGGGGAATGCGCCCCGGAGATGACTCAACGTGCTGTTCCGGCAAGTTCGGCGACAGCTGCCACGAACCGGTCGATATCCTGTTCGGTGTTGAACAGGCCCGGGCTGACCCTGACCGTCCCCAGGGGGAAGGTGCCGATGGACTTGTGGGCAAGGGGGGCGCAGTGCAGGCCGACCCGGACGGCGATGCCGTAACGGTGGTCGAGTACAAAGCCGATATGCGACGGATCCATGCCGGTAATGGTGAAGGAGACCACGGCGCAGCGCGGCCTCCCGTCATCCGGGGTATACACCGTCACCCCGGGGATGGCGGCCAGGCCTTTGATCATGCGGTCAACCAGAGCCATCTCGAAGGCATGGATGGATGCAACACCCCTGGCGGCGACAAATTCGACACCGGCAAGCAGGCCGGCCAGTGCGGGAGTATTCACGGTGCCGCTTTCGTAGCGTTCGGGGAGCGAAACGGGCTGGGTCAATTCCGATGAACCGCTGCCGGTCCCTCCGTGGAGGAGCGGTTCGAGCTCTATCCCCGGGGCAATATAGAGGAAGCCGGTCCCCGGCGGGCCGTAGAGCCCCTTGTGGCCGGGCGCGGCAAACAGGTCTATCTGCATGGCATCCACGTCGATGGGGTAGCTGCCCGTGCTCTGGGCGCCGTCGACCAGGAAGCGGACTCCCCGCTCCCTGAGCAGAGGGCCTATCTCCTCCACCGGATTGACCGCGCCGGTCACGTTGGAGCAGTGGGTCATGGCCACCAGTTTCGTCTCGGGACGCAGTGCACTCATGATCTGCGCGGCTGTCACGTACCCTGCGGGATCGCTCTGCACCCAGGTCACCTCGACGCCGGTCGCTGCGGCATGATGAAGCGGCCGGGCCAGGGAGTTGTGCTCCATAGAGGTGGTTACCAGATGGTCACCGGGTCTTACCAGCCCCTTGACGGCAAGGTTGAGTCCCTCTGTGGCACTGTGGGTGAACACGATGCGGCTCGACTCGCCGATGCCGAGAAGCTCTGCCAGAGCCTCCCGTGCCTGGAAAACAATCCGGGCCGCTTCGACGGACCGGCTGTGGCCGCCGCGACCCGGTGCCACGCCAACGGCCCTCAGGGTACGGTCAGCGGCCCGGTAGACCTCTTCGGGCTTGGGAAATGTCGTTGCTGCGTTGTCGAGGTAAATTGACATTGGGTCTGTCTTTCGCTCTGCTGCCGTCAGTCGTTGGCAAGGGGGTCCGCTGCCAGCAGGGGGTCGGTCTGTACGGCACCGGCGTGCTTGCTGAACACCGTTTTTTCGCTCTGTTCCCTGCTGGCGGAGCCGAACCAGTTACCGCCGGCATAGAAGGTCTCTTCGCCAAGGTATAACAGATTATAGCTTGTATTGTCGACGAACGCATTATCCCAGAGCACCGGCAGATGGTCGCCGGTCTGCAGGCCGATCCTGTTGCCGGAGAAACGGTTGCCGTTCAGCTTTATCCGGGACGCGGACAGCACACACCCTGTCTCGACGTTGTCCCGGAAGGTCGACTGGGTAATCGTCCCTTCTCCCCTCGTTATCCGGGCACCCGTCTCGCTGCCCCTGACAACGAAACGTTCGAGTCTCACCTGGGCATCTTCGGCAGTCAAGCCGTTCTGTCCGTTGTCCGTGAGGGTGACATCGCTGGCCATGAGGGAGGAGGCGCGGAGGGCAATGCCGTTGCGGTTGCTCTCTAGGCGGACCGTGTCGAGGGTGAGTTCGCTGTTGGCAGCCACGATACCGCTGCCATTCCTGGTGATCCGGGCGTCCTTCAGGGTCGCGACGCTCTCCTGAAGCTGGAGGGCTGTGACGGTGCTGCTGATGGTGACGTCCCGTGCGGAAAAGGAGGAGAAGCGGGCAAGCAGGGCTGTCTCCGCCCCTTCGATGCGGAGGTGCTGGAGGATGTTTTTCTTTTCGCTCCCCGAAAGGACGATGCCGCGCCATTCACCCCGGGACGGTTCACGGCTGAGGGGGGTGATGAGAACCGGGTTTTCCGCCGAGCCGTTCACGGCAATGCGGCCCAGGATGTGGATGCCGCAGCCGGGGCTCATGCGCACGGTCGTCCCCGGTGTGATGGTGAGGGTCGCCTGAGGCGCGACGGTGACCCAGCCGTCGAGCTGGACCTTGTCCTGCCACCGGACATCTTCACGGTAAACCGTGCCGCGTATGTGGAGCGCATCCGGGAAGGGTGCGGTCCTGTCAGTCTCCTGGCCGGGTGGCGCCACGGCTTTCACCCCTGATGGTACCGGTTCCTCGGGGTGAATGATGACGATAGGTGGCGAGGGGAGCGCCGGGACCGGCTCCGGTTGTGTGGTAACCGGCCTTTCGGGTGGAGGGTTGTGAGGTTCCTGCTGCAGGGGGGCCACGACGGGGGGC
>CALMBF010000182.1 GCA_937860145.1 uncultured Geobacter sp.
CGTTTACTAAGGCAAGGACAGATATGACAGCACAGACAGTCCATACAAAGCACGACTTCGAACCGAAGATAGTAGCCTTCGTCTGCACCTGGTGCACCTACGCCGGGGCGGACCTGGCCGGCACCTCCCGGATGCAGTACCCCCCCAACGTGCGGGTGCTGAAGTTCCCCTGCACCGGGCGGATCGACCCGGTCTTCATCCTGCGCGCCTTCCAGAAGGGGGCCGACGGTATCCTGGTCTCCGGCTGCCACCCCGGGGACTGCCACTACATGGCCGGCAACTTCCATGCGAGAAGGCGCTTCGCCACCTTCCGCAAACTCCTGGAGTTCATCGGCGTCGACCTGGAGCGGCTCCAGTTCTCCTGGGTCTCCGCCGCGGAAGGGGGTAAGTGGGTGGAGGTGGTCACGGAGCTCACCGAGCGGGTCCGCAGCATGGGGCCGATGCAGGAGTTCAAGGAGCTGGAGCTGGAGGAGTGCTGGTCCGGGAAGCTCGATACCCCGGAGCTGCAGGAAGCATACGAGGCAATCTGAACCATCCATTTCTCGCGCAGTGACGCAGAGGCGCAGAGAACGGCTGAAACCTGAATCACGAATTGTACATTGTTACCCCGGAATTTTGATTTTCTCTGCGTCTCCGCGTCTCCGCGCGATACCGACTGTGACTCTCAGACGTTAAAGGTTCTTTCATGACTCAATTAGTCGATGCAACCTACTACGAAGCCGTCTCGACCGCCATCCGCAGCGAGGCGAAACGCCTGCTGGAAGCCGGCGAGGTGACCGCCGTGATCGGCTACACCCCCGGCCGCCGGAAGGGCTCGGCCCTGCCGACCATCGTCACCGACGCGGCCACGGCCGAGACCCTGCTCTTCGCCCCGGCCTCCGTGAACAACCTCGCCCTCTACCTGACCAAGGCGAAGAAAGAGGTGAAGAAGGCAGGGAAGATCGCCATCGTGGCCAAGGGGTGCGACCTGAAGGCCCTGGCCGGCCTCATGGGGGAGTCCCAGCTGAAGCGGGAGAACCTGTACATCATCGGCATCGCCTGCGCCGGGGTCCACGGCACCGGGGTCGCCCCGGCCGAGCCCCTCACCGCCGCGACCATCGCCCGCAAGTGCCGGGAGTGCTCGGTGCATATGCCGGAAGGGGTGGATGTCACCCTCGGCACCCTCCCCCAGCTCCCGGAGCTGGAGGCCCTGGAGTCGGCGGAGCTGGCCCGGCTGGAGGCCATGACCCCGGCGGAGCGCTGGGCCTTCTGGAAGGAGCAGTTCTCCCGCTGCATCCGCTGCATGGCCTGCCGCCAGGTCTGTCCCTTCTGCTACTGCGAGCAGTGCCTCTGCGACCGTAACCGCCCCCAGGGGGTGGAGACCACGCCACGGCCGGCGGGGAACATGGGGTGGCACATCGTCCGGGCCATGCACCTGGCCGGCCGCTGCGCCGGCTGCGCCGAGTGCGAGCGCTCCTGCCCCATGGACATCCCCCTGAACCTCCTCAACCGGAAGATGGCCAGGGAGCTGAAGGAGCTCTACGGCCAGGAGGCGGGGATGCACCCCCAGGAGAAGGGGCCCCTGGCCCAGTACAAGGAAGACGACGACCAGAGCTTTATAAAATAAAAACCGGCTCAGGGCTGAGGGCTCGGGGCTCAGGGCAAAGGCGGCATCAAAAGCCTCGACCCTGAGCCCCGAACCCCGAGCCCCGAACCCAAGAGTTCTTATGCCCAATACCATCACAGAAGCTAACCTCCGCATCCTCATCGATACCCTCGTCACCCAGGGGACCCGGGTGGTCGGCCCGAAAGCCGCCGGCGACCTGACCCTGTACGAACCCCTCTCAGCCGGCAGCGAGCTGGTCCTCGGGAGCCTTCCCCGCCGCTCGGCCAAGGAGACCTTCTTCCCCCTCTGCGAGGATATCCTCTCCTACGAGAAGAAGGAGGGGAAGATGACCGTGGCGGACGTGGACCTCGCCCGTCTGCCGTCAACCGTACTGGTGGGGGCACTCCCCTGCGACGCCGCCGCACCGGGGATCCTGGATGCGGTCTTCTCCTGGGACTACAACGACGAGTTCTACCTGGAGCGGCGCAAGAAGACGACGATCATCGGCCTGGCCTGTACCAAGGCCGACGATGCCTGCTTCTGCACGGCGGTGGGCTACTCCCCCTCCGAAACGCGGGGGTCTGACCTGTTCCTCATCCCGCTGGAAGGGAACAAGTTCCGCTGCCAGGTGATCACCGACAAGGGGAAGCTCCTGGTGGAGCAGCACAAGGCCCTGTTCGGCGACGAGGAGGGGGGGACGGCACTCCCCCTGGCCACGCCGGAGATGGAGAAGCTGGACCTGGTAAAGATCCGGGAGTGGCTGGACAAGAACTTCGAGAGCGACTTCTGGAAGGAGATCGCCGCGAGGTGCGTGGGGTGCGGCGCCTGCGCCTTCATCTGCCCGGCGTGCCACTGCTTCGACATCAACGACGAGGGGTCCGAGGGGAAGGGTAAACGGCGCAAGCACTGGGACGCCTGCGGCTTCGGCAAGTTCACCAACCACGCCTCGGGCCACAACCCCCGGGACGTGCAGCCCCAGAGGTACCGCAACCGGATCATGCACAAGTTCAAGTACTACGACGACAAGTTCGGCCAGACCCTCTGCACCGGCTGCGGACGGTGTGTCCGCGCCTGCCCGGTGGGGATCGATATCGCCGCCATTGTCCAGGATATAAGCAGTAAATAACTTCAAAAACAGCAACCACGAAGAACACGAAGTTTCACGAAGAAAGAGACTAAAGAGTTAAGGTGTTAACCTCTTACGGATTTTAGATTTTTTGTTTAGTTTTTCCTTCGTGTTCCTTCGTGCCCTTCGTGGTTACAGGGTTCAAACATATGTGCATACCTGACAAGAACATCTACAAGCCCTTTCTCGCCACCATCGAGGAGATCATCGACGAGACCCCGGACATCCGTACCTTCAGGCTGGTGTTCCAGGACGAGCAGGTGCGGGAGAGCTTCTCCTTCCGCTCGGGGCAGTTCGCCGAGTACTCGGCCTTCGGCTTCGGCGAGTCGACCTTCTGCATCGCCTCGTCCCCGACCCGGAAAGGGTACATCGAGTGCTGCTACCGGGCCGTGGGGAGGGTGACCGATGCCCTGCGCCGCCTGGAGGTGGGGGACACCGTCGGGGTGCGCGGCCCCTACGGCAACTCCTTCCCCATCGAGGAGTTCTACGGCAGGAACCTGGTCTTCGTGGCCGGCGGCATTGCGCTCCCCCCCTTGCGGACCCTGATCTGGAACGCCCTGGACCAGCGGGAGAAGTTCGGCGACATCACCATCGTCTACGGCGCCCGGACGGAGGCGGACCTGGTCTACAAGCGGGAGCTCAAGGAGTGGCAGGAGCGCAGCGACGTGAACCTGGTGAAGACCGTGGACCCGGGGGGCAACGGCCCGGAGTGGGACGGCAAGGTCGGCTTCGTCCCGACGATCCTTGAGGAGGCGGCGCCCAAGGCGGAGAACACCATCGCCCTGGTCTGCGGCCCCCCCATCATGATCAAGTTCACCCTGCCGGTGCTGGAGAAGCTCGGCTTC
>CALMBF010000183.1 GCA_937860145.1 uncultured Geobacter sp.
GGGTGGGTCAAAAAACACGCCTATGGTGGGTCAAAATTCAATGCCGATTGACACACAGATACGCCTGCAGAAGAACATAGTGCTTAGAGAGTGCAGGATCAGCCACTGAGCACCAGAGCGCTACATACAAGGGGTGAGAGATGTATTCGCCACGCTGAGGTGGATGATCAGGAGCTTTTCCTTTTTCACAGAATCCTGGCATGACCAGCTCTATGTTTTTTTGGATGGAAACTATCGCCTCACAGTATGATATCCAAAAGGAGAGTTTTCTGCGCAAATCACGATCAGGTTTTGTCTCAAACGATAAAATTGATTTTATGCAAGCAAGGATTCGGATCAGATTAGCAGCAACAGTGGCAAATGATTTCAATTCAGGCGGCGGGGCGATGAGAGTGTGCAACTCATCAAAGACTTCGCGGTCAACATGGCGGTGCTGTATTGCGGAGAACAATAGTGACCACTGATCGTGTATACCGGCGGGAGATTTTTCCTGTGATGTTACAGGTAGGCTGCTCATTTATCAGCTTCAGCTGCAGTATTTGGATTCTGCTTGATACTACTCTTAACCTTCGGTACGCATAAAGCAGAAGGCGATTTTCCCAACGCGGCTGCAAAAGAGCGCAGCGAAGAATTCAATAGCGGTAGGCTTTGCTGATTTGGCTGCGCAGAATTGCAGTGGTTATAAATATCCGAAGCAGAGCCAGCAAATGACAATAACAATGGAGTAACCGCCAAGTCATAATACCTGAGATTTTGCAGTTGTTCATTTGTGGTTCTTTCAAGCACTGCAATTAGTATTTTCTTTTTCGGATCCACTGAATGTGCCGCAGCTACAAAGGTACGGGCTCCAGCAACAACCCAATAAAGATTTCTTTTGCGGACAACGAAAATGGGATGGAGTTTCAGTAAAAGTTGGATTGCCTGGTCAGTAAATATTTCGGTTTTTTTAAGTAAGTAGAGCTTCTCATTATAACAAAGCGGATCATCGCCGCTATTCATTTCCAGGCGGATTAAATCTATCGAAACTCGTTCCCAACGAAACTTCAAATCGTCCATGAGACACCCTGCTTCATAGATTATTGAAATTGCCGGCACCTATTAAGTTCCTAGGGTCTGCCAGTTCTGAGCAAATTCAAATCAAAAAGAGGATATCACAAATCAGGGTTGTGTTCAATTTATAGAATTTTTAAGTCTCATATTCGTGCCTTATCGCATTACCATTATATGTCTTATTATGATGTAAACAGTAATTTGCGTTTTTATGAATTACATACAAATTGCTTTTATTTAAGCATGTTATATAATATAAAGACATATAACGATCTATTTGCAAATATCTAAAATTGACCTTGCCAAGGTTGAAGTCGCGGGTTCGAATCCCGTTTCCCGCTCCAGTTAAATACCCACTACTTTCAAGTAGTTAGCATCTTTCGGCTCTTGTGTCTCACTGTAGGTCTCACTGTGAGTAACAAGGGCCGCAGCTTTTTCAGGATTCAGGAAGTCTTCCCCCAGATACTCCATGATTGCCAGCCGCTCTTCCACAAGCCCCTGACGATACCTCCCGTACACCCCGAATATCATCTTCTTGTCCCGATGTCCCATGACCTCCACCAGTCGTACCGGAGTCATGCCGACAACCAGCGCCCACTGCACCAGAGAATGACGGCAGGAATACGGCACCTTGTTGGTCAAACCTGCTGCCTTCAGCGCCGGATTCCAGATGGTCTTCCGGAACGAGCCGGAGTCAAAGGGCTTGCCGTCTTTCATTGTGAAGACGTATTCTCCCGGTGATGCCGAAGCTGCCGTCATGAGCCGTTTCCTGATGGCGGTTGTCATCGGGATATCCCTTTTCCGGTACTGAGTCTTCAGCTTCTCTTTCTCCTCTCCCTTCACAATGGAATTGCGTACCTGAAGGATTTGGGGGGCGATGTCGGTTTTTCTGAAACCCCGAATCTCGCTGGCAATCATCCCGGTCATCAGGAGGATTTCCGTTACCGGATGGTAATACGGGTCCATGTTGTCAAGGAACTGCTGCCACTCTCTGAACAGGAAGATTTCCCGCTCCTGCTTCACGTCCTGAACGCCGGTTTCCCGAATCTGCTTCTTGGCCGCCCGGAACGGGTCGCGCAAATCCCACTGGTACTCGTCGCAGGCATCCTCAAAAATCGCCTTGAGCGGTATCAGCACATTGCGCTTGCGATGGGCAGACAGGGACTTGCCCTTGTTCTTCCCGTCCTGCCAGCACATGTTGTCAACAAACTCCCGAAGCTTTACCCCGGTGATACGGGCAAATGGGAGCTTGCTGAAATGTGGCAGGAGCCAATAGTTGATGTCCTTCCGGTAATCGTCCTGCTTCCCCTTGGAGAACTTGGGAAGCACTGTTTCCATCCATTGCTTTACATAAGCACCGAACGTCACATGTTCCGGCTCAGGGTGGTACTCCCCCTGCTCCTTCTCCGAGAAATACCTTTTCAGCCCGTTGTCGGCATCAGGAAACGTCTCCGCAAAGCGGAACGTCCGCAACTTGATTTTCTCGCCAATCTTGTTAAGGAACTGGGTGAGCTTTTCCCGGTTTTCTGCCGTGTCGGTGAGACCTGACGACATTCTGACCCGGCGGTCATGATAATAGATGTCGATGTAAAGGAAAGTGGAACGTTTCATTTTGACGATTGAACCGAAATTCGGCTTCGTCTCGACAGACTGCAAATTGAAAACTTTTTTCATGTCATTTCTCCATAGGCTATCCTCCTTTCTATCCGGCTATGGATAGGCGAAAGATAGCATAAAAGTGGTTATTTGTCAAATAAATCGGCTAGTTAGCTATGCATCGCGCCGCCGTCCTCCCCGTCAAACATCAAAATTGATCCTCGAACCGTACCGGTGGCGCTTGCGGGACTCCGGAGCTGCCGGTTCTTCGCTGGCAACAACCGTTTCCTCGTCGCCAACCTCCTGGCAATCCTCAAGAAGCCGTTCAATAAGCTCCCGGCACCAGTGAAACCGGATGACCCGTTCAACTTGGATATAGTGCCGCCCCGGCCTGAGCCTTCCGGAACGTATCCATTTCCAGACAGTCGTTTCCCCCACCTGCATACGAGCGGCAAACTGCTCCAGGGTGATAATCTCCAAAGCCGGTTGCTCGATGCGGCTGCCGGAGAGACTGACAACCAGCCTCTCCAATAGCTGCTCAACTGACATATGTTCGGGCGGGCGTGAATCCATGGGATAGTCCTAAATGAATCCACCAATTGCCCGGCGTTTTTCGATGATGAATCCCGCCTTCACGAACTCCGTCATGTAACCAGCACCGAAAATAGCTGCATTCGTCTTACTTGACCCGCTGAACGACTGCCTGAAGTGCGGCTCTTCGCCTACCCTGGCATCTGGGGTAACTGCAATCACTGAAAGCCGGTAGAGAAGGTCAAGGACAGACTTCATTTCAACTTTCATATAGCCCTTGCAGGCCTTACGCAGCCCGTTACAGGTGATACCCAGAGCCTCCTGCCGCACTACCTTGTACCTGGACAGCTCCCATCCGTTGTCGCCCTCTACCCAGCGGGGAAGGAGCATGTCGGTTTCTCCAAGCTCGTACACGGGCGATACAGATTTTATGCGCACCCTGTTCAGGGCGCATACGACCTGCGCAAGCAGTGACAAATCGGCAAAACTGATGTCCTTACGGTGACGTGTATCCATGACTATTCACCTCCTTCCCTAAATGGCGACATGAAGCGAACAAGTGTCAGCTCGTCGTGCTCGTGGGGGTCATAGAAGAAGTTGGGGCGACGGTAATAGCGCCGGTAATCGCCACTCATCAGAAACTTGTTCAGCATGATATCCGGCAGGCGTGGAACAAGGTCATAGAGGTAATCAGGCTTTATCCTGGCCTTCACCTCTGCTTCGGCGCACAAGGGAGCGAGCCGGTAGCCCAGCCAGCGAGATAGTGAAAGTACCTGTTCAAAGCCGTTCCGGGCATAGCGGACGGAATACACGAATGACCCGACGAGCCGGTCAAGCTCCGTAATCTTGTACTTCAGGGGAAAGTTGCCATGAATGAAGGTCTTGACCGACTGCTTGAATTTGCTTATGTGGCGCTCGTCAACGGTAATCTCCAACATCCTGTGGGTGACAATTTCCACCTTCGGTGATTTGAGTTAGGCTGGGAATAGTGGACACCAACTGTGGTAAGCTGCAAACCTCAGGAGGTGACCATTGGAAAAGATTCCCAAGCAGTTTTTTACCGCCGAATTCAAAGAAGAGGCGGTACGCCTCGTTGTTGACGGCGGACTAACGCTGGCAGAGGCCGGCCGTCGCCTGAGCGTCTGCCCCCAGACGCTGAAGAACTGGGTGAAACGGCACAAAGAGGGTAACTTGTCGGGACCAGGGACACGATCCGTCAGCGAGCTTGAGGCTGAAGTTTCCCGGCTACGGAAAGAGCTGGCGGAAGCCCGGTTGGAAAAGGATATCCTAAAAAAGGCTATGGCGTATCTTGCGAAGGGGCCGCAGCACGGTACGCGATGATAGATGAATTGCGGCAATCTCATGGGTATCCAGTCGGCGTTATATGCGAAGTTTTCGAAGTATCCCGGAGTGGTTACTACGCTACGAAACGCCGGGCACCGTCGGCCAGAAAACAGGAAGATGAACTGCTCAAGCCAACGATCAAGGCGGCTCACGAACGTGGACGTGGCACCTATGGAGCGGAAAAGATCCAGAAGGAACTGTCCGAGATAGACGGCATTACTGTCGGCATCCACCGACTCAAGCGGCTGAGGCGACAACTTGGTTTGAAATGCCGACAGAAAAGGAAGTTCAAGGCGACGACTGACTCGAACCACAATCTGCCAGTAGCGCCGAATCTTTTGGCACAAAACTTCGCCATCCCTACTCCTAACACCGCCTGGGTTGCCGACATTACGTACATTCCCACCGATGAAGGCTGGCTTTATCTGGCGGCAATCAAGGATCTGTGCACGTGCGAGATCGTTGGGTACGACATGGCAGCCAGAATGACGCAGGACCTGGTAGGCAGAGCATTGTTCCACGCTGTAACAGCGAAGCGTCCACCAAAGGGGCTGATTCACCACTCTGACCGGGGCAGTCAGTATTGCTCCAAAAGCTATCGAAAGCTGCTTCGACAATTCGGTATCCTCACATCCATGAGCCGCAAGGGCAACTGCTGGGATAACGCCCCCATGGAGAGCTTCTTCGGTACCCTTAAAACCGAACTCGTTCATCACAGGCACTACCGGACACGGGCTGAGGCAATACGTGACATCAGGGAATACATCGAGATCTTTTAGAACCGGCAGCGGAGGCATGCCAAGCTAGGTAATCTTTCCCCCGCTGCTTTTCAGATTCATTACTACAAGACAAAAGCGGCTTAGACATGGTGTCTACTATTGCCAACCGATCTCAGTTGTCGGCAATGTCTCCGAAAAGTCCTTCTTCCACCATTTCTGCTGCCACCTCTTCAAGGTTCATGTTCCGGTAACAGGTCACGTCCTCGTAATTCTGAAAGGCGTAATCATAGTCATAGCCTTGGTAAACGAGGAATGCGAAGCGCTCCATGTCGTAATCATTGGTGATGTGGGTTGCTATGCCGTTCAAATCATCCAGGCTTGCATATTCGCTGATATGAAACGGCGCTTCAAAATCGTGGATTGCATACTCCTCCTCATCTCCAAGAATTGCCCGCACCTGCTCCCACAAGTCAGCGGCTGGAAGGTTTATCCATGCGCCTTTCAAAATCCCCTCGTTGTACTTCGCCAGTTTCGCTACGTAGATTCTGATTTCGTTTGTCATTGCCTGCGCCCCCTTTGTTCCTTAGATTTCCCGAGCCCCCCTGGCTCTGGTGAATTCGTTTTTGTTCGTGCGTGATTTGGTGTCGTTCCCTTGTTCCTTGAGTTTCCGTCGCCCCTTCACATCAGCTGAGGGGCACGAAACTCAAGGTTGGGAACGATCTGCACGGACAAAAACCAAGCAGACCAATAGCCGTAGCGCCGTATTGACTGACTGGACGGACGCAGGGAGGCATTACAAAGCGAAGCGGTCTTCAAGGACGATCAGAAAATTGGGGGGAACCTTCAGGGGGAACCGATTTTATGTGAGGACGCTGAAGATTGGCGTGACTGCTTGCGGCCGGTAAGGAGGGAATGAAGAAGCAAGGATGCTAAAGAATGCATGACTTACTGGAAACATTGTGAAACACGCTGATAATATTATGGCTGGTTATGAAATGTTAATTGACTTGTTGGTAGACTGAGAATATACATATACTAAGTATGTGTATATTGGAGGTGTATAATGGCACTTTGTGGGGACGATCACAAAGCACTGCTTTCAAGAATCAATCGGATAGAGGGGCAGGTTAGAGGTATTCGCAAGATGGTAGAGGATGACCGTGACTGTCTCGATACACTGAAACAGATTGCCGCCACGAGTGGTGCTATCCGCTCTCTCGGCATGGTGATCCTCGAAGATCATCTGAAAGGTTGCGTTTCAAATGCTGTCAGAGACAAATCTGACAATGACGAGCTGATCCATCAGGTGATCGAAATATTCAACAAGTTCAGCAAGTAGGGGGATTCTGTTGCTATGATCGGTCGTTTTTCGCACCAAGGCGTTTATCAGGAATTGTTGCAGTCACGGGAGTTTCATCGAACTGCGCTTGCCGGCGTTCTGGCTCTGTCCAGTTTCTGGCTGGGGAGGAACGGGCTTGCCCCTTCGTATGTCACTACTCTCCTTGCCCTCAGTTCGGTGGCCCTTAATGGCTTGCCGATCGTCTGGGGGGCAATCCAGGGGTTGATGGAGCGGAGAGTCAATGTTGATGAACTGGTAAGCATTGCCATCGTCGCCAGCCTGATACAAGGCGAGTTTCTGACCGCGGCGGTCGTCAGCTTTGTCATGGTATTGGGGTCGCTTATCGAACAGGCCACCAGTGAATCAGCCCGAAAGGCAATTCAGGGCCTTATTGACATCGCACCGGAAACCGCAACAGTCATGGTCGATGGCAGGGAGCAAGTTGTCCCTCTGGAGCAGGTGCGGGTCGGAAGCCTCCTCCTGGTAAAGCCCGGTGAGCGTATTCCGGTAGACGGCCATGTCACCAAAGGGATTACGGCTGTTGATGAGTCGAGCATGACCGGTGAACCGATCCCTGTTGAGAAAACGGTTGGTGACATCCTTAGTTCCGGTACGTTGAACCAGAACGGTGTCATCGAGATGAAAGCGATTCGGGTAGGAGATGACACCACGTTGAGCAAGGTCATCAAGTTGGTGGTGGATGCCGAGGCTCATAAGCCAAAAGGGGTCAGAATTGTTGACCGGTATGCCCAATGGTTTACTCCTGCGATCCTGCTCTGTACCGGTATTACCTGGTTGGCTACCCACGATGTTAGCAGGGCCATTGCCGTGTTGATTGTCGGCTGCCCCTGCGCTTTGATTCTCGCCGCACCGACGGCTATAGTTGCCACAATCGGCAGGGCCGCACGGGCCGGTATTCTCGTCAAAGGTGGCGGTTACCTGGAGGAGGTTGGCCGGGCCAATGTTGTCCTGTTCGATAAGACCGGCACCCTTACCGAAGGCAAGCCCCGAGTCGATTCGATTGTTACTGTTGATGGTGTATCAAGGGATGATGTCCTGGCAAAAGCGGCCAGCGTGGAGCAGCACAGTACCCATCCGCTTGCCCGTGCCGTTCTGAAAGCGGCGCATTATGCCCGGGTAACAGTCCAGAATGCGGAGGATATGTTCACCGAAATCGGCCTCGGTGTCCGTGCCCAGGTAGGGGGCCATCTCGTTGAGGTCGGGAGCGCCTATCTGGGCGGTGGCAGCATGCAGGTTCCGATAGCATTGAGAAGCCATCTGGATTCATTCAAGGAAAACGGGGCTACTCCACTGGTTATTTACGAGGAGCGTAAGCCCCTGGCGGTACTGAGCGTTGCCGACCATGTCCGTGAATCGGCTGCGGCAACCATACAAAACTTGAAGTCACTTGGAATCAGCAAGGTCGGGATTCTTTCAGGTGACCATGAGAAATCGGTCAAGCGCGTGGCTGACTCGGTCGGGATCACCCAATTCTGGTCTTGTTTGAAACCGCAGGACAAGCTTGACGCTATTGAAGACTTTCAACAGCAGAACAACTCTGTAATATTTATCGGGGACGGCATCAACGATGCCCCGGCCCTTGCCGTCGCCAATGTCGGCATCGCCATGGGAGCCGCCGGGGCACATGTTGCCTTGGAGACAGCCGACATAGCGCTGATGAAGGACGATATCTCCAAGATTCCATTCCTGATTCGGTTGAGCCGACGGATGACGACTACAATCAAATGGAACATTGCTTTTGGCATGTTCTTCAACGTCGTTGCAGTAGTTGCCAGCGGCGCAGGATACCTCACTCCGATCATGGGGGCAGTTGTCCATAATGTGGGGTCGGTACTGGTAGTCCTCTCTTCGGCAAGTCTCGTGTTTGCGTCGGACAACTAGATTGGGTGCATCACCTCGTAACGCAGTGGCTGGAGTTAGCTATCATCAAGAATAGGCGCCATGAAGAATAACACCATAAAAACCGCCCTGCTTTCCGCGATTCTGTTCGGGATATCGCCGGTTGCCTGCAAGGCCTTCGTTGGGGATATGCCGTCCTCGCTCCTCGCCGGACTGCTCTATCTCGGGTCAGGGATTGGCCTGACCGGAGTCGCGTTTTATCAGAAGAGTAGCAGCTATCATGCACTGCGGTTGCTTTCATCTCGACAAAGGGCATGTCTAGTGGGTGCGATTCTGTCCGGAGGCGTAATTGCTCCGTTGTTTCTCGCGTATGGCATACGCCACGGCACAGCGAGTGAAGTGTCACTGCTTTTGAACTTCGAGGCCGTGGCAACGACACTTCTGGCATGGCTGATCTTCCACGAAAACATCGGTGCCAGAGTATGGCTGGGGAAGGTATTGATCGTCGGCGCATCTATTCTCATCGTGTTTACCGGTGGTGACAGCCTGCGCCTCTCCATCCCTGGTTTGTCAGTCCTTGCGGCGTGCGCCCTCTGGGGGGTCGACAACAATCTGACACGGGAGATCGAGTCCATCCCCGCCACCCTCCTGGCAAGCATTAAAGGATGGAGCGCCGGTCTCTTCAACATTCTTCTTTCCCTCACATTGTTTAGAAGTCAGGTCACTGCGCTACAAGTCTCGGGAGCCCTTGTCATCGGGGCATTCAGCTATGGCGCAAGCCTGGTCCTGTTTATTCAGTCCCTACGCGAGATAGGTTCTGCCAGGACAAGCACCTGGTTTGCATCAGGCCCATTCATAGGAACGGTGCTTTCGGTAATTCTACTCGGAGAGCGGCTATCCGTTGGATACTGGGTTGCAGCGTTGATCATGCTTTCCGGCATGTTCTTCCTCTATGGCGAAATGCACCGACACAAGCACCATCATGAGCGGTTGGAACATTCACATCCCCATGAGCATGATGAGCACCATGCGCATGAGCATGTAGGTAAGGAACATGGGGGTGTTCACGACCATCCTCATGTACACGAGCCGATGAACCATTCGCATGTCCACTGGCCTGATATTCATCACCGTCATGGCCATTAAGGAATCAAATGGAATCAATATTCTTAGAACTTGCAGTCATCTTTCTTCTGATACTCGCCAATGGATTCTTTGCCGGTTCCGAACTGGCCATCATATCTGCCCGAAAAAGCACAATTGCCAAACTGGTTTCCGATGGAGATACCAGGGCAACGGTTGTAGAACAACTCCAGAACGACCCTCATCGTTTCCTGGCAACGGTGCAGATTGGGGTAACAGTCGTTGGGTCACTGGCATCTGCTGTCGGAGGTGCAACCGCAGTCGAGTACCTGAAACCAATCATGAGTTCATCTCGACTCGAGTTTATCCGCCAGATTGCCGAACCTCTCTCCATTGGTCTCGTTGTCGTATTGGTCTCGTATTTTTCGCTCATCTTGGGAGAACTGGCACCCAAAACCATCGGGTTGCAATATGCCGACCGCATGTCTCTGTTCGTGGCAAAGCCAATAAATTTCCTTTCAAAAGTCGCTGGTATCGCGGTTAAAATATTGACCGTCTCGAATAAGGCGGTGCTTGCATTATTCGGAGTCAAGCCTGAAGCTGGTCAGGCTTTTGTTACACGGGAAGAACTGCTTCATACCATATCAGAAGGTGGCGAAACTGGCGTTTTGAGTGAACTTGAACACAAGGTGATAGAAAACATGTTCGAGTTCACCCATACCGTAGTCAGGGAAATAATGGTGCCACGAACCCGGATGGTGGGGATAGATGTCAATCTGCCTCGTGAAGAAATCATGCGAATAGTCAAAGATAATATGTACACCCGCTACCCTGTATATGATGGCAGTATCGAAAACATTATCGGGTTCGTTCACAGCAAGGATTTGCTGCTGGGACGTGTTGATGAGCCTGAATTCAATATGAGGAGCGCGTTACGTCACGCCGTCTTCGTGCCGGAAAGCAAAAAAGCCAGTGACCTGTTGCGTGAAATGCAGCGCATGAGAACGCACATGACAATGGTGGTAGATGAATATGGTGGTATCAGCGGTCTGGTTACTACCGAAGACCTTTTGGAAGAATTGGTGGGTGAAATTGAGGATGAGCATGATACCGGTGAACTTCGCCATGCAGTCAGGTTGGAGGATGGAAGTTTCATAGTTGATGGACTTATCTCTATAAACGATTTGGAAGAAGTACTTGATATCAAACTGGAGGAGGGATTACCATATGACACTCTTGCGGGTTTGATACTGCAAGAACTAGGAAGGTTCCCAAACCAGGGTGAAAAGGTGACTTGGAATGGTCATATTTTCGTTTGTGCAGAAGTAACGCCAACTTCAATTTTAAAGGTAAAAGTCCTCAAAATCTAGATTTTGTCTTTACCACGCAACAACTGGCAAGGAAGATTCATTAATAATGTCAGCATATTAATCCCGGTACTAACCGTAACATTTGTTCACCCATCGTAAGCAGGGAGATTCAGATGAATAGATTGACGAAACCGCTCTATCTGGCGCTCATACTGGCTGTTGTGTCTATATCATTCGTCGCGGACAATGTTTTTGCCAAAGACAGCACTATCGTCTGGCAAGGGACGGTGACGGTGAAGAAGACCTACACTGTTCCAAAAGGGAAGACGCTTGAAATCCGTCCTGGAACGAAGGTGCTTTTTCCCAAGGGGGCCACTCTGTCAGTAAAGGGAACGCTCAAGGCGTCTGGCAGGAAGGGAGAAGAAATACTCTTCACCTCGGCAAAAAAGGGGGCAAAAGGTGCTTGGCATGAGATCATGCTTGATAACGCCGGTGACAGCGTCATGGAGTATTGCACAATCGAGAATGCCGCCTGGGGGCTGCACAGCCACGACACCAGACTTAACATCAGCAATTCCACGATCAGTAACAGCGAGGTGGGGTTACGGTTTCGTAGCGGGCCACTGACCATAAGCAACTGCCGGTTCACCGGCAATAGAATCGGCCTCAGATCGTATCAGGGGATTGCCAATATTTCGGATTCAGACTTCACCCATAATGAGATCGGCATCTTTGTCCGTGAGAAGGGAAGCGGTCTCTCCATAACCCGCAGCAATTTCCATAGCAACAGCGGCTTCAATATTCGCATCGGTGACTTCAACGATGAAGATGTTAAAGCGACAGACAACTGGTGGGGCACGGAAGACCCGCTGAAGACCATATTCGACGCCCGGAATGAGCCGGGGATCGGACAGGTGCTGTATGAGCCCTTCCGCAGGGAGCAGGTGCAGCACACAACTGACCAGTAGTCATCTACTCTTGGTTCCGTCAATCATCACAACGCTGACCACCTCGGCGGTTGGGGCCGTTTTCAACCAACCGTAGATTTCCTCAACTTCCCGTTCCAGTTTAAGACGTTCCTGAGAACCGGCAGGCAATGACTTTATCTTTTTCCCCAAGTCGCGGCTTTTCAACCCAAGTTCTTCAGCCTTCTTGGTCAGACGGACCTCGACGGATCGCTTGTTACCCTCCGCGGTTAGAATCAGTCTATGCTCATCTCGGTCATTAACAGTGAGCGCCTTGTTGCCGTAAGTAGTGCCTGCAGCCACCTGAATGCCGTCAACCGGGCAGGAGAGGTCGTAATAGGTTGCGACAACTTTCCCGGTGCCACCTGCCGCTTTCAGTGCCTCTTTAGCAGCCAGTCCGAGTCGGGCACCGAAGATGGACCCGGCGCAAACATGGCCGTGAAACGTCTCCAATTGACTATACAAGGCAGGTGACGGGATCGAGATGTCCCCTGCAGACGCACTGCTAACCAGCAAGACTAACACTAGGAGGCAGGCACTTGCCATGGGCGCAAGGTTTCTTTGATTCATTTTTTGCTTCTCCTCTCCAATTTCAATGCAAAAAAACACCAGCCACTGCTGCGAGCCCTATGAGTAGCGGTTCCGGTACCTTGAAACGCCAAAGGACCAGCAGACTCACGATGCCGATTATCGCTGTCTTGATGTCAATGATTGAGCCCTGAGCCAGGATCACCGCTGCGCCGGCAATGGCACCGGACGCCGCCGAGGTGGCCCCCTTGACGAAACCCTTGAGCGCAGGGTTATCCCGGTAACGGACAATGTACCGCCCTATGAACAGGACAAACAGGTAGACCGGCAGAAAGACTCCTCCTGCCGCGATGCACGAACCCCAGAACCCCGCTACCAGATAGCCGACGAATGCGGCAGTGATGACTACCGGACCGGGGGTAATGATCCCCACCGCGACCGCATCGAGAAACTCCCGTTCGCTCAGCCAGTGGTGCTGGAGAACGACCCCTTGATGGAGAAACGGGACAATGGCCAACCCGCTGCCAAAGGTAAAGGCGCCGGCCTTGATGAAGAAAGCGCCGAGGCCTAACAGAACCGGAGCCGAAAGGGTGGAGATGCCCGGAGCGGTTTGTATCCCCAATAGACTGGAGATAATATTTCCGGGATGTTGCCAGTTCTTCGGCGGGTGATAGAGAATGATGCCTATGAGACCGGCAATGACGAACAGCAGCGCGATCTCGGCGCGGGCAACTACGGTAATCAGCGCGACAACAGCGAAGATGACCCACATTCTCCGGTCGGTGCCGACCGTGGTCCTGGCGAGACGCACGGCAGAAAGTGCCACAATGGCGATGATAACCGGGCCGATGCCGTAGAACAGGGCCTGAACCACGGGAAGGCCATGGTAGGCCACATACAGGGCTGAGATGACGAGCACGATCAGGAATGTGGGGAGGATGAAGACGATACCAACCAGGGATGCGCCGACCACGCCATGCCGGATGAATCCTATCCACATGGCGAGTTGGGCGGCCAGCGGTCCCGGCATCATCTGAGAAAAGGCAAGTCCTTGCCGGTACTCTTCTTCCGTGATCCAGTTGCGGGGAATCAGGTCCCTCTGCATGTAGCCGGCCAGGGCGATGGGGCCGCCGAAGCCGAAGGCGCCAAGACGGAGAAAATAACAGACAAGTTCCCACAACCCCACCTGTATAAGCATGCCTGCTTCAGTGTCGTATGTTTTTCCATATTGAGCAGCCATGTCATTTCATAATGTTTGTCTTGTCCAGAGCAGCTTTCAACACCGTGGCAATCGTCTCGGGATTATCGTACCCCCAGAAATGCAGGAAGAACAGCCGGGGAGTCTCGTAAAGCATATGGCTGTGAATGGCGGTGACAGAGAGGTTGTGACTGATAAGGGCTTTAACCACCGGGTTCACCTCATCTGCCAACAGCACAAAATCGCCGGTCGTAGCCACCTTATCGCCGGCAGACTGCATGTTGATGCTGGTTGCCATGCCAAGGTAGGGAGGGATTGCCATGCCATGTTCTTGTATGGTTTCCTTGCGGGGGAAACTGACCTGGAACAGGTTTCCCTTTGTTTGGCCTGACTTGCCAAATATGGACTCCACTTTCGACCAGTCAGTTCCACCTGTCTTGGTGGTTGCAGTTTGTTGTAACTGCATCGGTGTACCGGTCAGTGAAAGCGTGGAACGCATTGCCTCGGCCAGCTCCTCCGGCTTGCCCATGCCGCTGAAATGAAGATACATAATGCCTGGTTTTTCGTTGAGGATATGGTTGTGCAAAGAGGTGACCTCAACCCCCTCCTTGGCCAGCATGATCGTTACCCGCGCGACCTCATCCTCCAGAAGCACTAAGTCCCCCATCATCATGACCTGCTTCCCGGCTTTTTTAAAACCGATCCATGAGGTAAGCGCCAGTCCTGGATCGACAGGCACTTCGCCAACCATTACTTTCAGATCAGTTCGCGGGAAGGCAACCTTGATCATGTCACCCTGTACAGTTCCCTTTCGACCGAATATCTTTTCCACCCCGTCCCACCCTGTAGATTGTGCATAAGCAGAGGCGAACCCAAGTAACAGGAAAGCAAACAGCCACAATGTCCGTTTCATAAGCTTCCTCCCTTTTAGTACCCTGCCTGAATTCAGTGTGAAGCAGGGGCTTATTTGGACTCGACTGAAAAATTGTCAAAGAAGACATAGGAATCAGCCTTTGACCAGAGGCCGATCTTGCCATCTATGTTATTCTTCCAAGTATAGTCGATATGCTTCTTGTTGTTCAAATACCCCTCAATTTTCTTGCCATTGATGACCACCTTCAGGGAGTGCCACTGGTTTGATGGTGTCGGAACGTTCCGAATCCATTGCACCGAGGAACGCCGTCCATGTTCCATCTTGAACAGGACCAGGTTGTTCTCCAGGGCATTGGCCCGCACGATCAGGTAGTCTCCGTTCGGTTTGATGTTGAAGGCGATTCCCGCACCCTGGTCGATCCTGCCGCTCACCCCCTTGAAGGAGACCTCTATGGTGCCGTTCCGGAAGTTCTTGAACTCCTTGCTCACGGAAAGGGGGAAGTAACGGTACGCCTCCAGGTTGTCGAGAAATTCGGCATATCGATCGCCGTAAAGAGCCTTTGCCTTTTCCATGGCGCCAGCGGACATGAGGCCCTGCTCCCACTTTCGACCATCAACCGCATAAACGGTCCGGTTGCCATCCCGGTCGATATGCCAATTTCCCACCAGGGAACTGAACGCCTTGGCTTCTGCCCCCGGTGTCTCGTTCCTGAAATCGAACTTCTTCATCCCCTCGGAGTGGGCTGGTAAGACCGCAAGGGCAAGAGTAAGTAACGTCAGGGAAACTCTACGAAACCTTTTCATCGTAATTTACCTCTCTTCGACATTCTTGTTATGGTGAATACCCCCGCTATCAAAAGCGGCAGCAGGGCGAAATACAGATAAATGATTGAGTTCTGCTGACTCACGGATGTCACCAGTGGGTAACCGGGGTACTCTTTTTCCGTCATGCTTTCTTCATGGGATATTCCCGAAAGTTTGAAGATCACTTGGAATATCTCCTCGTCGCTGTTGGAATAGGTCGTATCGGCCTTGTCATCGATCCGGTAGACGAATCGACCGTAATTCTGCTTCAACGCCTCTCCGGAGGCCATGACCACCCTTGTGTCCGGCTTGACCATGAGCAACTTCTTGAGAAATGATTTTTCATAGTCTTTGAAACGGGAATCGGTCCTCTCCAGATAGATGTCGATATCAAGAGAGGGGATCTTCTGCAGATACTGGACAATCTTGGGCGGAAACGAGTTGCGGTTGCTTTCGGAGAGGTCATAACTGAGATCGATCCGGCTTACACCGATCACGGCGATCAGGCTTACAACCAGAACAACTGTCAGCGGCTGCCAACGATTTTTCAGGTCGAAGCGGAGCAGGAAATAGGCAGCTGCGAAGAAGGCTGACGTAAGACTGATAAGGTACATGACCGTCCTTATTGCCAGTAATCCTTCCTCGAAGCTCTTCAGGTTTTTCGTCACTGACCATTCCGACAGGGATACCAGAAGCGGGGCGATGTTCATCTCCCTGCCGAAGTCGATCAGCCACGATGCAATGACAATGGCAATGGCCAGAATGGAGGCACTGGCCGTGCTGGTGAAGAGCGCCGAGGCGAACAGGGAAATGGCGATTATGAGGAGCCCGTAGCAGAAGTATTCCCCCACGACCAGGAGCAGTTCCACGGCAGGGATATGCCCGCCCCACAGCTTCCAGAGGACCAGCGAGGGGAGGCTCAGAAGGAATATGAAAAGGAGATAGGCTGCCGCCGCCAGTGTCTTGACCGTGAGAATGCCCCCCAGGCTGTAGGGGAGCTGCATGAGGATGGTCAAGGTATTGTTCCGCCGTTCCGTTGAGATGAGCGGTATGAAGAGAAACGGAAGGAAGAAGGAAAAGATGATGAACAGGCCTCCGAACGTGGGGACGAACACGCCCGGCACCGGTTCGAACCCGGCAGCATAGAGCGGGTTGTCGACTGCGGCGGTACTGGCGTTGGCGTACAGGCTCACGGCCGAATAGAAACTGTAGCCGAAAACGAAACTGATGATGATAGCCATGAGCAGTGCGGTCCTGGACGAGAAGATATCCGCCAGTTCCTTGACGACGAGTGTGACATAGGGGGTCATCGCAATGCCCTTATGAACAGTTCCTCCAGAGAGGCACTGTCGTTGCCGAATCTTCGCCGCAGGGCAGACATATCTCCCTCGGCAACAACCTGTCCCTCATCCAGCAGAACATAATAGCTGCATATCTTCTCTGCATCGTGCAACTGGTGAATGGAGATGATGAAGTCCCGGCCCTGCTCGTTTTCCTTTTTGAGGAGGTCCCGGATCTCGATGAGCTGGATCGGATCGAAGCCGTCGAACGGCTCATCAAGGATCACGACCTGTTTCCGGTTACACAGGGCGAAAAAAAGTTTGAGCCTTTGCCGATACCCCTTTGAAAGCTGCCCTATCCTTTTGTCGGACACCGTCGGCAGATGGAGGACACTGAGCAAATCGTCGTCGATGTGGCCTGTGCTCTTGTGAATAAAGTCGACAAAATCGGCGACGCGGTACTCTGGATAGATGTCGAGCTGTTCCGGCATGTAGGAGAAGAGCACTTTCTTCTGCGAGAATGAAGAGAGCGGAGTGCCTCTGTGCAGGACCTTTCCGGTGTCGGAGTTTTCAAAACCGGCGATGATCCGGAGCAGAGTCGATTTTCCAGCACCGTTCGGGCCGATGATGCCGGTAATTGAACGCTCCGGGATTTCCAAGCTTATACCCCTGAGCGATTCAGTATGCCGGTACCTCTTTGAAATGTTCTGTACGCTCAGCACACGCCAAACTCCTTTGTGGTGTCCGAATCCATACGCAATATCACAGCCTGACCTGCAAGCCCAGGTAGAGCAGAAGGTTCGGCTCCCCGCTCGTGCCGCTTTTGAAACTGCGACCGGCAGACGCCAGCAGGCCGTATCTCTTGGCAAAATCCCACTGGGTGCCAAGGTTGAACACCACCTCGTGCGACTTGAACTCCTTGGTGGCGCCACCATGGATTTCACCCAGCAAAGTAAGCCCATCACTGACCTCGTAGCCACTGCTGAGTCCATAGAGCCATTCATCCTCAGAGTGTTGCCTGAAGGTGTAGCCGACCTCGCCGTTCACCCAGACCGGCCCGAACTTCCTGGTCGCCTGAACCGGGAGACGGAGGTCTGTCCCTTCGTCAACGATGCCGCGATCGGCTGACGTCGTGGGATTGTTGAATTCGAATTGCGGGTAGACCGACATTGCCACGCCGTCCCTTTTCTCATCCAGAAAGCGCCACTTCAATCCAACCACTGAATTCCCCAGGCCGCTTTTGGTCCCGACGCCGTTTTCATGGAGGACTAGCCAGGGAACCTCATACTTGAGTTGTATGTTGTCACCCACACCGTAGTTGAGGTCGAGGATCGGCGTTTCGTGGGTGGTCTCGGCGTGGCGTTTGTCGAGGGTGTAGGCAATGTTGATCTCCCAATTCCTGTCTCCAGGCGTGCCGGTGTCATCGGTCAAGAGAGGGGGGCCTGCCAGTGCAGGCCCCACGGAAACGAGAATCAACGCCATTACGATAATGAAATGACCCATTGGTTACCCTTTGTTCACCTTGAAGGAGAGAGAGGTACTGTTGATCTCTGTCTGGTCGCCGGTGAAGGAGCGGTCATTGTAACGATTCAGGTCGTAGATCAGCCGTGCCTTGACCGTGTATTCACCCGGTTTCAATTCGGGAGCCCAGGGAAGTATCCGTTCCTCGCCGGCCCGGATGCTCATTTCATGGGGGCCCTGGGCGTCGGCCTGTGTAGCAGCGACGGCATCGGGACGCTTCTTGTCTTCTTCAAGGAATTTCCGGTCATCCGGGCGGGGGCCGTACCAGGGAGCGAACATCCACTCTTTCGTTGCCACCGTTTTCCCTTTTTTGTCCATGACCTCCACGTTCAGGTAAATTGCCCGACGGTTAGAGCCGGTCGGTACGGAATGTCCGGCGCCAATATTGATCACATGGAATGTGAGCCCTGATTTCCCATCGTCTGGCTGGGTAACCGCCATGCTGAGGGCACTGGCGAGACGTTGCTCCGAGCGACCACCAGTCCAGAGGTGACGTGCAACGGCCCGCTCGGGATTGTCGAAGTCTTCAGCGACCTTGCGCATGGTGCGCGGCATGTGGCAGTCCTGGCAGTGCTGTTTGCCGAGGCCCGGCTTGTTGAAATCATCACGCCACTCCAGGAAGGTCTGGGTCTGCTTCCCGATTACCCGTTTCCCCATGCTGTGGCAGTAGGCACACATGGCAGAGGTCTGGATAGCGGGATCTGCCGTCGTTTCATGGGGGGCCTTGACGCTGTAAGGTCCTCGGATTTTTCCTTCCGGGGTAAGGTGACAGCTGGCGCAGGTGATACCGACGGTTTCCTTGTCCTTCGGCCGCGCTTTCGGCTTGACCATCTCCGGAGTATTCATGTCGGGAATTACGAACGGCTCAGGGTAGTGACAGACGTTGCATGATTTTCCTTCTTCCTCCGCCTCTCTGGCATGGATGGGATATGGCTCCATTCCGGCGAAGGCGTGGGCCGTGGGTGTGCCAGACACGGTGGCCGGCATGGTCAGCTTTTCACCCTCCTTCGTCGGCAGGGTCGTTGGCTTGTAGTGGATGTCGCTCCCGAAACCGAAGGTGAACTCGCGGTAGATCGCCTTGTGGCAAGCCCCGCAGGTTTCCGCTGGAGTTGCGGTCCCTTCAGGGAAAGGCATTCCTTCAGCCATGGCCGTTGCTGCTAAGGTGATCGATGCCATAATTACAGTGATGCCCGTCATAATTCCTCTGGTCGTTGTCTTCATTCTTTTCTCCTTTTCATGGCCTGAATCTCCAGGCGCTTCTTTTTACGATTGTTTGTGATGCTTCGGGATGATAACTCTAAAAACAGTGCCGCGACTTTCCTCACTCTCCAGTTCGATCCGGCCGCCGTTAACTTCTACTGCCCACTGACAAATCGCAAGTCCCAGTCCTGTACCGCCCAACTCACGAGACCGCCCCTTATCTACGCGGTAGAAGCGGTCGAAAATTCTTGATTGATGTTCCAGTGGAATGCCTGGACCATCATCGATTACTTCAATTACAGCCTCTGCATCGGCGGGGGATCGGACCACAACCCGGATATGCCCCATTCTCGGGGAATACTTGACTGCATTGTCCACCAGGTTGATCAGCGCCTGACGCAGCGTGGCAGTGTCGATCTCGGCAAATACCTGACCTTCAGTGACAATTTGGACGGTCTGCTCCTTCTCTTCCGCCAGCACTTGGAGACAATCCGCCACCTCTGCTGCCAAGGCCGACAGGTCGGTCAATTCCCGTTTGATCGGCACAGATGAGGCATCTGCACGGCTCAAGGTCAAGAGGCTGTCCACCAGCTTGGTCAGACGGTCAGCTTCTTCGAGCATGCTGGCGATCACCTCGCGGCAGGCAGTTGCGTCGATATTTTGCTGTAAGCCGACTTCACCGACACTCCGTATTGCGGTGAGCGGGGTCCGAAGTTCATGGGAAGCATCGGCAGTGAAACGACGCAGGCGCTCGAAGGAATCCTCCAGGCGGGCAAAGGTCTGGTTGAAGACCGTAGCCAGCCGGCCGAATTCGTCGTGGGGGTCTTCAACGGGGAGCCTTTCGGCAAGTCGATCAGCAGTGATCTCCCCAGCCTTGGCTGCCATTGCGCCGATAGGTCCGAGCACGCGTCCTGCCAACAGATAACCGCCGATGACTGCCAGGGCCAAGGCAACCGGGATGCCGAAGAGGAGAATCATGGTGAGGCTCTTCAGGGCCAGCCGCATAGTCTGCTCGTCTTCTGCGATCCTGATAAGGTATGAGTGGCCGATGGAAGTCACGGTGGCTTGTTTCACCCGATATGGCAGACCGTTTGGCGCTTCCCATGACCAGGGGAGGCCTATTTTGCCGGAGGGAGCCTTCTCCAAGCCGGCGCGACTCCAGTCATCGGTCTCGGCCACTACTTCGTTCCCCTCGAATATCTGGAATAGATTGATCGATCCGTGCTGAGCGAGTTCGTTTATCTCTGCTGGCTCATCTGTGACTACCCGGGCTACGGTGGCGAAGTCTTTGTTCAGTTGCTGGTCGGTCTGCTGCAAGAGACTGGTTCGGACAACGAAATAAATGGCAAAGGCAAACGCCAGCACGATCAAGGCAAGCGCAATGGTGTACCAGATGGTCAGACGGATTCGGACGCTTTGGGGATGCAATCTCATGACCGTTCCTCACCCATCATGAATCCGAGGCCGCGTACGGTTTTTATGAGCTTTATGTCGTAAGGGCCGTCTACCTTGCGTCGCAGTCGGGCAATGTGTACGTCGATCACATTATCCAGAGGGGTGGAGCGCTCTTTCACATGCCAGACGTCATGGGAAAGCATCTCTCGTGAAACTATGCGCCCTTGGTTGCGCAGCAGGTATTCCAGCAGTTCAAATTCCCTCGTCGTAAGTTCAATCTGCCCACCGCCTCTTGTCACCTTGCGGGACATGAAGTCCAATTCCAAATCGGCCAAAACAAGTACGAGAGCCTGCTCCTTTTTACCTCTGCGCAAAATCAGCCTGATGCGGGCGAGAAGTTCGGGAAAGGCAAACGGCTTTACAAGGTAGTCATCAGCACCGCTGTCGAGCCCCAATACTCGATCTTCCACGGCATCCCTGGCGGTAAGGATCAGGACCGGCGTTTCAATACCCCGCTTCCGCAATGTGGTGAGGATCTCGATGCCATCCCGGCCCGGCAGCATCAGGTCAAGGAGCACCATGTCAAATACTCCGGTGTTGAGTTGAAAAAAGCCATCTTCTCCGGTGTGGGCAACTGTTACCGTGTAGTTCTCCGCCTCAAGCCCTTTCTTCAGGGCCTCTGCAACTTTCAATTCATCTTCAATCACCAGAATGTGCATGTGTTTTCCTCTTTATTGCATTATCGTAACGCACCGAACCTATGGCAACTGAAGTAATTCTGACATTTTGTTCAGAATCGATAGCATCTAATGTCCATGACAAATTTGAATGTAAATTTTATCACTATTTTTTTAATGGATGACAGCCACCCGGAAACAAACTGTTTTAACTGGCTGATTTATTGTTGTTTGTCTGCTATGGGAGTCAGTAAAAAAGAGAAGTGAGGTGGGCGAATCTGCTTAAAAAAAAGGTCTCGGCACGGATACTGTCGGTTATCAGGTCAACATCCCGCTAATCAGATGTTTATTAGTATGGCAAGCAAGTCGACTTTCCACATGAATTTGGTATATATTGCATTTTTAGGGAAAAAGTATGCGGTTCCAATCATGTCGGGTTTTTCGGCTCAATATTCATATTAAGGTGATACATGGAAAAAATTTGCGTCCTGATCCCGGTTTATAACAGCGAGAAAACAATTTACGATCTTTGCAGCAGCCTGATGAAGGTGTTCGCTGACAAGATGAATTTCAAGCTCGTGCTGGTCAATGACGGCAGCCGGGACAACTCGGCACAGGTCTGCAAACAGCTCTATCGTGAGTATCCGGGCCTGGTGACCTATGTGGAACTGGCACGCAATTTCGGTGAGCATAACGCTTTGATGGCCGGGCTGTACCACGTGACCGGCGATTACTGCATCATGATGGATGATGACTTGCAGAATCCGCCGGAAGAGGCGCGAAAGCTGATCGGTGAAATTCTCAAGGGGTATGATGTCGTCTACACCGATTACCAGGACCGTCAGGACCCGCTCCTGCGGAAACTGGGGAGCTATCTGAACGACATGGTGGCCGGAATAGTCCTCAAGAAACCGGCTGGACTCTATCTGTCGAGCTTCAAAATCATAAACCGGTTCCTTATCAACGAAATCATCAAATACGACGGGCAATCCCCCTATATCGACGGCATCATCCTTCGTTCGACGAACCGGATCGGCAGTGTCGAGGTAAATCACCTGTCCAGGCGGCACGGTCAGTCGGGTTATACCTTGGCTAAACTGGTCTCGCTATGGTCAAGCATGGCGCTCAACTTCTCCCTGATTCCGTTGCGAATTATTGGTCTGCTTGGTGTGCTTTTGACCTCGGGATCACTGGCCTTTGCCGCTCATCGACGATTTTTTGACCCGCCGTTCGACCCATTAACCGACTTGGAATGGGTTATGGTTGTACAACTTTTCCTTATAGGACTGTTGTTTTTCGGTATTGCCTTACTCGCCGAATATGTCGGACGGATGTACCTGTTCATAAATCGACAGCCACAGTACATCGTGCGTGAAGTATTGTCTAACGACCAGGCTTTACTGAACAAAATACAGGGGTGACCTGCACAAAGCCATATTTCTGCTGTACAGGGGAAATGGCGAGGAGGTTATCATTATATGCCGATTAATTATCTTCAAAATTCCGGCTCCAACTTTAGTCATTTATTGTTTACTAAAGGTTCTACACCACACCAGGGAGAGGAGAGTTTTACATGTTGAAAAAAATAGCTGTTCTTTTTGCCACGCTATTATTGAGTGCGGCACCGACGTTTGCAGGAGAATATCGGGAAATTCAGGACAACTCGTTTCTGCTGGAAGAAGCGTACAATCAGGAAGACGGAGTTGTGCAGCACATCTTTACCTATCAGTACATGAAAGGCGACAATGCGTTGTTTACTTTCACTCAGGAGTGGCCGGTTCCTAAACAGGATCATCAGCTTTCTTACACTATCCCTGTCGAAAGGATCAGGGGCGACGGACAGGATGACACTGGTTTTGGAGATGTAGCGATTAACTATCGATATCAGGCCGTTCTGAAGGACGGCATAGCCTTTGCCCCTCGTTTTTCTCTCATTCTTCCCACGGGTGATGAGAAGAAAGGATTGGGAACGGGCACAGTCGGCTATCAGGTCAATTTCCCTCTCAGTATCAAGCTTGCGGAGCGGTGGGTCACCCATTACAATATGGGCTTCACCTTTACCCCCAACAGTAAGGACGCGACAGGGTCCAAAGCAGATACGGTGGCGACCAACTATGGGGCAAGCGCTATTTTCCTGGCATCCAAGAACCTGAACCTCATGCTTGAACTCGTGGGAGGAACGGAACAAGTCGTCGTTGGAAACGGTGTCACTAATAGTGAAAATTCCCTGCTTGTAAGCCCTGGGCTCAGATATGCCATCGACCTCGGAAAGCTCCAGGTGGTGCCTGGGATAGCATTCCCCATCGGTTTCGGGCCATCAAAGGGGGAGTATGGTGCTTTTGCCTATCTTTCGTTCGAGCACCCGCTGTTCTGATCAAATAAATTGAAACAGACGGCAAAGCCTGTCCAGCAGCATACTGCTCGATAGGCTTTGCCAATTTCATGTGAAATGAAACTTGACACGAGCGAGGTAACAATTTAATTTAATAGTTCGTCAGCGACAGAATTGGAGCCGTGATTTTCTTGAATATGAGCCTCAGAAAATTTATTGCAATAACTCTGATAACGGTGATGGCCTGCCTCTCCATCAATACGGTTTTTTCCGTTGCCCATGGGATCGAGGAAGCAGGTATTACCTCTCCACATGATATCTCGTTTGGACTCTCACACGCTGAGACCCCAGGGCACTGTCCGTCTTGTCCCACCGAAGACCATCCCAGCACCGATCATGACCATTTCAGTTGTGACCACCACACGTATGTTTCCCTTGCCGATCAAGAGGTGTATCGCCACCCGATACCACACTCGCTTGAGCGTGCCCGCGTAGCAGAGCCATTCAAGTTCATCCCCGAAGTCTTCCTGGACAAATTCATCCCCCCGCAGAACCTCGCATAACCTGCAGAGACACTACCCGTGCGCCTGAAACGACTCTTCTTGTGTCGTTAACGTATGGTTTTGTCCAGCACCCACAACGCAAAATATCGCCATCATAATCCGCATTGTGACATCCCTGGAGCCACTCTTCAGGATTGTCTGAGCGCATCGCTGCACTTGTGCTGCGCTGTCCACTGCAAGGGGTACCCGTTTACGCTCGGAGTGCCATTGCATCTGTGCGGACGTCTGACACGTAAAATCATGTGTAACGAGGAGGAGCATTTGATTCAGAACAAACTGAACAAGCAGATGTATGTCGCCGCGCTGGTCACGGCAGTTATTGCAGTAGCGGCACCACTCAGGGCTGAAGACAAGATACTTTCGCTAGCTGAAATCATGGCCATCGCCCAGGAAAGCAACGGCGAATTGAAGGCGCTTCGCCAGGAAATAGGGATAGGTGAAGCTGGGAAAACGAGGGCTGGCCTCCATCCCAACCCTGTTCTGGAGCTGGAAGGCGCAACCGGTGCCTTGACCGGCAGTTCGTCTGAAAACAGGGTGGCCATCGGGGTATCGCAGGAGTTTTTGCTTGGCGGCAAACGGGGCAAGCGGCTGGCCGTGGCCGAGTCGGAGCTGACCCGGTTCGGTTACCGGTTAAAGGATGCGGAACGCCTGGTGTTGCTGGAGGTGAAGGCTGGTTTCTACGACCTGCTGCTGGCAGAGAACCGGTTTGATCTGGCGCAGAAGTCGCTTGAATTGAACAACCAGCTATTGCAGATAACCAAAGAGCGGCTGGCTGCCGGTGATGTGGCGGAGTTGGATGCCAATCTGGCCAAGGTTGAAGTCGCTCGCAGTGATGGGCGAAAATTTGAGGCGGAAACGGAACTGGTTCCTGCCCGCCAGCGGCTGCTTGCCCTCATGGGGACTCCTTCCCGGACAACGCTCAACGTTGCCGGTTCCCAGGCAGTAAAACCGCTCCTGCCCAATGCTGCCGAACTCAAGAGCCTGGCGCTGCAACACCGTCCTGACCTGCAGGCGGCCCTTGCGGAAAAAGGTAAAGGGGAGGCGGAACTCTCCCTGGCCCATGCCGATAAAATTCCCAACCTGACCGCAGGGGTCTCCTTCAGCAGTGAACGGACCGAGACCTCTCTCGGTGGATTGTCGGAACGGTCTACAGACTACCTGATTGGGGTGAAACTTTCGTTGCCAATCCCGGTATTCGACAAAAACCAGGCCGGTATTCAAGAGGCTCAGGCCAGAAAGAGCAGTGCCGAGAGCCGCTATCAGTATCTCAGGCAGAACATTGAACGGGAAGTGGACGCTGCACAGGCACGAGTCGCCACTGCTGAAAAAGCCTTGAGCATCTATACCAGAGAGATCATTCCTCAACTGACAGAAAACCTGAAGCTGGTTCAGGAGGCCTACCGTCTCGGCGAAGTGGGGATACTGGCGGTGATCGAGGAGCAGAAGAAATTTATCGAGGTAAACGATGCCCAACTTGCCGCGATCCACAGCTGGAACAGCGCGGTGGCCAGACTTGAGGCTGCCGTGGGCACGGAACTGAAGAAAGAGGACGGAGGGAACAACTAAAATGAACCACTATACAACTGTCATGAAATATTTCGGGATCATGCTGGTGCTGTTGTTTGCATTGGCCGGCTGCACCGGCAAAGAACAGGCCCCTACCGCGGCGAAGCACGCGAACGATGTGGAACCGGTCCGGGTAACGGCCTATTCCGCCAAGAGCGAGCTGTTTATGGAGTATGAACCGCCGGTTGCCGGTGAAAAGGCCGGCTTTCTCGTGCATCTCACCCGGCTCTCCGATTTCAAACCGGTCACGGAGGGGGGGCTGAAAATGGTGTTTACACCTGCCACTGGGGGCGAACCGACGACCCTGAGCCTACCGGCGCCGACCCGAACAGGCATTTACAAGGTTGAGGGGCCGTTGCCCGCCCCCGGCAAATACGGGCTCAAGCTGATAACCGACGGGAAAGGTTTCGGGGATGAAATTGCCGCTCCCGAGGTGCTTGTGCTGAATAAAGGAGAAAAACCGGCTGCCGGGGCTGCGGCCAAAGGCGGGGCAATCGCGTTCCTGAAGGAACAACAGTGGCCTCTCGATTTCATGGTGACCCTGCCAGCAAAGAAGGACTTGGGGAGCTTCGTTACCGCCACCGGGGAACTGGTGCCGGTGACGAATGCCGAAGCGACAGTCGCCGCACCCTTGGCCGGGATCATCTCCACGACAAAGCAATTGCCGTTTATCGGCAAGAAAGTGGCAAAAGGTGAAGTCGTGGCGCTGATTGATCCGCCGGTTAGGCCGGAGGGGGGGATCGGCCAGTTAAGCGCGTCCTATGCCGAGGCGAAGAACCGGGTGGCGCTCGCTCAAAAAGAGTATGACCGGTCCAAGCGGCTTTATGAGGCAAAAATTGCGCCGCAAAAACGGGTAGAGGAAGCGGAACTGACCCTGGCGAGCGCCAAGGCAGCGCTTGAGCCGCTTGAGAAAGCTGTCGGCAGCGTGAAAGGTGAAGGGAACGGGCGGATCGCGGTGCGGGCACCGGTGAGCGGCACCGTGGTTGAAGTGACCGCTGGCGCTGGTAAAGGGGTTGAGGCTGGGCAGCCGATCCTGCGGATTGTCAATACCGGCACGCTCTGGCTCAAGGTCAATGTGCCCGCCACTGAAATCGGCGCTGCAGCCAAGTCTCTCAACGCCACGTTCACTGTTGCCGGCCTTCCGGATCAGTTCAAACCCTCACGACTGGTATCCGTTGGCGATATGCTCGACCCCCAGACCAGAACCCTGCCGGTTCTGTTTGAAGTTCCCAACCAGTCCGGTCGCCTCAAGGTCGGATTGTTTACCTCCGTAGCGATACGGACCGGTTCGGTAACCGGAGCCCTGTCCGTACCCAAGGATGCCCTGATCGAAGACGAAGGGCGCTGGTTCGTGTTTTCCCAGACATCTGGTGAGTCCTTCGACCGCAAGGAAGTGAAGGTCGGTATAGAGGATGCCGGCTTTGTCCAGATCACCGAGGGACTGAAAGGTGACGAGCGGGTAGTAACCCGGGGCGCTTATTACGTCAAGCAAGCCGAGTCGGCGGCCAAGGGGGGCGCTGACCAAGGACACGCCCACTAAGCGGTTGTTGAAAAACAGCCATCTCGCCGCCGTCCTCGAAAGCCCTCTTGTGCGGCGTAGCGCTGCTACGCCTCCGCGGGACTTTCTGCGGGTGCGACGATCTGACTATTTTTGAACAACCAAAAATTTCAATAAGTTGTGTGGGGACGGTTCCCTGAACGAATTTGTTAGGAGAAACTATGCTCGATAAAATAATCCGTCTCGCCCTGGAAAGCCGGCTGATCGTCGTTGTGGCGGCGCTCTTGGTGCTGGTGGTCGGGACGTATATAACCGTAAAAATGCCGGTGGATGTCTTGCCGGATCTGACTGCACCGACAGTCACCATCATTACAGAAGCCCACGGGATGGCCACTGAAGAAGTGGAAACGACCGTCACCTATCCGATTGAGACCGCAGTGAACGGCTCCAGCGGAGTTCGCCGGGTCCGTTCTTATACTGTGGCCGGCCTCTCGACCGTATGGGTGGAATTCACCTGGGGGACCGACATTTATAAAGCCCGGCAGGTGGTCAACGAAAAGTTGCAATCCCTGGCCGGAGTCCTGCCGACCGATGCCATCCCCCAGCTGGCGCCGATCTCTTCGATTATGGGAGAGATCATGCATGTGGCTCTGGTAAGCGATAAACACAACACCATGGAGTTGAAGGAGACCGCCGACTTCGTGGTGCGTAAACGCCTCCTGGCGGTATCCGGTGTCTCCCAGGTATCCAACATCGGTGGCGATACCCGTCAGTATCAGGTTGAGCTTGACCCGCAGCGTCTGCAGTCCTTCGGGGTTACGGTGGATCAGGTCATCACCGCCCTTAAGGGGGCCAATCAAAACTTTGCCGCCGGGGTGATGAAGAAGACCGGCCAGGAGTACATGATCCGTGGCGTTGGCCGGGTCAAAACCTCGTCCGACCTGGAGCAGGTGGTGGTCCTGACCAGAAACGGCATACCGACCCTGGTCAAGGATGTAGCGAGAGTCATTATCGGCCCGGCGTTCCGCTATGGCGATGCCTCAGCCAACGCCAAACCGGGGGTCATCATCTCGATCCAGAAACATCCGACAGCCAACACCCTGGAGTTGACCACCCGCGTGGAGGGAAAACTTGCGGAACTGCAAAAGAGCCTGCCTCCTGGGATGAAGCTGGAGACCGACATTTTCCGTCAGTCCGACTTCATTGTCCGTGCTCTTGACAACATCAAGAAGGTTCTGACCGAAGGATCGGTGCTGATCATCGCCATCCTGTTCCTCTTTCTCGGCAATGTGCGGACGACTCTCATCTCCATTGCCGCCATGCCGCTGTCGCTTCTGTTTGCCATTTTCGCCCTGCGGATATTTGACATCTCTATTAACACCATGACGCTGGGTGGGATGGCCATTGCCATCGGCGTCATTGTGGACGACGCTATCATTGATGTGGAGAACGCTTTCCGGCGGCTGCGGGAGAATCGGATGAAACCGGAGCACCTGCGGCATCCTACCGCCAAGGTGATTTTCGACGCCTCGAAAGAGATTCGAGCTTCTGTTGTCAACGCAACGATGATCATCCTGATGGTCTTTTTCCCGCTTTTCTTCCTTTCCGGAGTGGAAGGGAAGTTGCTCAGGCCCCTCGGCATATCCTACATGGTCTCCATCGGCGCATCGTTGATTGTTTCGCTGACTGTAACTCCGGCGCTCTGTTCGTACCTTCTGCCTCGGGCTAAATGTCTCGAACGGGAGGAGGACAGCCTGATTGTCCGCTGGCTGAAACGGGTATACCGACCGGTCCTGAATATTGCGGTCAACCGGCCGAAACTGATCATCGCCGGATCGGTCGTGGCCTTTGCCCTGGCCATGATTCCGCTTTCCATGACCGGGCGCTCGTTTCTCCCTGCCTTCAATGAGGGGGCGCTGACTGTTGTCGTCCTCACGCCGGCAGGCACCTCGCTTGAGCAGTCGGCAGCGATTGCCCTGGATGTTGAAAAGAAACTTCTTGCCCACCCGAACGTCAAGAAGACGGCCCGCCGCACCGGTCGGGGTGACATGGACGAGCATGGCAAGGCCGCCAGCATGACGGAAATCGAAGCCAGACTCGACATGAAGGATCGCAAGCTGAGCGATGTCATGGCGGAACTGCGCAAATCGATGGCCGGGATGCCGGCAACCATTACCTTTGGCCAACCCATCGGCCACCGGATCGATCACATGCTGTCCGGTACCATGGCCAACCTGGCCATCAAGGTCTATGGCCCGGAACTCTATCGTCTGCGGATTACGGCAGAAGAGATCAAGGGGGCAATTGCCGATGTTCCCGGCCTGGCAGATCTGTCCGTGGAACAGCAGAAGGATATTCCCCAGATCCGGATCGTCCCCGACCGGGCGCAGATGGCCCGCTACAACCTGACCATGTCCCAGGTGGCCGAGGCAATGGAAGCAGCTACCGCCGGCATGCCCGTTACCAGGACACTGGAGGGTGATCGTGGTTTCGACGTGGTGGTCAAGTTCCCCGATGCGGCCCGTAACAGCACCGGCACCATTGAAAGCGTCATGATCGATACTCCCGCGGGGGTAAAAATCCCCTTGGCCACGGTGGCCAAGGTGGTGTCAGCCAAAGGGCCGAACACCATCACCCGAGAGAATGCCCAGCGCAAGATCGTGGTGCAGGCCAACGTGGCCGGCCGTGACCTGCGCAGCGTCTTTGACGATGTCAGGAGTAACATCGAACAGAAGGTTAAACTGCCGGAGGGGTATTACGTGGAATACGGCGGACAGTTTGAGAGCGAGGCGGAAGCAAGCCGAACCATAGGACTGCTCAGTCTGGTTTCTCTCCTCTTCATAGTCTTGATTCTCTATATCGAATTCCGTTCATTCCGGAATGCGTTCCTGGTTATGGTGAATCTGCCCCTTGCCTTTATCGGCGGTATCCTGGCGGTCTTCTTCACGACGAAAATCATCAGCGTCGCATCGCTGGTCGGCTTCATCACCCTGTTCGGTATCGCGACCCGAAACGGTATTCTCCTCATCTCCCACTACAAACATCTCATGGAGATTGAATCCAAATCATTACAAGAAGCCGTGTTGCAGGGCTCGATGGAACGTCTGCGTCCGGTTATCATGACGGCGCTGGCGGCCGGTCTTGCCCTGGTGCCGTTTGCCTTTGCCGCGGACAAGCCAGGGAACGAAATTCTTTCTCCCCTGGCAATCGTCATCCTTGGAGGGTTGGCGAGTTCCACGGTGTTGAACATGATCGTGCTGCCGTCGCTTTACTTGAAGTTCGGCAGTCAGAAAGAGAACTGAAAACACCCCCCCTGTGCACTCAGACACATAATGAGTCGGGTGCGCAGGGGGGTAAAGAGAGGAGATTCCTCAATGAAATTAAGGAAAATGTTTTTGTTGGCACTGGGATTAACCGTAATAAATGGCTGCGCTGAAAGCTCCGCATTGATCAAGGCAAATAGTACGAGCATACGAACAGATATCTTTGAAGAACTGGCATCGGATGGCGTTGCTCCAAAAGGATTTTGCGACTTACATATTACGTCGACATTCAAAACTCATAAGCCGGGAATCTATTCCGCATCGGACATTCATGGAACACCCGACTACAAGTTGTTGGTGAATATTGGCGGGCAGGCCGTATTACTGCAGGGCAGCCTGCGTAATGAAAACAGCGACCCGATAAAACTGGTGGACCCGGAAGCTGGTGACGGCGTTAGATATCGATTCAGCAAGAATCTTAGATTAAAGACCGGCACACACAAGGTTGTCGTTGCCCTTCCTGATGACGAAATCGCCGTTGCACGGGAGATAGTCCTTACTGACGGGAAGATGAACCACTTGGTTGTCGAACCGGCTTACAGCTCGGCTCCGGGACAAAGGCGGCCAGGTGTAAGTACCACGAGCTTTAAGGAGGGGATCAGAACGATCAGAATAACACTGAATGGTCAGGACTTGTAATTACCAACAAAAAAAGAGTATTGCTAATGAACCTTTCTATAATCATGACACTAACTGCATTAACGGTTGTTTTAGTCACTGGTTGCAACTGCAAATCGACACAAGTAATTGGTGTCAACAAAGCACTGAAACTTTCAATGCCTTCCCAAAACAAAATAACAATATCTGGTGTTGTTGCATACGTGTCGCCCTACGATCCTAAATCATTTGCACTCATGGATATTGAAGATGCCCGAAGCAACAAGCCCAGTAGAGAAATTACATATCTAGAGGTTATCTCCACAGGTAGTACGCCGAAACCGGGTGAATCGGTCAAAGTATCCGGGAGATTTGAGGTGCATGTTCCTTATTTTACGGCAAAAAAGTGAAGCGCTGGAAGTTATAAGTGTACTCGCACCTGTCCGTAGCCTACTGAGGTACAATATGAAAATTATTACAAGATTATCATTAACAGTATTACTGGCGGTTAGTGCAGTCGCTGCCAAAGTTCCGCAGAGGTGGGGAATTGCAGGAGTAACCGTTCCTAGACGGTCAGGTAGTCGAATTCGATAATCTCGATGCCGTTGGTGGCGTACGCGAACTTGAGTCCCGGAATCTCGGCATACTCTTTGGCCTGCTGAAGACCGTCGCCAGCGGTAAGATAGTCAGGTTTTGCCTCTACAACGGCAATGAGGTAGTCACGGGTATAACGAAGCAGATGCTGATTAATTGGTTTAAGGCCTAAGGTGGGGTTGCCCCCACCGTTGGCTTACGAATAGATCGCATAACCTTTATCAATGGCCGGATTGTTCTGGCCGGCAACAAGGTAAGGCGTCGTCCACAGAAACGGGCCGACTAATCTCTACCACCACCCTGTTCCCCAGAACGATACGCCCAGCGGCGGCTCATGGATGACATACGCTCATTGTTTCTGGTGTGGCTATTGTCCTGACGGTCTGCCCGAAAAAATGCCGCATGCACGTACCACTCTTCGCAGACAAGCGCCGAACCAATCAACCCCTCAACAAAATAGCGGCAATCTCTAGCAAACTGTGAATCGGCATGCAAAAATGACCCACCTATAGCCTAAATCGGCGTCCAAATT
>CALMBF010000184.1 GCA_937860145.1 uncultured Geobacter sp.
CCATACACCGTGGAAGGATGCGCTCGATGACTCGCTGGAGGCCTACCTGGCCAAGGCCGGGCTGTCATGGCGCGAGGACAGCAGCAACCGGGACACCAGATTCCTCCGCAACCGGGTCCGCCATGAGCTGCTGCCGCTGCTGCGGAGTTACAACCCCCGCATCGCGGAAACTCTCTGCCAGACTGCCGCTGCCCTGGCCCGGGACGAGGAGCTCCTGGCGGCCGTGACGGCAGATGCCTTCGGTCGCTGCGTCGCGGCCCGGGGAGGGACGCACGTTCTGGACCTTGCTGCCCTGGATCGTGAGCACCCCGCCCTTCGTCCCCGCCTGCTGCGCATGGTGATCGCCGCCGCCAAGGGGGATCTGCGCCGCATATCCTCCCGCCATCTTGCCGCCGTGGAGAGGCTGGCCGGGCCAAACGCACCTCCGGGCGGCATCCTCCATCTCCCCGGGGGGGTGCTCGTTAGCCGGGAGTACGGCCGGCTTGCCGTTGCCCCTGCCGAAGGCGTCTCCCCGCCATGCCCGGCCTTTTCGCTGCAGGTCACGGGCCCGGGAAGCTTCCCCCTCCCCGACGGGACGGTCCTGACGGTGGAGGCGTACGGTGCACTCCCCGCCGACTGGCGCGACCAGGGGAGGCACACCCTCTGGGTCAGCGCCGCTGCCGTGCCGTTCCCCTGGGAGGTGCGCCCCTTCCGTCCCGGCGACCGGTTCCGTCCCCTCGGCATGGAGGGGACGAGGAAGCTGAAGGAGCTGTTCATCGACCGGAAGATCCCCCGGAGCGAACGGGGACGGATCCCCCTGTTCCTCTCCGGGGGGGAGATCTTCTGGGTTGGAGGTGTGCAGCCGGCCGCGGTTGCCGGGAGCCCGTCCGACGGTCCGACGCTGATGCGGCTGCAACTTGCCGGAAGCTCAATATGAATACGGCATTAGGTCTTGTCATGACGCTGCCATTATGTTAGTTTTCCATGAATTTTCTCACGAGCGGTCAACCGGATTTTTTCCTTACATTTAGAGTGGTTCAGTAGATAAAGGGGGCAACTTTGAATCAGTTTTACAAGAATCTTTCTCTCTGGCTCGTTATCAGTCTGATGATGATCCTCCTGTTCAACCTCTTCAACAAGCCGAAGCCTGCCCAGGACCGCCTCAACTACAGCGAGTTCGTCACCGCAGTGGATGCGGGTAAGGTCAAGTCGGTGGTGATCCAGGGGAACGACGTCATCGGCAAGTACATGGACGGCAAGGAGTTCCGCACCTACAAGCCGGCGGACGCCATGCTTTCCGAGAGCCTGCTGGAGAAGAAGGTCGAGGTCTCCGCCCGCCCCGAGGAGGAGAAGTTCTCCTGGTTCTCCCTCTTCATCTCCTGGTTCCCCCTGATCCTCCTGGTGGGGGTCTGGATCTTCTTCATGCGGCAGATGCAGTCCGGCGGCGGCAAGGCCATGTCCTTCGGCAAGAGCCGGGCCAAGCTGCTCACCGAGGCCCAGGGGAAGGTGACCTTCGAGGACGTGGCCGGCATCGAGGAGGCCAAGGAGGAACTGGAGGAGATCATCCAGTTCCTCAAGGACCCGAAGAAATTCACCAAGCTCGGCGGCCGCATCCCCAAGGGGGTGCTCCTCATGGGCCCCCCGGGTACGGGTAAGACCCTCCTGGCCCGGGCCATTGCCGGCGAGGCCGGCGTGCCGTTCTTCTCCATCTCCGGCTCCGATTTCGTGGAGATGTTCGTGGGGGTCGGCGCCAGCCGCGTGCGGGACCTGTTCGTCCAGGGGAAGAAGAATGCCCCCTGCATCATCTTCATCGACGAGATCGATGCCGTCGGCCGGCACCGGGGTGCGGGCCTCGGCGGTGGCCACGACGAGCGGGAGCAGACCCTGAACCAGCTCCTGGTGGAGATGGACGGTTTCGAGTCCAACGAGGGGGTCATCCTCATCGCCGCCACCAACCGTCCCGACGTCCTCGACCCGGCCCTGCTCCGTCCGGGGCGTTTCGACCGCCAGGTGGTCGTCCCCCGTCCGGATGTCAAGGGGCGGGAGATGATCCTCAAGGTCCATGCCCGCAAGGTGCCGCTGGCCGCGGACGTGAACCTGGAGACCATGGCCAGGGGGACCCCCGGGTTTTCCGGCGCCGATCTCTCCAACGTGGTGAACGAGGCCGCCCTGCTGGCCGCCCGGAGGAACAAGACCGAGGTCTCCATGATCGATTTCGACGATGCCAAGGACAAGGTCCTGATGGGGGTCGAGCGCCGGAGCATGGTCATCTCCGACGAGGAGAAGAAGAACACCGCCTACCACGAGGCGGGCCACACCCTGGTGGCAAAGCTCCTCCCCGGCACCGACCCGGTTCACAAGGTCTCCATCATCCCACGGGGCCGCGCCCTCGGCGTGACCATGCAGCTCCCCATCGAGGACAAGCACAGCTACACCAAGGAGTCCCTCCTTGACCGGATCGCCGTGCTGATGGGTGGCCGGGCGGCAGAGGAGATCATCTTCAACTCCATGACCACCGGTGCCGGCAACGACATCGAGCGCGCCACCGAGATGGCCCGGAAGATGGTCTGCGAGTGGGGGATGAGCGAGCGCCTCGGGCCGGTCTCCTTCGGCAAGAAGGACGAGCAGATCTTCCTCGGCCGGGAGATGGCGACCCACAAGAACTACAGCGAGGCGACCGCCGTGGAGATCGACACGGAGATACGCCGCATCGTCGACGAGAACTACGCCCGGGTCAGGCAGCTGCTCACCAGCAACATCGATGCCCTGCACCGTATCTCCCATGCCCTGATCGAGAAGGAGAACCTGAGCGGTGCCGAGGTCGACGAGATCATGAAGGGTGATGCCCCGGCGTCGGAACCGGTCGAGAGCATTCCCCAGGCATGACGCCGACCGGCTCTCCACCGGTCTCCGCCAGCATCTGGCGATTCGGCCGCCGGAGTTTCGACCTTTCCCGGCGGCCGTGCATCATGGGGATCCTCAACCTCACCCCCGACTCCTTTTCCGACGGCAACCGCCACTCCTCGGTGGAGCTGGCGGTCGCCGCGGCGCAGCAGATGGTTGCCGACGGTGCCGACATCATCGACATCGGCGGTGAGAGCACCAGGCCCGATGCCCCGCCGGTTTCCGTTGCCGAAGAGCTCCGGCGGGTCGTGCCGGTGATCGAGGCCCTGGCGGGAAGGATCGACGTTCCCCTCTCCATCGATACCTGGAAGGCGGAGGTCGCCCGGGAAGCCCTGGCCGCAGGGGTCGAGGTGGTGAACGACATCAGCGGCATGGAGTTCGACCCGGCCATGGCAGCGACGGTCGCCGCCACCGATGCCGGCCTCGTGCTGATGCATACCCGGGGGAAGCCCGCGGAGATGCAGCGGGATACCTCCTACGGCGACCTGGTGGGGGAGGTCAGCTCCTACCTGCAGGGGTGCATGGCAAAGGCGGCGGCTGCCGGGATCGGGAGCGAGCGGATCGTCCTCGACCCGGGGATCGGCTTTGCCAAGAGCGTTGCCGCTAACCTGGAGATCGTCCGCAGGCTGGGGGAGTTCTCCCTGCTCGGTCGCCCGCTCCTCGTGGGCCCTTCGCGAAAGTCGTTCATCGGCACCACCCTCGGACGCGGCGTCGACGAGCGTCTTTTCGGCACGGCCGCGGCAGTAGCGGTCTCCCTGGTGAACGGCGCCAGGATCTTCAGGGTCCATGATGTCCGGCCGATGCGCGATGTCGTCGACATGGCGGCGGCGCTTGTCGCAACGGGTGCTGGCATCGCCTGACTGATATTCCACGGGTTTCGGCGGGTGCAATGGTGGACGAACTGTTACAATCCGGCTGGCTGTTCCCCCTCATCGACATCCTCCTGGTGGCGGCGATTGTCTACCGTGTGCTCAGCCTCGTCCACGAATCCACGGCTATCCGTATCCTGGTCTATCTCCCCATGCTCCTGGCCGCGTCCCTGCTGGCCCAGCTGTCCGGGCTGATTTCAACCGCCTGGCTTCTCGACAGGTTCCTTGCCATCCTGCTGCTCGTGCTGGTGATACTCTTCCAGTACGATATCAGGAGGGCGCTCCTCTCCCTCAGCCGGAGCCGCGTTGCCGGAAGCGTCGAAACCGACCACGGGGAGAGCGAAACCGGCGCGATCCTGGAACAGCTGGCAGCCGCGGCATTTTCCCTTTCCGACCGGCGGATAGGCGCCCTCATCGTCATCGAGCGGGAGATGTCCCTCGACCAGTTCATGGAGGTCGGCACGGACGTGGACGCCAAGGTGACCAGCGAGATCATCTCCTCGATTTTTCTCCCCTACTCGCCGATCCATGACGGTGCGGTGATCATCCAGAGGGGAAAGCTGACCAAGGCCGGCTGCTTCCTTCCCCTCACCCAGAACCTCGATGTGGCCAAGGAGCTGGGGACCAGGCACCGGGCGGCCATCGGCCTCACCGAGCTTGCCGATGCGCTGGTCGTCGTCGTCTCCGAGGAGACCGGCTCCGTCTCCGTCGTCTCCGGGGGGAAAATCACCAGCAACCTGGACCCGGTCCATCTCAGGAAACTGCTCAGGCGAATGGTCGAGCCGAGGTGGCTGTCATGAACCTGTCCGCTCTCCTGTGCGAAAAATTCAAGCTCAAGGCCCTCTCCCTCCTCTGCGCCGCCTTCCTCTGGCTCTTCGTGACCATGGAGGGGACGGACGAACTGGAGCTGCCGCTGGCGGTCGGATTCGTCAACGCCCCGGAGGGAACGGTGGTGCGGGCCGATTCCCTGCCGAAGCTCTCCGTGACGGTTTCCGGGACGCGGATACTGCTGCTGCGCCAGAAGTTCAGGGGGGCCGTGGCCCGCCTCGACCTGGCAGGCGCACTCCCCGGCACGGTGGAGTTTGTCGCCCTGGAGCGGTATGTCCGGCTCGAAAGCGGTCTCAGGCCGCTGCGGGTGTCTCCCCGCAACGTGTCCATAATCCTGGAAAAGACCAGCCCGGCTGGTACGAGATAAGGAGTCGCTATGAAGAAGCTTTTCGGCACCGACGGTGTCCGCGGTGTTGCCAATGTCTACCCCATGACCACGGAGATGGCGATGCAGATCGGCCGTGCCGCGGCCTACATGTTCAAGAGCGGTAACCGGCGCCACCGCATCGTCATCGGCAAGGATACCCGGCTCTCCGGCTACATGCTGGAAAGCGCCCTGGTCGCCGGCATCTGCTCCATGGGGGTCGACGTCCTCCAGGTGGGGCCGCTCCCCACGCCGGGGATCGCCTACATCACCTCGTCCATGCGGGCCGATGCGGGGGTGGTGATCTCCGCCTCCCACAACCCGTTCCAGGACAACGGCATCAAGTTCTTCTTCAGGGATGGTTTCAAGCTCCCCGACGAGATCGAGCTGAAGATCGAGAAACTGATCTTTTCCGAGAAGATCGATTCCCTCCGTCCCGTGGCCACCGAAGTGGGGAAGGCCTACCGGATCGACGACGCCGCCGGCCGCTACGTGGTCTTCCTCAAGAGCACCTTCCCCAAGGACCTGGACCTGTCGGGGATGAGGATAGTCCTGGACTGCGCCAACGGCGCCGCCTACAAGGTCGCCCCGGCCGTGCTCGAGGAGCTGGGGGCGGAGGTTATCCCCCTGGGGGTCAAGCCCAACGGCACGAACATCAACGCCGGCTGCGGCTCCCTCTACCCGGAGCTCCTGAGCGAGGCGGTCAAGGCCAACCGGGCCGACCTGGGAATCGCCCTGGACGGGGACGCGGACCGGGTCATTTTCGTGGACGAATTCGGCAACGCCGTGGATGGCGACCAGATCATGGCCATCTGCGCCACCGACCTGCTCAGGCAGAAGAAGCTGCGCAAGAACACCCTGGTGGCCACGGTGATGAGCAACATGGGGCTGGACATCGCCATCAGGAAGGCCGGCGGCAAGGTGATCAAGACCGCTGTCGGCGATCGCTACGTGGTGGAGGAGATGGTGAAGGGGGGGTACAACCTGGGGGGTGAGCAGTCGGGGCACATGATCTTCCTCGACCACAACACCACCGGCGACGGCGTCCTCTCCGCGCTCCAGCTGCTGGCCATCATCCGCCGCCGGGGTAAGAGCCTCTCGGAGCTTGCCGAGGTCATGATCCCGCTCCCCCAGGTGCTGGTGAACGTGCGGGTGGCGGAGAAGAAGGATATCATGGAGATCCCGGCCGTTGCCCCCCTCATCAGGGGGGTGGAGGAGAAGCTCGGCCAGGAGGGGCGCATCCTCATCCGCTACTCCGGCACCGAGCCGCTCCTGCGGATCATGCTGGAGGGGCAGGACAAGTACCAGATAACCGCCTGGGCAAAGGATATCGCCGAGGCGGTCGAGAAGTCCATAGGGGGTAAGGAGCATGGCTAAACTGGGTGTCAATGTCGACCACGTGGCGACCATCCGCCAGGCCCGGGGCGGCGCGGAGCCGGATCCGGTAGCCGCCGCGGCGATTGCCGAACTGGCGGGTGCCGACGGCATCACCATCCACCTGCGGGAGGACCGCCGCCACATCCAGGACCGGGACCTCAAGCTTCTCCGCCAGACCGTCAAGACCCGGCTCAACCTGGAGATGGCCGCGACGGACGAGATGGTTGCCATCGCCCTGCAGACCATGCCGGACATGTGCACCCTCGTGCCGGAGAAGCGGCTGGAGTTGACCACGGAGGGGGGACTCGACGTCCGCTGCAACATGGAGCCCCTGAAAAGCGCCGTCGACCGTCTCCGCGGGGGAGGCATCCCGGTCTCCCTCTTCATCGATGCCGACCCGGACCAGATCAAGGCCGCCGACAAGGTGGGTGCCGACTACATCGAGATCCATACCGGTATTTTCGCCGAGGCCACCGACTGGAAGAGCGAGGATCGGGAGCTGATCAGGATCGAGAATGCGGTCAAGCTGGCCCAGAAGCTCGGCATCGGCGTCAATGCGGGGCATGGCCTGAACTACGGTAACATCAAGCGGATGACCACGGTGCGGGGGATCGAGGAGTACAACATCGGTCACTCCATCATCTCCCGGGCGATACTGGTCGGCCTGGAGCGGGCCGTGCGGGACATGGTCGAACTGGTACGTTTTGCCTGACCACCCCCCTGACATGCCGGGGAGGCACTCCCCTTCCCGGAAGGCACCTACTCTATGCGCCGCTATATCACTTCCCTGTTCACCAACATGAAGCTTCGCTGGAAGATGCTGGCGATGGTCCTCCCCATCGTCATCATCCCCATCTTCGTTGTCGGCACGGTCATCGGCTACATCTCCAACCATCATGCCTACCTCGGGATAACCCAGACCAGCAAGGACGACCTGGCCCACATGTCAGGCTTCACCCTTGACCTGCTCCAGTCCCACCACCAGCAGTTCCAGGTCTACAAAGAGGACAAGGAACGGGTCTTCCGCCAGGAACTGGCGGTCCTGGTGAACCTCTCCTACCGGCTGGTGGAGGCCCAGTACCGCCAGGCCCGGGAGGGACGCTCCACCCCCGCCCGTGCCCTGCAGGAGGCCCGGGAGGCCCTCAAGAAGGTCAACGTGGGGGAGAGCGGCTACATCTACGCCATGACCGGCGACGGCCTGCTCAAGGTGCACATCGCCCGGGAAGGGGAGAACGTCTACAACGAGAAGGACGAAAAGGGGCGCTACTTCATCCGGGAGATGTGCCGCAACGCCCGGGCCTCGAAGCCGGGGGAGGTGCTCTACATCATCTACCCCTGGCGCAACGCGATCCTCGGCGACGTGAAGCCCCGGAACAAGATCGTCGCCTACCGCTACTTCAAGGAGTGGGACTGGATCATCGCCGCCGGCGGCTACCTGGACGAGACCTACGACAACGAGGCGTTCGAGCGCAACTCCTTCGCCCTGCTCAAGGAGAAGATCAAGAGCAAGAAGGTCGGCACCACCGGCTACATCTTCTGCATGGACCGCAAGGGGACCTTCACCCTCCACCCCGAGAGCGAGGGGAAGAATTTCTACAACATCGTCGACGCGGACGGCCGGCAGTTCATCAAGGAGATGTGCGAGAAGAAGAGCGGCTGGATCCGCTACTCCTGGCGCAACAAGGGGGAGCCGTCACCGCGGATGAAGATCGTCCGCTACGACTACTTCGAGCCGTGGGACTGGATCATTGCCGTCGGCTCCTACGAGGACGAGTTCTACGGCGAGGCGAACAAGATCAAGGGGCGGATCCTCGCCTGGATGGCACTCCTGACGGTCGTGGTGGGTGCCACGGCGGTCTGCCTCGTGTTCCTGGCCGCCAGGGTCCTCACCGACCCGATCAGCAGGATGCTGGAGACCATCCGCCAGGTCAAGCGGGGGCGGCTCGACGAGCAGATGGCGGTGGAGGCGGATGACGAGCTGGGTGAGCTGGCGACCGCCTTCAACCGGATGACGGCGATCATCCGGCACAACCGGGAGATGGAGGCGACCCTCGCCCAGCAGGGGAAGATGGCCTCCCTGGGGGTCCTCTCCTCCGGGGTCGCCCACGAGATCAACAACCCCCTCGGGGTGATCCTCGGCTACGCCGCCTACCTTGAGGGGAAGATGGGGGAGGACGACCCGGGGTACCGCTACATCCACGAGATCAAACGGGAGAGCAAGCGGTGCAAGAAGATCGTCCAGGACCTGCTCAACTACGCCCGGACCCCCAAGCCGACCCTGGAGAAGACCGACCTGAACGGGCTCCTGGAGCAGATCGTCGATTTCGCCGCCAACCATACGGACATGCATGACGTCAGGGTGGTCAGGGAGTTCGCCCCCGACCTGCCGCCGGTGTCCCTGGACGGCGACCAGATGCGCCAGGTGGCCATCAACCTCATCCTCAACGCGGGGGCGGCCATGGGGCGCGGCGGCGTGCTGACCGTGTCGACCAGCCGGGAGGACGATTTCGCCGTCATCAGGTTCAAGGATAACGGCAGCGGCATCCCGCCGGAAAACCTGGAGAAGATCTTCGAGCCGTTCTTCACCACCAAGGAGAAGGGGACCGGCCTCGGCCTTGCCATCACCCGCCAGATCGTCGAACAGCACCACGGCCGGATCTCCATCGAAAGCACCCCCGACGAGGGGACGACCGTCACCGTCAGGCTCCCCTTCGAGCCGGACGGACTCTACTGACCCCTGCCTGAACTGGGGCGTCCGGCGGGGTGCAGTTTTTTTTACACGGTGCGAAAACCCGTGCTGAGCCGGTTTCCGAGGTATTCATCCCCTCCGTGTAAAGAAAATTTACACTTCCCGTTTTTATAGCACTTTCAGGCAGTTAGTTCGAATTATCACCGTGGGTGTAAAGTTTCTTTACACCCGCTCCCTCCCTGGTGCCTTTTCTCCCCTGCCTGACCTCCACTCTCCTGCCGTCAATGCTCTGTTAGCTCATTGATTTACAGTCAGTTTTTTAGCTTGGCATGTTATCTGCTATTCATTGGTTGACCTGCGGCGACAGTGTCGACGGGAGTTCCCTGTCGCCTGCCCCCTGTCTTGTAGTTATATTTCATTAGTTATTGTTGACTTTGTCGGGCTGATTGGCTAGGTTGTGGGCGTGCCCGGCATGCCAATAGAGTTCCCGTGAAGGGACCGGTCAGCCGCCCGTTGTGCTTGAAAAGAATGATTTGCCGCAACTTTTGAAACTGAATTGAAGTGGAGGGCAGATGATGAAGCGTAAGAGCAGCTTCCCCCTGGCAGCCGTGCTGTTTTTCCTCTGTTCACTGCTGGCGTCGCAGCCGGTGTTCGGCTCGCCAGCCGCCTGGCCGGGTTCCGTTCGCCGCAACCCACTGCCATCGGCAGTCCCCTCCCGCACCTATGCTCCGGATCGGATCATCGTCAAGTTCAGGGAGAGTATCACGGAACCGGCAGATCTCGTCTTTGGCGCCGGTAACCGGTTTGCAGTCGTCGCTCCCCGCCAGGGCGACGAACTGGACAGTCTGAACGAGCGGTTCGGGGTAACGGCAATCACCCCCCTTTTCACGCCACTCCCTTCGCCCGGGAAGGCGGACCGTCGCTGGCAATCGATTGCCGGCCGTCGCGAACTCCTTGCCGAATCGTTCACCCAGGCACGCCAGAAGTATGGCAGGCGTTCTGCCCGGGCTCCCGAGGGGTTGGAGATCCCCGACCTGTCCCGGACCTACATCCTGGCCCTCCCCCCGGGGGCGGACATCGTTTCTGCGTGCCGCGCCTATGCCGCCAATCCCCACGTGGAGTACGCGGTTCCCAGCACCTCCTACGCGCCGCAGGCCACGGTCAACGACCCCTATTTCTGGTCGGCGGGATCGTGGGGGAACAGCTATGACGACCTGTGGGGGGTGAAAAAGATCAAGGCAGACCTGGTGTGGGACACCGCCCGAGGAGCCGGTGTCGTGGTTGCCGTGGTTGACACGGGGCTCGACTACACCCATCCAGACATTACCCCCAACGTCTGGGCAAACCCTGTCGAGACAGGGGGGAGCGCCAGCATTGACGACGACCATAACGGCTACATCGACGACGTCAGGGGGTGGCACTTTGACTACGGCGTCAGCAACAGTGATGTAACGGACACCGACGGCCATGGCACCTTCGTTGCCGGGATCATCGCCGCCGCGGGCGACAACGGCAGCGGTATCGTCGGCGTGGCACCCGAGGCGAAGATCATGCCGGTGAAGATCATGGAGAGCGAAGGATTCAATGCCTCCGAAGTCTATGCCAACGGCATTCTCTACGCGGCCCGTAACGGTGCCGACGTGATCAACCTGAGCTGGGGGTGCTCCGACTGCACCGAGAGTGCGGGTAACCCGGTCGTAGCCGATGCCATTGCCGTTGCCCGCGGTCTGGGGGCCGTGGTTGTCGCCTCTGCGGGAAACTGGAGCAGCAATGCCAAGAATGCCTTTCCCGCCGGGGTTCCCGCAGTACTCACAGTCTCTTCGACTGACCAGGACGACGGTTTCACCGTGGGATCCAACCGTGGTTTTCTCGTGGACGTTGCCGCTCCGGGCGGGTGGGATTCCATCCTTTCCCTCAAGACGAGCCAGACCGGTTACCGTGTCAATCAGGTCGGCTCCGCGTATCTCCGCGGCGGCGGTACGTCCGCATCGGCTGCCTTCGTCTCTGGGGTAGCGGCACTTCTTCTCTCCGCCAACCCGGCCCTCACCATCGACCAGGTGACCGCCATTATCCGTCAGAGCGCCGACGACCTGGTGGGCGGGAGCAAGGACAGCCAGGGGTACGACCCCTTCTTCGGCTGGGGGCGGGTCAACGCGGCCCGGGCCGTGGCCATGGCCCAGTCCCCCCCGACCGACCCGCCGGTGCTCAGAGCCGCGGGGGATGGGTTGAGCTTTAATATCCCACAGTCCCTGTGCGGCCAGGAACGCTCGTTCTCCGTCGACATCTTCAATGTCGGCGGCGGCAACCTGACCTGGAGCCTTGCGCCCCTCTCCTGGCTTACTCCGGTCCCCGCGACCGGCACCGGCAACGCCTCACCGGTGGTAAAGATCGTCGCCGACCAGCCGGTCAGCGGCGAGATTACCGTCACCTCCAACGCCGCTGACGGCGGTACCGCCGCACTCCCCGTGTCGGTTGCCGTTATGCCGGATATGAAGCTGACCAACTGCGCCATGACCCTGTCAGCCGCTCCCGGCAATCACGAATGGGACCAGCCGCGTAACAAGAACCATCCTGCGGTCCCTGACGGTAGCGGAGGAGCCTATTATACCTGGTACGGCCCCGACAGCAGTATGTTCGGCAACTACCACGTCTACCTCCAGCACGTCGACAGCAACGGCACTCCCCTCTGGCAGGCCAACGGTATCCGCGTCAGCAGTACCGACCTGTTCCAGTACAGTCCCACGGTGATCAGCGATGGCAGCGGCGGGGCGATCGTCCTCTGGGTCCAGGGGCTCAACACAGGGGACTACGCCGACAAAAACCTGGCTGCCCAGCGGGTGAGCAGCAGCGGCCAGCTCCTCTGGGGGAGCGGTGGCATAGCAGTTACCACTGGTGGTAACGTGGCCCAGCCAATCATTGTATCTGACAACTCTGGAGGAGCCCTTGTCGGCTGGACCCACCTTGGCTCGGACGACGACCTCTATGTCCAGCGGGTCAGCGCCAGCGGCGCACTCCTCTGGCAGAGCGGCGGCTATCCGCTCTCGACGGCTCCGGACGAGCAGTTTTCCCTTCGCGGGGTTGCGGACGGCGCCGGCGGCGCTTGGTTTGCCTGGATCGACAGGCGCAATCCGTACCACGACGTGTACGGCCAGCACCTGGACCGTAGCGGTACCCCCCTCTGGCCGGTGAACGGCAGGAAACTGAACACCCAGTCCAGCGGTTCGACGTCGCCGAACCTGGTCTCCGACGGGGCGGGGGGGGCTATCATCGCCTGGTATGATCGCCGCAACTACCCGACCTACAACGATATCTATGCCATCCATCTGGACGGTGCCGGCCAGGACCTCTGGGCCCCTGCCGAGCAGTCGATCATAAGCGGTACACAGGTATATGGACTCAGCGGCGTCAATATCCCGATGCTGGAAGACGGACAGGGTGGGGCGATCGTTTTCTGGGAGGATACCCGGAACAGGAACACCCTGCTGCGGGACAAGAAGGAGATTTATGCCCAGCGGATAAGCGGCGCCGGCCAACAGCTCTGGCCCTCCGGCGGGGTACAGATCCTCTCCGCCGAAGGGTACGACACGGCACCCGTCTTCATCCCCGACGGCGACGGCGGACTCCTTGCCGTGTGGCAGGACAAGCGGTTCGGCAGTTTCGATATTTTCCTCCAGCAGTTCTCCTCCGTCGGCACCCCCCGCTGGGGGAGCACAGGTCTTTGGGCCCATAGCGGCACCAAGGACCAGACCGACCCCTTCCTGGTCCCCCTGGGGGGGAACCGGCTCGCCATTACCTGGAACGACTGGAGCAATTTCTTCAACACGGGCATCGACTTCCGCGGGGAGATCGTTCAGCTTTGCACCGATCATGACGGCGACGGCTACTATGCCGAGGGGGGAGTCTGCGGAGCGGTCAAGGCAACCGATCCGGTCCTGGCGGTCGAGGCGACCGGCCCCGGCCGGGGTACGGTGCAGAGCCTGCCGTCGGGCATCGCCTGCGGCGCCGACTGCCGCAGGCCGTTCGCGCCGGGCACGGTCGTTACCCTGAAGGCGGTCGCCGCGCCCCACTCCCATTTTGCCGGCTGGAGCGGCGGCGGTTGCAGTGGCAGCGGCGACTGTACGGTTACCCTCGGTGCCGACACCACCGTTCAGGCACAGTTCAGTGCCACCCGTCCGGTCAAGATAGCCGAAAACAACGCCACCATCTACGCCTCGCCCCAGCAGGCGTACAACAATGCCTTGAGTGGCAACACCATCATCTCCTGGGCCCAGACCTTCGAGGAGACCCTTACCCTGAACCAGCCGGTCGCGGTGGAGCTGAAGGGGGGGTATGACGCCGATTTCGTCAGCAACAACGACGCCACGGTCATCAAGGGGGCTCTGATCATTACCAACGGGACAGCGACCGTTGAGAATATCGCAATCCAGTAAGTGGGTGAGCAGAGCATGGTCCTGTATGAAAAAATCGAGATGGAGCCGGTCGAACCGGAAGGGGAGGGTGACCTGCACCGTTCGTCGCGGGGCTGGAGCGACGAGACCCTGACCGTTGTCTACCCCCTCTGGAAGAGGGGGCTGATCCTCCTCATCACCCTCCTCCTGCTTCCGGTCGTGCAGTCCATTCTGGAAGAGGGTATTTTCGCCTTCGAGGTGCTCACTGTTATCGTTGTCGTGGTGACGGTCTGGTACCTGGGGGCATGCCTGGTGACGAACGACATCACCTTCACCCCCGAGGGGGTCGTGAGGACCGGCCTGCTCGGCCGGACGGTGCTGCCGAACGACTCGCTGGTCATGACCGTCAGCGACCTGGGCATCCGCTTCGTGTACGGGAGCGGGAAGAATATCCGGGAAGCGGTGACGGTCCACCGCTTCGTCATCTCCACCGGCGAGAGCGAGGATGTCCTCGCCTACGTGGAGGACGTGTACAACACCAGGTCGAAGTGGAAACGCCCTGCGCCGCCGAAGAGTCCCCGCACGTCTCCTCTTGCCCTCGGCGAGTACGGCAAATCGGTGGACACCTACCGGACCATGGGGGCGTTTTTCATCGCCTTTGCCCTGATCGGGGTCTTTGCCGTGGGGCTGTCCGACACCTTTTCCGGCTTCGGGCACTCGCTCCCCTCGTTCCCTGTCCGCCTCGGCTGCATCGGCCTGGCACTCGTGGCCTTCCTTGTTCTGCGCCGCCTGGCGCCCACCACCGCCCGGCTGGAGGCGATGAAGCCCGAACCGGTGACGGTGCGGCTGGAGCGGCTCGACTCCGCTGCATTCAAGTCCGCCCTGGTGGCCACCGCCGTGGCGTTCCTCGGCCTGGTGCTCCTCTTTCTCTTCGGCAACATGTTCGACTTCTACCTCTTCCTCCTAGTCGGGTTTCTCTACTACCACGACTGCTACCCCCGCCTTACCACCTGGGACGGGGTGGTCCGCAACGCCCCGGGGGAGGG
>CALMBF010000185.1 GCA_937860145.1 uncultured Geobacter sp.
CACCACGGTTGAACATATGGCGCTCAAGCGCCACGCGCCATGCCTGGCGCACAACAACAAAAGCCACGTAGCATGGACTACGTGGCTGGAACGTTCCTGATGAGGGGGGAAGAGATGATGGTTAAACAGTCATTGACGCGCTTACCATATACGTCGTTGGCACCTTATTTCTGACTGAAGCGACATAGTTCTGGATGTCTTTCCGGGAAGAAAAGGATAGTCCCACGAACTGAAGACCGTATTTGTACGTACTGTCCAGTATTTTGACCGATCGGACAACGTCTCCCTCTGTTTCGATCTGACCTGCGCCGGGGAGGGTGAACGTGCAGCCTATCCTGTCCCCTATGACAAGAGGGTATTCTGTCTCCAGCAGGATGCCGGTATTACTTATATCGATGGAAATACAGTCGAACTCCGCCTCTCCCTTTTTACCTTTTACTTTGACAGTGAACATTACCCGCTTCGGCCTGCCGATCTGCATATCGAGCAAACTGCCGACAGTTTCAAGGATTTGCTCCGGCTTGGCCGGTCTGATTATTTTGGCATCAGCACCGCTTGTGGCAATTCTTGCGCGTTCTTCCGCATTGTCATAACAGATGAGAATGATGGCAAGGTCCTTTGCTGTCTCATCCTTACGGAGGGTTTTGGAGAGGACATCTCCTCCCATATCCAGCAGGTGGAGATCAGACAGAACAAGGTCAAAAAGATGCTCTTTTTGTAACTGGACAGCCTCTGCGCCACTTTGCGCGGTGACAAGATGGAATCCCTCACCCTTTAGCAGGCTCATGTTCCTTTCGAGAAAGGACCTCGAAGAACTGACAAGAAGTATCTTTTTTAGAGCTTGACCGTATTTTCTCATCACACCTCCAACAAAACCGTGAAGCTGACACGGTTTTTCCATAGCATTCCCAACTGATGACGATACAACCCGTACCGGGGAGAAATTAATTATTGCTTATACAGCCAATGCGCTTTTGTTGCAAGCTAACTTTAGCCACTAGCGAATCAGCACCCCAGCCACAGTGCATCCCGGAGACCGGATTTCCGCTCGATTCGACGGGCAACGGCCGCGGTAAAAACCTCGGCACTCCCCCATACTTCCACATCCCTCTTCGACCGTGTGAGTCCCGTATAGATCAGCTCCCGCGTAAGCGTTTCGCTGTCGTGGCCGGGAAGAAGCATGAGCACCCGTTCGAACTCGGATCCCTGGCTTTTGTGCACCGTCATGGCATAGACCGTTTCATGGGCCGGTAGCCGTACCGGCGAGACGCTCCTGACACCACCCTCGGAATCGGGGAACCAGACGCGGAGGACACCCTCGGTGTCCGGATCGGGAAGGACGATGCCCACGTCACCGTTGAACAGTTTCAGGTGGTAATCATTGACCGTTACCATCACGGGTCTTCCCGGGTACCAGCGGCTGCGGGCGTCGGCAAGCCCGTTGTCGGCAAGGATCTCTTCGACCAGTGCATTGACACCCGAGACTCCATACGTCCCCTGGCGCAGGGCACAGAGGATCCTGAAATTGTCGAAGAGCCGCAACGCTTCCACAGGGGACTGGGCGGCGAGGTACGCTCCGTAACCGTCAATGACCCGTGCAGCGAGGAATCTCTTCAGAGCATCGGCAGGAGGGGATTCATGCCAGCAGCTGCCCGCCGTGAGCAGGTCGATGGCCCCTCCCCCGTCGCCGGCGTTGACTACCCGGGCAACCGCTCCGATACCGGAATCTGCTGCGAAGCGGTAGTTCTTTTTCAGGACGACCAGAGAGTCGGCCAGTGGGGGGGTAACTGCTCCTGAAGAGACAGCAGCAACCTTCTCACCGGCAACCCTGGCGACATACTCGGCAAATCCGGCAGAAAACGGCTCCTGCCTGCCACCGCCGCAGATATCGCCGAGGACGGCACCCGCTTCGACCGAGGCCAGTTGATCCCTGTCACCCAGGAGTATAAGCCGCGCATCACCCGTGAGAGCCATGGCAAGCTTCGCCATGAGGGGGAGAGCCACCATGGAAGCCTCGTCGACGATGACCACATCATGGGGGAGGAGGTTATCCTCACCGTGGCGGAAACGCACCGAGTCCTTTCGCACGCCGAGCAGCCGATGGATCGTCGTCACCTCTTCGGGGATACGGATTTTGACGTCAGCGCGACAGTCCAGTTTTTCCTTCATCAGGCGTATCGACTCTGTGAGCCGGGCCGCCGACTTGCCGGTCGGTGCGGCAAGGGCGATGCGCAGATCTCCACCATTTGCCTGTTCCAGGAGAAGGGTGATGATCTTCACCACGGTCGACGTCTTGCCCGTCCCCGGGCCTCCGGAAATCACGCAGAAGCCTTTGCGCACTGCCGCCACCGCCGCGATCTTCTGCCAGTCGGTCTCCCCCCCTGCTCCGCCAGGGAACAGCCTGGCAACCCCTTCAGACAGGAGGGCCTCGTCGACTTCATCTGGCGCACGGCCGGCCTGTGCCAGAATGGTCCGGGCCAGAGTCCACTCGTACTGCCAGTAGCGGTAGAGGTAGAGCCGGCCGTCGTCATCGAGTACCAGGGGTCTGAAACTGCCGGGCGGACCGACCACCCCGGTACGCGCCAGCTCCGACTTCAAGTGGCCGACCTCGGGCAGCCTCAGTTGAGCGCCGTCAATGACGATATCCCTGTCGGCGATGTCGGCCAGGTTCAGACAGATATTGCCCTTGCCCACGGCATTGCTCGCCAGGGAGACGACGGGCAACAGCGAAGGAGGCGCGACAACCGCCTCGCGACGGATGAACGCGGCAAAATGACGGTCGATGGCAGTCAGTTCGAAAGAAAGGGGCACCGTCCTAACCTCCAGCCTTGATCAGGCATGCGGTAAGCTCTTCGATCATCTCTTTTGGGGGGGTATCGCGGAAAATACCGAACTCCTCTCCCCGCTGCGGGTTCACGCCGCGAAGGAAGACGTAGATGACACCTCCGAAGTGGTTGGCGTACTCATACCCGCTGACCCGCAAGCCGAGATACCTGTTCAGGGCCACCGTGTAGAGCAGGTACTGGAGCGGGTAGAGATGGTGGACCATTGCGGCCTTGAGCGCCTCCCTGCCATAGTCCTCGACACGGTAGCCGAGATGGTTCGATTTCCAGTCGAGCAGGTAGAACCGTCCCCGGTGTTCAAAGACCATGTCCATGAATCCCCGGACCATCCCCTCGGCAGGCCTGAATTTCAGTGCCCGGCACAGGGACGGGACATCCACCGGCATCCGTTCGCTACTCCACCTCCCCAGACACTCCCGCAGCATGGGTGCCGAGACGAACTTGAGGGGGAAGAAGAATTCGAGTTCGGCAAGCCAGTGGCCCTTCTCGAGATCGGACAGGGAGAACGTACCGCCCGGCGAACCAAGCGGGGTTGCAATGACATCGTTGACCAGGGACGTAATGCACGGCTCCCACTCCGGGTCATAGCCGTAGCGCCCGAGCCCCTTTTCCACCAGTTCACGTACTGTCTCGGGACGGGCTGTTGAGAAATCGAGATCCTCGAACAGACCGTGAAGAAAGATCCCCGCCTGGGCACCCTTTGGGAAGGCGTAGATATTCCTCCCAGGAGGCCTTTCTTCAGGCGGCGCAGCAAAGGTATCGCTCTTCATGCCTCCGGCCCCATCCCGGTCCGGCAACTCGACTCCCCCGTCACCATGGGCAGCGAAGGAGGTGAAGCTGACCACGCGCCAGTCGCTGCTGATGTTTCCGGAGAACACCCTGCTGGCCAGGGGGGTATCGTCATCTCCCGGTGCTTTGTATGAACCGGCATCACCTGCTTCCGGCATCGTGGTGACCGCGATTGTCCCCCCACTATTTTCCGCCAGGTTGAGAAGTTGCTTTTCCATCTGCTCCCCAGACAGCCTGCCGACTTCCTGTCTGAGCGGATCGATCACATCATCCGTCTCTTTCACCGCTTCCGGGGCATGGAACAGATAGGCCAGCGGCGATGTCCCGGGTTCGTTGACATCTTTCCTGCCGACGACTTTCCCGCCAATCAGATAACAGCGGAATTGTGCCCGCGTCAGTGCCACATAGAGCAGCCTGAGACTTTCAGCCAGGGACTCCTTCTGGGCCAGGCGACGGTGCAGGTCATAGCCAGCGGAACCATAATCCTTCACCATGCGGAAATCATCGTGGAAGGTGACCACTTCTCCGTTCCCTCTGAGCCCTCCCCACATGAAGGGGCAGAAGACCACCGGATACTCCAGCCCCTTGCTGACATGAACCGTCACGATCTTCACCATCTTTTCGTCCGTTTCCAGACGGATCTGGTATTCCTCGGCATCCTCTCGACCGGTTACCCTCTCGCCAAACCAGGTAAGCAGCCCCTCGAGGCCGAGCAGCTTTTCATGGACCGCCTGGTGGATCACCTCGAAGCAGTGCAGGACGTTGGTCAGCCTGCGTTCGCCGTCGGGCCGGCAGAGCAGCCTTCCCCTGACATTCTCACGGGCGAGCAGCACCCGGGACATGGCCATGAAGCCCCGCTCTAGCCAAAGATGATGATAATCCCGGAATCGTTCGAGGCACTCCTCCCACCCCTGTTCATCATCGAGAAGAGCTGCTATGTCGTTGCCCGACATGCCGAGGAGATCGGTCACCAGTGCAGACCGGACCTTCACCTCGTTGCCCGGGTCGACAAGCGCACCGAGGAGAGTGCAGATATCACCGGCCTCGCGCGTGGTGAAGATGCTTTTGTCGCTGCGCATGACACTCGGGATGCCACACGCCCTCAACGCTTCCTGGATAGCGCCCGCCTGGCGATGGCTGCGGACGATGACCGCAATGTCCCCGGGGAGGAGTGACCTGTCCCCCACGAGCGCTTTGCAGCTGGTCCCGTCCTGCAGAAGCCGTGAAATCTCCCCGGCAATAGCCGGCGGGATGGCGGCAGTGGCTTTGCCAACTGTGAGCGGTTCTCCCGATTCATCGGTCGGGAGACACCAGAGTTGCAGGGGTGAGTTATCGCGACCAGCACACAGAAGCCGCTTGCCGCGGTCCGATTTCCCTGGCTTGACAGGATGGTAGCCGATGGCATCGAAGACAAACGGCCGTGTCCCGCAACCGAATACCGTGTTGAAAGCGGAGAGGAGTTCGGGGGTGGACCGCCAGTTGTTGGTCAGGGTAAAGCGCCGTTCCTCGTCGACGTCAGCCGCGGCCTCAAGGTAGGCGAAGATGTCGGCCCCCCTGAAGCTGTATATGGCCTGCTTGGGATCGCCGATGAGGAAGAGCGGGCACGCCGGGTCGGTGTAGACCTTGCGAAAGATCTCGAACTGGACCGGGTCGGTGTCCTGGAACTCGTCGATCAGTGCCGCCCGGTACATGCCGCTCAGGCTTGCTGCCAGAGAATTGCCGGATTCGCCGCACAGTGCCCCGTAGAGATCGCCGAGAAGGTCATCGAAAAAGCGGATGTTCATCTCCCTCTTCCGGGAAGGGAGTCTCTGCCGCGCATATTCCACGAGCTCCCAGCGCAGGGCAAGGAACCGTTCCTCGACACTTGTACAGAGATCCTCGCACAGATCGAAGAACGGATGTGTCGGTGCGGTTCCCGTCGGCTTTTTCCCCTGAACAATGCCCGAGCTGCTGAACAGGCGGAAGCCGGGAAAAAGAGCGAAGGGATTGTCGTTAGCATGGAAGTTGTCCATGCTTTCGAAATGGCCTGGAAGCTCATCGGGGTGATATTTGCCCACAGCCCTGCTCAACCCCTTGTCATTGGCAAGGATTTCGATGATCTCCTCACGGCTGGTGAACCACGTCTCGCGAATGCCTGCGAAAGCACTGCGGCACTTCTCTTCGATTGCCTCGATGTCGCCCGCCGTGAAACGCGGTACGACTTCAAGTTTCGGATTGGTCAGCATCCCCTGGAGAAAGCGGAGGAGATAGTCGGGAGAGAATTTTTTATGCAGGGCGTAGAGGAGAAAGGGCGCCGATTCCGAGAAAAAGTGGATCCGCCAGAAATCGACCACCACTTCCCTGAGCAGCGCGGTCTGGTCGGTGACGAGCACCGTGTCGTAGAGCGAGCCGCTCTCGAAGGCGTTGTCCTGGAGAGCGCGGAGGCAGAAACCATGAATGGTGAAGATGGCAGCCGTGTCAAAGGAGGCGAGTGCCCGTTCGAGGTTGTCACGGGCCACCGACCGTTCCGGCCCCTTGCCGTTGCTGTTTGTGTAGAGGCCAAGGAGAAAGGAGTCGTCAGTGGCAGATCCGGAAAAGACCCCGAGGGCATCCCTGATTCTTGTGCGGATTCTGCCACGCAGCTCCTCGGTCGCTGCCTCGGTATAGGTCACCACGAGGATCTGCTCGGGGGTCAGCCCCTTTTCCACCAGGAGACGCAGGTAGAGACATGCTATGGCGTAGGTCTTGCCCGTACCGGCACTCGCCTCTATGAGGTTCCGGCCGGACAGTTCGATCTGCAGATGGTCAAGTTCGTTCATATCGGCCCCTATGCCTGATGTGCGAGGAGAGGTTCAAGAAGGGCACGGGAAACCCGCTCGAACTCGACATTGAACGGATCAGCCTGGCCGAAGCAGAGACGGTAATAGGGGTCATCTCCCTCACCGGGTGCATTGTACCCCTCCTCCCATCTCGAACGTGCCCGGTCGACTCTCCACTCCATCTTTTTGGCGTACTCGAATGACGAGGCGGGGAAAAACCGCAGGGGCATGGACAGACCTTCCCAGTAAAGATCGAGCACCGTCTGCAGAATCTCCCCGACATTTTCCACCGGTCTGTAGGTGACCGAGGTATCCGTCATCAGGAGCCGGGTCTCCCGGGGGTACCCCTCACGCCATGCAGCACTGAGGACGAGGTGCTCCAGCCAGGTGCGCATTCTGTCTTTTGCCTTCATTTTCGAGCAGCGATAGCGGAGCATGCTCCCGGTCCAGATCCGGTCAAGCCTGCCGGACAGCCGGTATTCACCGAGCTGTAAGTCGGCATCGAGGGGCGCGCACATCGGTTGGCCTGCCACGCTTTCCTGCACAGAGTCGGCGAAGTCCATGACCTCACCGACAGCCTCGACAAAAAGCTTTTCACCGTGCCGGGCCGGCGGCAGAATCCCCCGGCAACGGGCAATGGAAAACAGATTGCCGGCATCGCCGCCGGCGAGACGGATCTCGAGGAGTTCCTGCTTGAGACCATACTCCTCCAGTCCGTCCAACGAAAAAGGCTCCCGATCGTCGAGCGGTGCCGCCGCTTCCTGAAGGCGAATGCCCAGCCTGCTTTCAACGAGGGCCCGGCACGGATTATCAAAGAAACGGAGGAGTTTTGCCAGAGAAACGTCCTTCAACTCCTGGGGTGGAACAGGGAGGGGGGTGGCGATAAATTCCCGCGGATACCACGGGTTGTTACGCCTTTCGAGGAGCGCCAGGTAGTTTTCGGCTGAATAACTGAAGAGAGGCGACCTGGCATCGAAGTACTCGCGGCTGAACGCCTGGAGACGGTGCCGGGTGACCAGGCGACTCTCCATCTCCACCGCAGGGTCCATTCCTGAAGTGAACCCCCGGTCGATTGCATCGAGGAACTCACTCACCAGCACCGACGGCGGGATTTCGCTGTTGTCCTTGATGCTCTGGCCGATATAGCTGAGGTAGAAACAGTCGCGCGCGGAGAGGAGCGCCTCGAGGAAAAGATACCGGTCCTCGTCGCGCAGGGAACGGTCGCCACGGAGGGGACTTCGGGCAATGAGGTCAAACCCGGGGGGACGGCTCTGCCGTGGGAATGCGCCATCGTTCATGCCGATGAGGGCAACGACGCGAAAGGGGATACTCCGCATGGGGAGCATGGCGCAAAACGTCACCCCGCCGGTCATGAAGCCGACCCCCTTCTCTTCCTGGGCAAGGCGCGCTGCCAGCCAGGAATTGACCACCCCGAGATCGACCTTTTCGCTGAAACCGGCGACATCCTGCAACTCTGCAAGCTGATCCACCACGCCCGTCACGGTAGCCAGTTCGTGGGCAGAGTCGTCATTGACCGCGACAAAGGATCCCAGCAGGGAGCGCAGGTGATCCCGCCACTCCTCAAGGGTCAGCGGACTTGAGAGCTGTGCGGCAACGGCCGCAACCCGCTCGACGAAATCGGCAAATTTCCCCAAGATAAGGGGTCCGTCACCTTCCATCTCGTCGTACGGAAGCATGTCGTTGAAGAGCTGGGTCCCCTCCTCGGGCATGGCATATCCGAGGAGAAGACGATCGAGCCCGGCGCGCCAGGAGTTCTCCCGGTACCCCGGGAGACCGAACCGCTCCCGGTCCTGCTCGTCCATCCCCCAGCGAACCCGTGTTTCCGCGATCCAGCATCGAACGGTGTCCAGCTCGTCATCAACGAAGTTAAACCGGCGGCTGACCGGTGACGATTCGAGGAGATCAAGGAGCTGGGGCACGGTGAGACGGCTGCCGGGAAGGGCCAGGAGCTTCAGGAGCACCGCGGCAACCTCCCCCTCGCTGGCTACGGTGCGGTCAGCTATGGAATAGGGGATTTTATTCGCGGGATCCTGTCCCCCCTCGAAAACAGAGGTAATATAGGGGGCGTAGGTCTCGATGTCGGGCGTCATGACGACGACATCCCGGGGGTTCAGCCCCGGTTCCCGTTCGAAGAGATGCAGAAGATTGTCGTGGAGGATCTCGATTTCACGCAAGGGGCTGTGGCAACTGTGAATCTGGACCGAATGGTCATCAGGGGCAATGGACCTCTTCTCCCGTTGTAGATCCTCACTTCCTGACAAGTTGAGAATGTCGGACTGAATGGCGGTGAGCATGGACCCGTCGCCCGGGTCCGCATACAGCTGCAGATCGACAGCCGCTATATCTGAACTGCCGAGGACCATGGTGGAAAAATCCCGGGCAAGCCTTCCCCATGAAGCCAGCAGCGGATTTCCTTCAACAAGGTGGTCCCGTTCCTCCGGATTCCGACGAGACTTTTCCCTGGCGGAAGCTATATCACTCCAGTACTCGCGGCACGGGCTCAGGATAAACAAGTTGACCTCGGTGTGCCCGGCAACCTGCGCCAGGATATCCATGTGGTACTGGGGTAGATAGGAGATCCCGAAAACCGTGATCCTCTCGGGGAGCTTTTCCTCCCCTGTTCGCTGCTCACCCAGATGGCGCATGAAATCGAGCCTGAGACGGGCACGGTGCCGCCCGTCTCCACAGGCGGCAAGTTCACGCCAGAGCATCTCCTGCCACTCCCCTCCCCTTCTCTCTTCCCACTCCAGGAGCATGTCCGGGCGGTAGATGGTGTACTGGTCGAAAGTGTCGGCGATCCTGCCGGCCAGCTGGAACAGTTTGAGTCCGCGGGATTCGCCAGCAAGGTAATGCCGTAAGGGGGTAAACTCCTCCCTTGCCAGAAATCCTGGCAACAGACCCATGAGTTTCCAGGTCATAACCTCGGGTGAAAAGGCGGAGGCGTCCGGGATGTGCGGCAGAGTCTTGCAGAAGAGCTGCCAGACGAACTTGTTGGGAAACGGATAGACGCAGTTGGCCCAGACGCCGAGCCTGCCTGACAGTTCCATGGCAAGCCAGCGCTGCATCCCCTTACTCTGGACCACGAGCGTCTCCGCCACAAATGGCGACGACAGGGGCTCTTTCAGGATGCCGGCTAGGGACTCGACCAGGGTTTCCATCCGGTTGCTCGTGTAGATGTTTAAAGACATGGATTTCCTTATCGGTTTTGATCAGCATACGGCGAGCATGTGACACAATGAGTCACAATCTATGCCGGTAATCAGTGAAGTCAGGAGGAAAGCACGCGCCAACGACCATCAACATCATGACTATTATCTTTACTACTTATCACAGTCTGGACAGTGCATTTCAGCACTATCTTCGCCATATTCCAACTCAGAACCACACATGTAGGCAGATTGAACTGTCATCGTGTGACCCCGCAGTGTTTCTGTTTCTTGTCACGGTGAGAAAAGCAAAAATTATCTTCGATAGTATCTGACAAATATCCCCTCCCATCAGAAACACCCCTCTAACACGATAAATAGAGCTTCAGCAGTACAAAGCAATTAAACAACTTTTTACCACATTAAACCTGCTTTAAAAAGCCATGATATAATCCATGAACCTAGCCAGGAATAAATGCTGTGTGCCTACTACACACCCTCGAAACAGTGGCTGCCTTGATACGTTTGATCTCTATCCTACTGGTTTTTGTATACTTTCTCTGTTCAGAAAAGTCTGTTGATGGTCAAGGTATTGGTCTCATTTACCAACAAAATAGACAGCCATTCTTGACTGTCTTTCTAATAAATCATTTGATTTTTGTGAAAACATCTTGTCATTTTGTGGAGTTATCCACTTGTTACAACTATCTTGCTTAGTACCGCATACAAAACCGTATTACCTGCATATAAAAAATACTGCATACACGTAACTTTATTATTGACACGCAATTACAGTCAGTTATGTGTCGTGCTCATTTAGTGTGCGCTACGGAAAACATCCTTTAGATACATTACATTTTTGTGCCTTATCCACAGATACAGGTCACTTATCAACATAGACGGTTGAAAACCACATGCTTAATTATTTTCAGCTAATCACGTGCTATTAAATCACATATGGCACATAGTCTGATTTCATCGTTGTAGATGTAAACTTGGCACTCTTCACAGCAGTACAAAGAGTCGGTTGATAATCATTTCACCTCCCATAGTTAAAATAAGATGGACTAGTGTATAGGGTTGTAATTCAACCGACGTCAATATCTGCGTCAAGGCAATAAAAAAGGTGGTTAGCTACTTGAGCTAACCACCTGTAATTATTTGGTTGCGGGGAGAGGATTTGAACCTCTGACCTTCGGGTTATGAGCCCGACGAGCTACCAGACTGCTCCACCCCGCGTCATTTGAAGAAGACCTTTATAGCACTGCCTTTTACTCCAGTCAATACATTTTTGACATCTCACAAATATTATTATCAGACATGAGGAAGGCCCGGAATTCTTTCCGAGCCCCTCGCTGCGGTACCTCTTGGACACTTTACCCTTATCCGCCGGTGTTAGTATCGCTTTGCCTTCCTTTCGCTCCTTGGGGGACCTCCCGGAAAGCCTCACCGAAGTTCCACCTTTTTGAAGAGGTTGTTACGCTCAGGCGGATGAGGCAGTTACTGCACGTCGGGCGTTGCCAGGGTACCGCCCATCTCTCACTTATACATTATGCCTTTCCGCAGCCGGTGTCAAATATCCCGACCTGCAAAGAGGCAGCTGACCTGTCCTGGCAGGGGCAATCATCGTGACGCGCTGGGGAGCATTCCTGCCACGGCACAAAAAAAGCGGCGGTGCACATGCACCGCCGCCTGGGTACGCCTATACAGAAGAATTAGATGTCGTAGTAGAGTGCGAACTCGAGGGGTACCGGACGCATGCGGACAGGATTAACTTCTGCCTCGGTCTTGTACTCGATCCACTTCTCGATGACGTCGGGAGTGAAGACGTCGCCCTTGAGCAGGAACTCATGGTCGTCCTTGAGGGCCTGGAGAGCTTCTTCGAGGCTGCCCGGAGCTGACGGGATATCCTTCAGCTCCTCGGGGGAGAGACCGTAGATATCCTTGTCCAGCGGCTGGCCCGGATCGATCTTGTTCTCGATGCCGTCAAGACCTGCCATGAGCATGGCGGCAAAGGCAAGGTAACCGTTGCAGCTCGGGTCCGGCGTACGGTACTCGATACGCTTGGCCTTGGGGTTGGAGGACATCATCGGGATACGGAGGGAAGCGGAGCGGTTACGGCTGGAGTAAGCCATGTTAACCGGAGCCTCGAAGCCCGGAACCAGACGCTTGTAGGAGTTGGTGGTCGGGTTGGTGATGGCGCAGAGAGCCTTGGCGTGCTTGATGATGCCGCCGATGTACCAGAGAGCCATCTGGGAGAGCCCGCCGTATTTATCACCGGCGAAGAGGTTCTGGCCATCCTTCCAGATGGACTGGTGGCAGTGCATACCGGAACCGTTATCACCGTAGAGCGGCTTCGGCATGAAGGTAACGGTCTTGTTGTTGCGGTAGGCAACGTTCTTGATGACATACTTGAACCACTGGAGTTGGTCTGCCATGTCGACAAGGGAGGAGAAACGCATGTCGATCTCGGCCTGGCCGCCGGTAGCGACCTCATGGTGCTGGCACTCGACGCGGATGCCGACCTTCTGAAGTTCCATGACCATTTCGTTACGAAGGTCGTTCTGTGAGTCGACCGGGGAACAGGGGAAGTAACCTTCCTTGTGGCGCGGCTTGTAGCCCAGGTTGGGGAACTCTTCACGGCCGGTGTTCCAGGCACCCTCTACCGAATCGACCATGTAGAACGCCTGATTGGCAGTGGAATCGTAACGGACTTCGTCGAAGATGAAGAACTCGGCTTCCGGACCGAAGAATGCGGTATCGCCGATGCCGGTGGACTTGAGGTATGCCTCGGCCTTGCGGGCGATATTACGCGGATCGCGGGTGTAGTCTTCCTTGGTGATCGGGTCGTAGATGTTGCAGATAAGGGACAGTGTGGGAACGGCAACAAAGGGGTCCATCTTCGCAGAGGTCGGATCCGGGAGGAGAATCATGTCAGATGCGTGAATCGGCTGCCAGCCACGGATGGAGGAACCGTCGAAGCCCTGCCCCTCTTCAAATGTGTCCTCATCGAACTCTGTAATGGGTACGGATACATGCTGCCATGTACCGACAAAGTCCATGAATTTGTAATCTACCATCAGTGCGCCATTTTCCTTGGCAAATTCAACTACCTGTTTCGGGGTCATCAAAAATCTCCTTTCATCTGGTTATATACTGCTAGAGCGCGTCTTCGCCACGCTCCCCTGTTCTGATACGGACTACCTCTTCCACATTCGTGACAAAAATTTTGCCGTCACCAATGCGGCCAGTCTTGGCGGCCTGCTCGATAGAATCGACAACCTTGGATACGATATCGTCGGAGACGATGATTTCCATCTTGATCTTGGGGATGAAATCGACCACGTATTCGGCCCCACGATAAAGCTCCGTATGACCTTTCTGGCGACCGAACCCCTTGACCTCGCTGACGGTTATCCCCTGGATACCAATCTCGTTGAGAGCCTCTTTAACCTCATCAAGTTTGAACGGCTTTATGATTGCTTCGACTTTTTTCACAATTCATTCACCCCCATTTTCTCGAAATGATGCGCCGGCAAGATGCTCGAATTCACGGTCACCAACGTGACGTTACTCTTTTAGCAATATGTTTGCCCAAGTTCAAACAAAAAAAAATAGTCGTAATTACAGCAAAATAAGGCATTCACACACTGACAGCCCCTATTTAGTGCCTTGTTTTTAAGCATCACGCGACTATTTTGCACATCAATTAGGCACCACTACTTTAAGCGACTGATGTTTATTTTTTATTATACCTCACATCGGTGCGATGAGTCAGGATGCAACAAGATATAAGTATCACGGCTCATACCGGACGACCTGCATCCAGCGAGTCAAGTTACTCATGTAAAAATATGCAAGCAAGCGACTATCAGGAAATACAGCTGGGCATCCCGTCCGAACAGCATCTCATGAACCACCGCTCCCTTCATGGACAAAGCACCATAGATGAACTCCCTGCCGAGAAAATCAACAAAATACAGCTTGATATTTATTAATGACTAGTTATAAATTGCATGCTAATTTTTATAGTGTATTATTGCATTCGAATTGAAATTATTACTGAAACAGCGACTATACCGCAGATAGTCAAATTCCCATCCAAAACTTTTGATCATCCAGACAAAAAGGAGATCCCATACATGAAAATCCGTAGAAAACTGTTTGTCACCATATCTTCTATCATGCTCATGATGGCAGCAAGCGGAGCCCGGGCAGAAACGCTTCAGGATGCGGTAAAGTACATGTTACAGGCACATCCCGAGATTAGGTCCCACGCCTACAATCGGCTGGCAAGGACTCAGGAAGTGCGCCAGGCAAAAGCCGGATATCTTCCCACCATTGATTTTACCGCGGGGACCGGTTTTGACCGGCATCACCAGCCGGTGTTCAGCACAACGTACCCGGATTACGCGACAATCAGCATTCGCCAGAATGTTTTCCGTTTTTTCGGTGATCAGAGCGAGATAAACAGACAGGAGGCCCGTGTAAGGTCACAGGCCTATCTGCTTCAAGGAACTTCGGAAAACAACGCGCTGCAAGCAGCCCGAGTCTACTTGGCTGTGCTCAGGTATCAGGAACTGTACGATCTCGCCCAGGAAAACCTTGTCAACCACAGAAGGATTCTCGATCAGGTAAAGTTACGCAGCGAATCCGGAGTTGACCGCAAGGCCGACCTGGAACAGGTCATGGGGCGTGTGGCCCTGGCACAATCCAACCTTGTGGCTGCCCAGGCAAACCTTTCCGATGCAAACACGGATTACCAGGCGACCATCGGCTTTTTACCCGGCAACCTGACGAAACCAGAGCCTGTCACAGCAGCCATTCCTGCGACAATGGAGGAAGCTGAGCAACTGGCACTGAAGAACAACCCTACGGTAAAATCTTCCCAGGCCGACCTTGAGGCACGCAATGCCCAGTACGATACGGCCAAAAGCCAGCTCTACCCGAGCTTTGACGTAGCCCTCGATTATAACTGGAAACGGGATATATACCCTAACCTGGGGCATGATGAAGGTTTCGTGGCAATGGCAACGGTCAGCTTCAACATTTTCAACGGCGGATGGAACAAGGCGCGCATTGGACAAACGACCTACGAAATTTACGAGGCCGAAGAAATTTCCCGCAATTCGAAACGCCAGACCATTCAGTCCATGCGACTGTCCTGGGAATCCAACAGGACGTCGGCCGAACGGGTCGCATTTCTTGAAGAGTACGTCAAGGCAGCAGGTCAGACCGCTGACGCATTCGCTGCCCAGTGGAATATCGGAAGGCGTACCATGTTCGACCTTCTCGACACCCAGGCGGAATATATCAATGCAAAGGCCAGCCTGGTAAATGCAAAATATGATAAACTTTTTGCCGAATACAGGATATTGAGCAGCATGGGCAGACTGATACCGACCCTCGGACTGCCGTTGCCCGAACAGAGCATAGTCTCTGCATCTAATGACCAGGCAAAATAATCCGAACTGAACTATTTCACTGAAAAGCTCTGGGTCTTCGGGATACCTCCCGAGGATTCAGAGTTTTTTTTAAGCATAACCAACCTGTCTTCGACTAGCCGGAAAAACAACGCCATTAACCATAGCGCCACGTACCGCTGCGGTATTTTCTGTGACCAAACATTTCACGACATCATCTCCCTGGCTGTTGGCTTCACTGTTCGTAGGCTTTCTGATTGCGACCACGGTCATTTCCGCCGGCAACTTCAGCCTGGGCAGAGAACTTCTGCAGAAAGCGGAAAAAAAATACGGCAAGGACGCATCCAATCGCCTGCTGGCATGGGAAGAATTGATACGCCATGACCGGAGCACAACCGACCGCGCCAAACTGGACAAAGTGAATGAATTTTTCAACAGTAAAATCCGTTTTGCAGGTGACAATGAAATATGGGGCACGCAGGATTACTGGGCAACACCGATCGAATTTCTCTGCAAAGGCGCCGGAGATTGCGAAGATTTTGCCATAGCCAAGTATTTCACCCTCAAGGCCATGGGTATCTCCGATGCGAAGTTGAGGATCACCTATGTCAAGGCGATACAATACAATATCCACCACATGGTATTGACCTACTACAGCACACCTGAAGCAGAACCACTCGTCCTCGACAACCTGGTCGATTCCATCAACCCCGCCTCGAAGCGAACGGACCTTTACCCGATTTTCAGTTTCAACGGCTCCGGCCTCTGGATGGCGAAGCAGCGTGGGGAGGGCAAGATGGCCGGAAGCAGCAGCCGCATCAGACTCTGGCAGGATCTCTTGCAGAAAATGTCGGAAAATAGCCTGTAACACAAGGGTGCAACTATGACACTTTATCGCCAACTCATCATCTTCACATTCCTTCTTTTTTTGCTGCTCTTCTCAGGAACGTGGTACGCAAAGCTGCAAAGCACCCGCTCGTTCCTGATAGACCAGTTGGAATCACACGCCCAGGATACGGCAACCTCACTTGCGTTGTCCGTGTCCCCCCATGTTGCCAGCAAGGACATGGCCACCGTCGAAAGCATGATAAATGCCGTGTTCGACCGGGGCTATTATCAGGAAGTCAAGTTTACCGATACGCGCAAGCATACCCTGTTTGAGCGTTCGGTTGCGGTCAAGATTGAAAACGTCCCCCCCTGGTTCGTCCAGCTGATCCCCCTCAAGACTCCCGAGGCAACCGCAGACGTCACCGCCGGATGGAACCAGGCCGGGAGCATCTATGTCAAGAGCCACCCTGGCTACGCCTACGAGACACTCTGGACAGATGTCGTGAACATGACTCTCTGGTTCGCGGCGTGCGCGACGTTCCTGCTTATTGCCGGTGCGTGCGGGCTCAGGATACTGCTGAAACCGCTTGTCGCGGTAGAGAGCCAGGCGGATGCATTGTGCAGAAAAGAGTACAAGATCCAGGAACCTCTCCCGTGGACCAAAGAGTTCAGGCGCGTGGTGGAAGCCATGAACCGGATGACCAACAAGGTACGGGAGATGTTCGAGGAGCAGGTCGCCCAGGCCGAAGGATTGCGTGAGCGGGCCTACCACGACCCTCTGACCGGACTGGGAAACCGTCGTTACTTTGAAAGCCAGATAAAGGCCCGTCTCGACCAGCAGGACATCAACAGATCAGGAACGGTGATAGTTGTCCGTATCCACGATCTGGATGCCCTTAACAAACAGAAAGGCTTTCAGGCAGGTGACGATCTGCTGAAAAGGATCGCCCTCCTGCTGCAGAAAGCAACCTCTCCCTATGAGAATACCGCCCTTGCCCGCCTTACCGGTGGCGATTTCGGGATATTCATCCCCAATGCCTCATCCTGGGATGCCGAACAGATTGCCGCCGAGATAGCGACCCGGATGAGTCAGCTCTCCGTTGAACAGATCTCGCTGACAGACAACATCGGCAACGTGGGTGGGGTCACGTTCGATGGGGTGACCACACTTGCACGACTTCTTTCCGCTGCGGACCTCTCGCTCAGCTCGGCGATGCAGAAAGGTCCGAATACCTGGGATATCCAGGCGCTGACCGACGAGACGGACACTTTGCCGCTGGGACTGCAGCAGTGGAAAGATATACTGGAAACGGCGCTTGCAGAGCGGGATATACGCCTAGATGCCCAGACTGTGGTGGAGTGCGGCAAGGACGGCAAGCTCATGCACCTGGAGGTTTTTTCCCGGATTATCCAGAAAGACGGCAAAACGCTCAATGCGTCGGTTTTCATGCCGCTCGCCGAACGGCTCGGGCTCGTCACCACAATAGACCGCCTTGCCCTCGAAGAAGCACTGAAGCACGACTTCAAACGCATGGGGGTACACAGGATCGCCGTAAACCTGTCTCCGGCGTCGCTCCGGGACGAATCGTTCAGATCGTGGGTACTCGAATTCCTGCGGGAACTCCCGCCGGTATCACCCCGCATAAGTTTTGAATTTTCGGAGTTTGCCGCTGTCCAAAACCTTGCCCTGATAAAGGGATTCAGTGCCGCGGTCCGTTCCCACGGACACGGGATCGGTCTTGACCATTACGGCCAGAGCTTCTCGAAACTGGGATATCTGCAGTCTCTTCATCCTGATTATGTGAAGATCGACCGGGCATACACGGGGGAACTGCAAGATGAAAAAAGCGACAGCAGGTTCTACATCGGGGCACTCTGCAGCGTCGCCCACAGCATAGACATCGCCGTCGTCGCGGAAGGGGTAGAAACGGAACAACAGGCGCAGGTCCTGGAAGATCTCAATCTGGATGCAATTCAGGGGTATTTCATCGGGAAGCCGCAACCGCTTGCGACCATGGCAATCACTGCCACCAAGAAGTGATGCCCGGTTCAGATAATATCGTCTACCAGAAGGTCATGGGAGGCAATCTTTTCCCTGATTCGTTTACGCTCCATGATCCTCTTTTGCGCATGCTCCGGAAGCTCGGTAAACTGGATCACGTTTTTCCTGACGAGGATATCGACCAGATCCTCCACGATTCGAATGGTCGCAAGGTCGGACAATGCCATCATCTGCTTCCAGGAATCATTGGAATTCATGAAAGCAAGCACTTCTTCATCGATGAGCGATTTCTCTTCCTGTGCCGACTGGGTGGGAGCATTGTGCAAGGCGATGATTTTACCATCAACGGACCGTTCAACGTAAAGCATGGCTTTCTCCTTTTGACATCATTAAAAATATAGAAATTTGTAATTTATCTGCATAAAATAACAAATGCACATTCATTGCAGCACACAATCACCATACTCCGCAACGAAAAATTTCGCCCTATTCAAATTGAACGTCACATAAACGCGAGTACCATCCACTCAATTCTGTTCGAAAGAAGGTAATCTGTGACAGAAACACATTCACACGCCTCCATACCAGGCTGGAGCCTGGTTGAAGACACGGAAAGACACGACGATCGGCTTCTCGACTGCCTTATGGCTCTTGCCAAGCTCCATGGCCTGCCTGCCTCCAGAGCAGGCATAGTCGCCGGCCTCCCCCTTGTTGAGAATCGTCTCACCGTGGAACTCTTCTCCAGAGCGGCAGAGCGAGCCGGGCTTTCAAGCCGTATCGTGAAAATACCGCTGGAAAGGCTTACAAAACTGCAGCTGCCGGCAGTGCTTCTGCTCAATGGCCGCGAGGCATGCATCCTTGCCGAGATTGCGCCGGAAGGCGACAAGCTCAAAATCGTCCTCCCGGAATCGGGCACCGGCCATAGAATCGTCACTCTGGAGAGCCTGGAAAAACTATATACCGGCTATGCCATTTTCGTCCGCCCCAAATTTCGCTTTGACAAGGTATCCCAGCAGAGCATTACATCAGATTCGAGCCGTCACTGGTTTTGGGGGGCACTCGTTTCATCATGGCGGATTTATCGTGACGTTCTGCTGGCCTCCCTCCTGATCAACGTCTTCGCCCTGGCCAGCTCGTTTTACATCCTCAATGTCTATGACAGGGTAATCCCCAACAGTGCCTTTGAAACACTCTGGGTCCTTTCGATCGGTATCACCGTCGTCTACCTGTTCAGCACCCTCATGCAGGGTCTGCGCGGCTATTTCGTTGATGAGGCCGGTAAAAAGGCAAACCTGAGAATATCCTCGAACCTGCTCCAGAAGGTACTCGGTCTCAGACTGGAGGCCCGCCCTCAATCGATCGGCTCGTTTGCCAACAATCTTCGTGAATTCGAGACCATCCTGGAATTCATCACCTCGTTCTCGATAACAGCGCTTATCGATCTCCCCTTCGTTGCCCTTGGTCTCTTCGTCATCTGGTATATCGGCGGCTACATCGTCGTCTATTTCATCGCGGCAATATTCCTGATGCTCCTCTATTCGGCCTTCATCCAGGGACCACTTAAAAAGGCCGTGGAAAACACGTTCAATGCATCGGCACAGAAAAATGCCATTCTTGTTGAAGGTCTCGCAGGCCTCGAGACGGTCAAGATGCTTGGCGCCGAGTCACAGATCCAGCGGGCATGGGAAGAAGCTGTCAGCTACATCGCCAAATGGAGTGCCAGGTCGAGGTTCCTCTCCTCGTCCGTCAACGAGTTTTCCTTCTTTATTCAGAGTATGGCAGGTGTCGCCCTGATCGTCGCCGGTGTGTACAGGATTTCAGAAGGAGAACTGACCCAGGGTGGGTTGGTTGCCATGGTCATCCTGTCACGGCAGGTGATTGCGCCGATTGCCCAGGTGGCAAATCTTGCGACCCGGTTCCATCGGGCGAAAGAAGCGTTCAACACGCTTGATTCCATCATGAAACTCCCCGTGGAGCGTCCCTCGGGAAAATCATTTCTTCACAGGAGCAGGTTCCAGGGGAAGATAGGACTGAAAAATCTCACCTTTGCGTATCCGGGACAGACGGTCAACGCGTTGAACAACATCACACTCGAAATAGCCGCCGGAGAAAAGGTCGGCATCATCGGCCCCATAGGCTCCGGGAAAACGACCCTCGGCAAGCTCCTGCTCGGCCTTTACGAGCCGAGCAGCGGCATGGTCACCATGGATGACACCGACATCCGCCAGATAGATCCGGCTGAACTGAGGCACTATATCGGCTACGTCCCCCAGGATATCATGCTGTTCCGCGGCACCCTCAGAGACAACATCACCATGGGAGCCCACGACATCGACGACGGTACGATCCTGCATGCAGCGGAGATTGCCGGCATGGACGAATTCGTGAAACGACAACCTCTCGGCTATGACATGGAGATCGGCGAATTCGGCAGGGGTCTTTCCGGAGGCCAGAGACAATGCATCGTCATGGCCCGGGCCGTGCTTCTCGATCCTCCCGTCCTTGTGCTCGATGAACCCACCAGCAACATGGACAGCAGGACGGAAATGCGCCTGAAGGAGAGTTTGTCAACCACCGTAAAGGGGAAAACCGTTATAATGATAACCCACAGAGCGTCTCTCCTCGAAATGGTCGACCGGATCATCGTCATCGACAACGGCAATGTGGTGGCAGACGGACCGAAAGCTTCAGTGCTCGATGCCTTGAAAAAAGGACATATAAATATCTAGCGGGAGACATCCATTGTCAGAAGCCGAGAATAAAAAGAAACCGAGCGGATTGTTCCGCCGTATGCCGTCGGAAGAGATCGATTACCATACCGATATCAGGACCTCCATCATGGTCCAGTCACCCCGTGGGGGACGAGCGATTCTCTGGGCCGTCATGCTTCTGTTCGTCATCTTCATCCTCTGGGCAGCCTTTTCCGAGGTGGAGCAGGTAACGAGGGGGCAAGGCAAGGTCATTCCTGCCAGCCAGATTCAGGTGGTCCAGAATCTTGAAGGCGGCATTCTGGCCGAACTGCACGTCAAGGTCGGCGATACCGTGAAGAAGGATCAGCTCCTGCTGAGAATCGACGAGACACGGTTTGTCTCCTCCTTCGAGCAGAATGTCGCCAAGTCGGGCTCAAACAAGGCAAAGGCAGCCCGCCTGCTGGCCGAGGCAAACGGCAGCTCTAGCTTCAGCGCCCCTGCCGACACCCCTCCCCACATCCTGGCAAGCGAAAGGGCGCTGTTCGAATCGAGGAAGGCCGAACTCCGCCAGAGCCTGGAAGTCAAGCAGGCACAGATCAGTCAGCGACAGAATGAACTGAAAGAGCTGAACACGCGGTTGCGGGAACTGAGCAAAACCTATGACCTGTATCAGCGCGAGATCAGGCTGACCAAACCCCTCGTAAGCCAGGGAGCGGTTTCCGAGATGGAAGTCCTCCAGCTTGAGCGGAAGGCGGGCGAGATGCTTGGAGAGATCGAAACCACCAAGCAGTCGATCCCGAGGATCCAGTCAAAGATTGAAGAAAGCCAGGCAGCCATGAGAGAGCTCAGGCTCAATTTTGCCAACAGGGCAAAAGCAGAGTATCACGAAGTAGCTGCCCAGCTCGGTGAGGACAAGGCATCGTCACTTGCGCTCAAGGACCGCCTCGAACGGACCATGGTACGATCACCCGTTAACGGAACGGTCAACAGAATACTGGTAAACACCGTAGGAGGGGTTATCCAGCCGGGGATGAACCTTGTGGAGATCGTGCCGACAGAAGGGACATTACTTGTAGAAGCGAAGATCAAACCCTCTGACATTGCCTTCCTGAGACCCAACCAGAAGGCGATGGTCAAGTTCACAGCCTATGACTACACCATATACGGCGGCCTGGAGGCCAAGCTTGAGCAGATCGGCGCGGACAGCATCACCGATGAGAAGAAGGAGAGCTACTACCTGGTCACCTTGCGGACCGACAAGAATTATATCGGGACCAGGGAAAAACCTCTCCCGATCATCCCGGGGATGATCGCGTCGGTAGACATCCTTACCGGCAAGAAAACCATCCTGTCCTATCTGCTCAAACCGATTCTCAAGGCAAAGTATTCGGCATTGCGGGAGAGGTAGTCCATGGTAATCCTCCTGGGAAGCGCTAACAGTTCCGTTTTGTCACGCTGGCATGATCTGCTCGCCGGGCATCATTCGCTTATCCTTGCAAGCAGCCTGTCCGATGTGAAGAACCAGGCTGCCGCCCTGCAAGTTGACATGGTCATCATGCATAGGGTTCTCGTAGATGCCGATGCCTGCGCTGAGATACGAAGCCTCTCGCCTGCGGTCAAACTGTTCCTGCTATCCGACAATCCGACCCCGGAAGAGGGTCTTGCTTTTCTGAAAGCAGGAATTGTCGGATACGGCAACACCTATATCTCGCCGGAACGATTAATCGAAGCGGTCAACATCATCGGGGCGGGCGGCGTATGGCTGGGGCAGAAGGTGATACAGCAGCTGATCCTCGAAACATCGAAAAGCAGCGGCGCACCGGATTCGCCGGATCTGGAGCAACGATTGTCCATGCTGACGCGCATGGAGCTCAAGGTTGCCAGACTCGTGGCACGCGGCCGGACCAACCTGGAGATTGCCGACGAACTGGAAATAGCAGAGCGAACCGTAAAGGCCCATTTGACGGCTATCTACGATAAAATGCATGTCGCCAACAGGCTGAGTCTCGCATTATTGATTAACCAGGGGAGAGCATAGAGAGACCGCATTATACAGATGACATGAAAACGCCCGGCCAGAGTGAACTGGTCGGGCGTTTTTCGTGCCGATACCTTCCGGTGATCAGTCGCAGGTGAAGTTGGCGACGATCCGGCGGTTCTTGGCCCTGCCTTCAACAGTCTTGTTGGTGGCTATGGGCTTCTCCTTGCCATACCCTTTGGAGGCGATGCGGCTCGGATCAATACCGAAATTCTTGATGATGTACTCCTTGACGCTGTTGGCACGGCGTTCGGAAAGTTTCTGGTTGTAAGCCTTGGTATGAGTACTGTCGGTATGACCTTCGATCACACCTTTCGCTCCCGGAAACTCCTTGAGGAAATCGCCGACTGTTTTCAGTTCGTTATGGTACTGAGGCTTGATGTTGTACTTGTCAGTATCGAAGTTGATCATCAAGATAGCAGGCTTGTTGCAGAATCGTACCGCTGCCGGGGTCTCCTTCGGTTTTGCAACGGGGACCACAGGCGCCGGAGGCGGCTCCACCACCGTTATGGTGGCGATACCCTTGGCAATGCCCCCCTCCCCCTTACACACGGCGGTATACAGGATATCCTTGTCGGGGGTCACGACCTTTGAACCATTCGGCATGACGGATCCGACATCCGGCTGGATATCACAGGTCGTCGTGTTTTTCGAAGTCCATGACAGCGTCGACGACTGCCCCTTCGTAACAGACGGCGGAGTCGCGGTAAGCTTGACCAGGGGAGCCGGAAGTGGCAGAGCAGGCAGAGGCTTTGCCACCGGCGTCGGCACCGGCGGCGGATCTGCCAGCTTGGCAACCGACGGCCCCCCGCCGAAGGGGATATACAGACCTATGGTATATTCCAGTGCCTGATAGTCATTGTTGACCAGGTGCCGTACATCGGCACGCCAGGCCACATCCTCCGTGACGAAATATTTGGCCCCCAGACCGTAATCGAAAACACCCTTTGTCTTGTTTGAGGTGATGCCCGGAGCGACCTCGTTGAAATTCATTCCTGCAAAACCGGCAGCGACGTAGGGCACCAGTTTATTATCCGGCATGAAGTGATACAGGAGATCGCCACCATAACGGTAAAAGTCCATCGTGTTGTCAACCAGCCTTGACTTGGTCTTGGAATAGTCGAACAGCGCCTCTATTCCCAATGAATCGGTGAAATTGTAGCCGAGTCGACCACCAAACAGTGGACTTGTCTCCAGCTTGGTATCACCTTCGAAGGTAATCCCGCCAACAACCGGTGAAACCGAAAAGGTCCCCCCCTTGTTGCCGGCAGAGGCAATTGTCGACATGGCCAAGACTGTTCCGACCGTCAGCATGACACATACTTTATTCATCCACACATCCTCCTTGAAGATTCAAGTAACCGCACTGTATGTTCAATACACCCCAGGTTGTTAGTCATAGCAGAGATCCCGGGAAAACCCGGAAACACATTAAAATATATTTCGCTTAATATTATCTTTTTCACTCACAATTGCAACCATCAACATCACATTTTTGAATCTATTATCAAAATCGATGCGATTTCGAATCTTACCTGCGTAACGATCTCCGGCCAGGAGAAGAATCGACATAAAAAACTGCCGCGGAAGACTCTTCCGCGGCAGAAGTGCACTTACAATCGCTTCGGGACCATCAGTTATGGTTGATTTTGTCCAGCAACGAGTTAAGGAGTGCCTGAGCATCGTGGCTTGTGTCGAGAGAGTTATAGGAAATTGTATCGAAGGTTATGCTCTTTTCGACGCCGCCATTGGTTATAACAAGCTGTGCATGACCATTGTCATTCAATACCTTGCTGTAGGAGTCACCGGCAGCGATCTCTATTTTATCGCCCTCAGCCTTGCTGTAGTCAAGGATCTGATCATGACCGGCACTTACCCTGAAGGTGTCGGCACCGGTGCCGCCATGCAGCATGTCGTTCCCGGTTCCACCGGTTAAGGTATCATTCCCCGCCCCGCCGGTAAGACTCTCGGTTCCGCCGTGTCCGGTCAGGGAATCATTACCCCCTGCGCCCATGATCAGGTTGTAGCCGTCATGTTGTGCGGTGAGGGTATCAGCGTTCTTCGTCCCGCTATACACGAGATCGGAAGTCCTGTCGTAATAATCTCCCGCCTGCAGCGTGTACAGCGTTGTCCCCGGGTCTATGGTAACGCTAAACCCGTCATGGGAGATGCTTGTGTCACCGACCTTTATATTGCCGCTGTCCGGTTCGATAACGGTATGCTCAGCCTGGAAGAATGTTATCTGGCTCTGTCCTCCAGGAGAACCATCACTGTTTCCCATGTATTTAACGGACAGGTCGTAAGTCTTGGCGGCGTCTATATTGAAGCCGACATCGAGGTTAAACTGGGCACTGATTTCCTGCTGCCCCTGAGCGGTGAGCGTGATTACCTGCTCAAAGTGATTGCTCCCCTGATCGAATTCAACGAGCAGGAACTGATCCAGGCTGTTGGAGTTCGTGACGATCTGCAGGTTCAGGATATTGGCTGGACCGTAAGTATCAGCAGTTGCGGAATGAACCAGGTTCTCAAAATTACCGCCGGTATGATCGTATACGTTGTACTCGTAGAACGTACCGATCTGGACCGGTATGGTCAGCTCACCCGACGTACTCCCTTGAGCAATGGTGATCTGATAGTCGTGGTTATAGTTATCGTGGAGGTACAGGGTCAGGTCGGTTTGAGGCGCATGATCGACCGTTGCCGTGAGGACAGTCGTCGGATTGGATACGGACGGGATTGTCGCCTGGAGCAGAACGGTCGTATCGTTGATGGTGTCGTCGACATGGGCGGTGGCGCTGGCCGTGCCGATGTTGATCTGCTC
>CALMBF010000186.1 GCA_937860145.1 uncultured Geobacter sp.
GATAAGGAGTTGAAGAAAGTCGTTGAGAGGGTTGAGGAGATGTTGAGGCGTGTCAGAAGTTGAGACCTGACCCCTCTTGGCTGTGTATTCAGGTGCTACAGGAGGATCTAATTGATAACTGAGTGGAAGGTCGGATCTATTATATTAGGCACATATCTTGTTGTAATGATAATGTATTGGCTGCTAATAAAATCTAACATTGAGCGCAAAATAGTGGTTATTTCAAGATTGACAATAATATTTACATTAACATTTGCTGCTTCAGAAGTGCTGACTACAGGTTATCTTCACAGAGTGTTGTATCCTTCTATAATCGTAGGCATTGCATTTCCGATATACCTAATTGTCTTATTGCGAAAAAAAAGCTGATTGTGAACTGTGTTGGCGTCAGACCTACACAATTTTTAAGTAAACACTGTTCGTACCAGTAACCCATTCACGGCGGAGACATGAGCATCGATCTTCAGACAATCCTTCCCAATGTATCCAGCTCCCTGGACGGCACCGGCTTCCTCTTCGGCGCCGGCACGTCGCTGGAGGCCGGCTATCCCCTCATGCCGGGGCTTACGCGGCAGGTGACAGGTTTGCTCTCGGCCGGTGAACGGGCGGTTCTGGACGGGATTCTGGCTGCGGACGGCATCGTTTACGACGATGCCCTGGCCGCCCCGAACATCGAGGAGCTGTCGGACCTGGTGATCGCCTATGCCATCAACACGGGCGACCCGCATAGCCGAGCTCTGGAGGGGAGTCTGCGGGAACTGATCGTCGAGTGCCTGCTCGCGGTGGCCGACCCGGCGCTGGACAACCACTGCCGCTTCTTCGCCGCGCTCAGGGCCCGCACCTTCGGCCGCCCCTGCACGGTCTGGATCTTCACCACCAATTACGACCTGCTCTTCGAGGCGGCTGCGGCGAAGGTGGGAGTAGTGGTGGAGAACGGCTTCTGCGGGGCCACGGAACGGTTCTTCAGCCCCGCCCGGTTCAGCAGGGCTCTGCAGGGAATTCAGGGGCGCATACTTAATTCAAACGGTCGAATTTTTGACAGTGTCACTGCTGCAACTAACTGTTATGGCACGAAGATTTGCTTTGACAATAACTACAATGTAACTACAATAACTGTATGCTGAAATTTACCTGGGATGAGCAAAAAGAAGCAGCCAACCGGCAGAAGCATGGCGTTTCATTCGATGAGGCACGGACCGTGTTCTTTGATGAGCATGCACGTCTTATTGCCGATCCGGATAGCTCCGATGACGAGGACCGGTTCATTCTTCTTGGGTACTCGGAACAACCCAGGTTGTTGGTCGTCTGTCACTGTTACCGGGAAAACGACTCCATCATCAGGATCATTTCTGCACGGAAAGCTACACGGTCCGAAAAGAATACCTACGGGAGATTTCGAAAATGAGAAAAGAATACGACTTCAGTGGTTCAAAACCCAATCCCTATACCAAAAAGCTGAAAAAACAGATTACCATTCGCCTGGACGAAGATGCCCTTGAATACTTCAAGTCTTTGGCCGAGGAAATGGAGATGCCCTATCAGAGCCTCATCAACAGCTATCTGCGCGAGTGCTTCCGAACCCATAAACGCCCTTCCGTCAAGTGGGTCCACGCCTAGGTTGAAAGGCTACCCGCCTTAATAATCCGAACCTGTAGTATGCCTGCACCATCGTATGTATCCATGGCAGAGCAGATGACCTCACCCCCTCCATGACACACCAGGTAATTCCGGGGACACCTTTTTCTTGTATCATTTCATCGTGACAAAACAGTTGACCGACCAGGGCGAGGTGGCTGCTGAAATCAGCCATTGACACCCGTGCCTCAGAAATTGCAGGATGGGCACCGAAGTTTTCGTTTAGGAAACGAGGAATGGCATGACAGCACGGTCAATCACCATCGAACGTATAGAAGAAAAAGTCCGCCATAACGTCCGCCTCACGGACGAGGACGCCCTCTACCTCTTCGGCCACCCGGACCTGATCGCCGTGGGGAAGCTGGCGGCCCTGGCCAACGGGCGGAGGAACGGCACCAAGGTTTTTTTCAACGTCAACCGCCATATCAACCACACCAACATCTGCGTCAACCGCTGCACCTTCTGCGCCTTCTACCGTGCCGCCGACGCGGCGGGGGCTTACTGCCTCGATCTGGACGAGGTGCGGGTCCGTGCCCTGGAGGCAGCCGGCCAGGGGGCGACGGAGATCCACATCGTCGGCGGGCTCCACCCGGACCTCCCCTTCGACTTCTACCTGGAGATGCTCGCCACCGTGCGGGAGGCGGCGCCGGGGCTGCACATCAAGGCATTCACCGCCGTGGAGATCGAGTACCTCTCCCGCCTGGGGGGGCTCTCCCTCCGCGATACCCTCGAGAAGCTGAAGGAGGCCGGTCTCGGGTCGCTCCCCGGCGGCGGCGCCGAGATCTTCGCCCCCCGCGTCCGGCAGCAGCTCTGCCCGGAGAAGATCTCCGGGGAGCGGTGGCTGGCGATCATGGAAGAGGTGCACGGCTGCGGCCTCAGGTCCAACGCCACCATGCTCTACGGCCACATCGAGACCCACGCCGACCGGGTGGACCACATGGGGCGCCTCAGGGAGCTGCAGGACCGGACCGGCGGTTTCCAGGTCTTCATCCCCCTGGCCTACCAGAAGGAGAACAACCCCCTTGGCCACCTGAAAAACCCCCTCTCCGGCGGGGTGGACGACCTGAAGACCCTGGCGGTTGCCCGCCTCTACCTGGACAACTTTGCCAACATCAAGGCCTACTGGGTGATGCTGGGGGAGAAGATCGCCCAGACCGCCCTCTGCTTCGGCGTCAACGACCTGGACGGCACGGTCGTGGAGGAGAAGATCGGCCACGATGCCGGTGCCACCTCCCCCCAGGCCATGGGGAGGGACGACATCGTCACCCTGATCCGCGCGGCCGGCCGGACTCCGGTGGAGCGGGATACGCTGTACAACGAGCTGCGGACGTACTGAAGGAGAGAACCGGCTGTGCCGGTGACCGGATATGACCATGACAACAGTTGAACAGATACTCGGCAGGTGCGGTGAGGGGGGACCCCTCTCCCGGAGCGAGGCGCTGCTGCTCCTCACCGGGGCAGACCTTCTCCAGGTCGGCGCGGTGGCGGACACCATCAGGAAGCGCCGCCACCCGGAGGGGATGGTCACCTTCGTGATGGACCGGAACGTCAACTACACCAACATCTGCGAGTCCAAATGTAAATTTTGCGCCTTCTACCGCGACGAGGGGGCTTCCGACGCCTACCTCCTGGCCGAGGAGGAGATATTCGCCAAGATCCGGGAACTGGTGGAGCAGGGGGGGACCCAGCTCCTCATGCAGGGGGGGCTGCATCCGGGGCTCGGCATCGACTGGTTCGAGAAACTCTTTCGCGAGATCAAGGGGAGGTTCCGCGGGGTGCAGAACCACTCACTCTCCCCGGCGGAGATCACCCAGATCGCCGGGGTGTCGAAGCTGACCATCCCGGAGACCCTCCGGCGGCTGCGGGCTGCCGGCCTCGACTCGGTTCCCGGCGGGGGGGCGGAGATCCTGGTGGACCGGGTGCGTCAGGAGATTTCGCCGAAGAAGATCGGCTGGGAGGGGTGGGCAGCGGTGATGAGGGAGGCGGCCCGCCTGGGGATGCCGACCACAGCGACCATGATGTTCGGCAGCAGGGAGACCGCCGCGGAGATCGTGGAGCACCTCTTCCGGGTGCGGGAGCTGCAGGCTGACGGGGGGAGCTTCACCGCCTTCATCCCCTGGACCTACCAGCCGGGGAACACCGAGCTGGGGGGGAAGGGAGCCACGGGGGTGGAGTACCTGAAGGTGCTGGCCCTCTCCCGCATCATCCTGGACAACATCCCCAACATCCAGGCCAGCTGGGTGACCCAGGGGGCGAAGATGGCCCAGGTGGCCCTCTTCTTCGGTGCCAACGATCTCGGCGGCACCATGCTTGAGGAGAACGTGGTGGCAGCCGCCGGATGCAGCTTCCGGATGAGCCGGGAAGAGATGATCGACCTGATCCACGGTGCCGGTTTCCGGGCGGCCCAGCGGACCACCCTCTACGACATTATCCGCGAGTGCTGAGAAGTCCCGCCGGCTTGTCCGCCGGTTTCAATTACCGCGAACTATCCTGTTGTGCCCCTCTACAGGGAGAAAGAACCATGCAATGAACAGCTATGTCATGATAACCGACCAGGAGAGCCTGGCCAGGGCGGCTGAGCGCCTGGGCACGGAAAAGATCCTCGCCTTCGACCTGGAGGCGGACTCCATGCATCATTACCGGGAGCAGGTCTGCCTGCTGCAGGCCTCCAGCGGGAGTGAGAACCTCATCATCGACCCCCTCGCCTGCAGCGACCTCTCGCCCCTGGCGCCGCTCTTTGCCGACCCCTCAATCCTCAAGGTGTTCCATGGTGCCGATTACGACGTGCGGATGCTGCACCGTTGCTTCGGCATCGAAATCAACAACCTCTTCGACACCATGATCGCCTGCCAGTTTCTCGGCGAACCGGCCGTCGGCCTGGCGGCGGTGCTGAAGAAGCGCTTCGGCGTCGAGCTGGACAAGAAGTACCAGCAGGCCGACTGGAGCCGGCGCCCCCTCTCCCGTGAGATGCTCGACTATGCGGCCAAGGATACCAGCCTGCTGATCCCCCTCTACCGGCAGCTGACCGCCGAACTGGCCAGCAAGGGGCGCCTTGCCTGGGTGGAGGAGGAGTGCCTCCTCCTCAGTCGGGTGAGGATGGCGGAGCGGAGCGACGAGCCCTTCGCCCTCCGCTTCAAGGGGGCTGCACGGCTGAAGGGGGAGAACCTCGCCCTCCTGGAGGAGCTCCTCCGCTTTCGCGACGAGGAGGCCCAGCGCCGGGATCTCCCGCCGTTCAAGATCCTGGGGAACGAGACGCTCCGGGAGCTTGCCGAACGGCTCCCCTCATCCCCCGCCGACCTGGCCGGCATACCCGGCCTGTCGCCCAAGCTGCAGGAGAGGTACGGTCGTGCCATCCTCCAGGCGGTCAAGCGGTCCCGGGAGATGCCTCCCCACCTCCTGCCGGTCTTCCCCCGCCAGCAGCGGCCCGAAAAGAGCCGGCAGCAGGAGGCCCGGCTGAGGAGGCTGAAGGAGTGGCGAACGAAGAGGGCAGCGGAGCTCGGCATCGAGCCGGGCATCCTGGTGAACAATGCCCTGCTGGACGGTCTGGCCGAGGCGGTGCCCCAGAGCCTGGCAGAGGTGAGCGGCCTGAAGGAGTGGCAGGGGGGGGCGTTCGGCGAGGAGCTGCTGGGCATCGTGAAGGGGTGAACCTTCCGTGCACGGTGACGTCGGGATACAGAAAGAGAAAGGGCGGGGAGTTACCCCGCCCTTTTGTGCGTTGTGCGCCAGGCATGGCGCGTGGCGCTTAAGCGCCATATGTTCAACCGTGGT
>CALMBF010000187.1 GCA_937860145.1 uncultured Geobacter sp.
TACAGGGGCACTTCCGGTGACAAGCCGGTTCCGGGAGCGGTGCCGTTTGGGGGGGAGCCGTTGCTATCGGCCGTTTCTCTGCTAGATTATGTACTACCATGCCATCGAAAGGTGAACCGGTGGTATGCAGCTGCAGCGCGGCACGAGGGGGGGAAAAATGGATACCGCCACCATCAATCGGCACAACATCGAACTTCTCGCAGGGATCGGTTCATCCTGCGGGGATATACAACAATCCCTCAGGGAGCACCTGGCGACCACGAAAAACCCCCACTATATCACCCAGATCGAGAAGGATATCGTGACCCTTGAGAACCTGAAACTGATCGCCATGGCGATCAGGAACGACATCGAGGCGGGAACGATCGGCGCAAGCACCGAGCTGCTCCTGAGAATCGCGGCAAATGACTTCATTAACAAGCTGGCACAGATTCCGGAGAAAAAGAGCGTGCGCATGGGGGTGAGTAGGTCACTCAAGGAGGTGCACCGCGCTATCTTGCGGATGACGGCGTCAGCCTCCAGAGAGGGGTAGCGTCCTCCACAAGAGTCCCGCTCCTCCTGCACACGGCGACCAGCGGGTCGCCGTTGCCGTCTCCCGGACAGGACAACCGGGACGTCGAAGTGCTTGCATCCCGGCAGGGAGTCGAGTACGCTTGCGCTTGCGGAGCACGGGCAAGGAGACGAGACGGCATGGGTGAAGCGCTGGCAGGCTGGTGGCGGCGGAACGTGGGAGGGGGCGGGAGTGCCCCGGCCAGGGTGCTGCTCACCCTGGGGGTCGCCCTGTTCATCGTCTGGCGCCAGCCGGAGCTTTTTACCGCCCCCCGCTTCTGGGCGGAAGAGGGGACCAACTTCTTCACCTACGCCCATACCCACACCTGGTGGGAGAACCTCTTCCACGCCCAGTTCGGCTACTACACACTCTACAACTCCCTCGCCACCTCACTGGCAGCGGCGGTCCCCCTGGAGCATGCCCCTCTCGTGACCACGGGCCTGGCCGCTGCCGTCCAGCTCGGCGTGTCGGCGGCCGTGCTCTGGTGGACGCTCCCCCTGCTCCCGTCCCTCTGGCAGCGGGCAGTGGTTGCCTTCGGGATCCAGTTCCTGGCCCACCCCCGGATCTGGCTGACCACCATCGGGGTGCAGTATTTCCTCTGCGTGCTCAGCTTCCTGGTACTGCTCGAGGAGCGCGACCCCGGGCAGACTCCTCCCCTCTCACGGCAACTGATCATCACCGGCACCGGGCTGACGGGGGTCCTCTCCTGCTTCCTGCTCCCCGCCTTTTTCCTCAGGTGGCGCCGGGACCGGAGCCGTGGGGACCTGCGCTACATCCTGATCCTGACCGCCTGCCTGGCGCTGCAGTCAACGGTATTCCTTGCCGCCCTGGCAGGCAAGGGGGGCGACGTCGACTTCAGGCTCCGGGCAACCGACCCCTTACGGCTGGCAACGCACTTCATCCACTTCCAGTTTGTCGTGCCGTTCACGGGACGGGTCATCTGGCTCGGCGACACGGTCGGGCAGTTCGAAGACCGGGTTGCCGGGCTGTTTCGGCCGCTCCTCGGTTCAACCCCGGCAACCCACGATTACCTGGTGCTGCAACAGCTTTCGGGGGTGGCGATCGTCCTTTTCCTCGCCGCAGGAACGTGGGCGCTCCGCCGGCAACGGGACACCGGCGTGATCGTCACGTCGTTCGTCGTGGTGGCCGCGTTGTCCACCCTGCTTTCCGTCAACGCCTCCGGCGGCCCCCGCTACACCTATGCCCCGAGCGTGATGATACTGGTGCTCGTTGTCGCCATGGCAGGGCACACGGGGACACCGGCCCTGTTCCGGCGGGCGGCCGCGGGCATGCTGCTGGCAGCGATACTGCTCTGCGACTACCGGGCGACCATGGTGTTCGCCTACAGCCCCGACTGGCCGCAGTGGCGGCAGGAGCTGCAGAGGTGGCGCTCAGACCCTGCCTACCAGATGAAGATCTGGCCGGCGCCGTTCCAGATGACGCTCCCCTCCCCTGCCGGATCCAAGCAGGCTGGGGAACGAGGGGGTACTCCTTGCCTTTCGACGATTCCCGGCTAGAGTAAGCATATGACGCGATGGGGAAAGGGAACGGTTATGGCACGGAAGCTGAGTCCGGATGACCTGCCGGTGGTCAACGGCCGGGTCTATCACCTCGACCTGGCTCCCGGGGAGCTGGCACGGCGCGTGATCGTGGTGGGTGATCCCGACCGGGTCCCTCTCCTGGCCGACGAGTTCCTGGTGGCGCGGGAGGTGGACCGCTTCCACCGCGGTTTCCGTACCATCACCGGCGTGGCGGCCGAGACCGGACAGCGGGTCTCCTTCGTCACCTCGGGGATCGGCGCGCCATCGACGGAGATCGTCCTCAACGAGCTGGCCGCGCTCAACGAGGTGGATTTCGCCACCATGGAGCTCCGCGACGACTGGCACCCCCTGACCCTCGTCCGCCTCGGCACTTCCGGTGGCCTCAATCCGGCCACCCCCGTCGGCAGCCTGGTGCTCACGGACTACGTCGTCGGCCTGGACAGCACCGCACACTGCTACGACATCCCCCTCCCCGACGAAACCTGCGCCTTCCTGGAGGACCGGTGCCGGGCGAGCGTCGAGGGGTCGGAACTGCCGGGAGCGCGGTTTGCCGGCACCCTTGCCCCCTATGCCGCCCGGTCCGACCGGGAGCTGCTGGCCGCCCTGACCGCCGAGACCCCCCTCTGCGCCGTCCCCACGGCACGGGGGGTCACCATCTCCAGCGCCGGCTTCTTTGCGGAACAGGGGCGGGGGGTGGCGCGGACCGGCACGACCCACGTGAACCTCCTTGATGCCTTGGAACGCATGCAGTGCGGGCATACCGGGCTCACCGTGCAGAACATGGAGATGGAGGCGGGCTTCTTCCTCCATTTCCTCGGGGGACTCGGCTACCGCGCCGCCGCGGTCTGCGTGGTGATCAACCAGAGGACGGGAGGCGTGTTCCTCGGCGACTACCGCCTGCAGATCCTGGACGGGGCGCAGCTCATCCTGCGGGCGTTCACAAGAGTCGCTCCGGGGCCCTGACGTGCTGTCATGCCGGGAGCAGACAGGGCTGCGCCGCTTTCGGCATGCCCGGACAAGAGCGAAGACGAGACGTGCCGTACGAGTCAGGATTACCCCCGGGGTGAAAGGAGCAGACCATGGACATGAGCACCCCCTATGCGTTCGGCAAGACCGTGGCGGCACCGTTCGCGGACACGGAGCGGAAGGTCCGGGAAGAGCTGCAGAAGGAGGGGTTCGGCATCCTCAGCGAGATCGACGTGACCGCCAAGTTCAGGGAGAAACTGGGCAAGGAGTTCCGCAACTACGTCATACTCGGCGCCTGCAATCCGCCCCTGGCCTGGGAGGCGTTCAGCCGGGAACTGAATATCGGCACCCTCCTCCCCTGCAACGTGGTGGTCTATGATGCCGACGACGGCGGCACGGTGGTGATGATCATGGACCCGGTGGCGGCCCTGGGACTCATCGGCAACCCCCAGGTCACCGAACTGGCCGGCACGGTGCGGGCGAAGCTGGAGCGGGTCCTGGCAGCCCTCTGAACAGCTGTCTCTTATACACATCTCCGAGCCCACGAGACCGTACTAGA
>CALMBF010000188.1 GCA_937860145.1 uncultured Geobacter sp.
CCCCCAGGTAGATCACCCGGCGGACCCCTGCCCGGGAGGCAGCGGTGGCAAAGTTTTCCGCGGCACTCCTGTCGCGCTGCTCGAAACCGGCCCGTCCGGCGGCCATGGAGTGGACCAGGTAATAGACCGTATCAACGCCATCCAGCGCCGTTGGCAGGGTCAGGGGCTCCAGCAGGTCGCCCCTGGCCGGCTCCACCCCCGGGGGGAGGGGCACATCACGTCTGACCAGGCAGCGCACCCGCTCGCCGCCCGCGGCCAGGAGCCGCACCAGACGCTGGCCGATGAACCCCGAAGCCCCTGCCACCAGAATCGTTCCCGCCATGACGATCTCCCCTGCCCGCGACAGCCACGCGCAGCCACCCTTCTCCCGTTCATGATACCCTGACGACGGCACCCTGACAAGCGCGCGACATGTGGTCCAAGTCGTGGTATTGTTGGATATCATGACGACAGCCAGGAGCCCGGAACCCCGTTACAACGACGTCGCCTGCCAGCAGATCCTGGCCGAAGACCGGTCCGTCTTTTCCATCCAGTGGATCGACGTCCCTGCCCCCCTCCCTTGTCCGGTGAACGGCGACATGCTCCTTGCCGACTACCTGCGCCATATCGGGCGCTTCACCCTCTCCATCGTCCGACCGGTACCGGTGGAGAACGGCATCGAGTTCAGGCTCGGCGGCAGTTCCATCCCCCTTCTCCGGTTCACCCCCCCCTGCCGGGAAGAGAGCGACACGGTCAGCCGGATCACCCTGCGCATCTGCGGGGGGATCCTGGTCCAGCCGAAGGAGTGCCACCGGGGACAGCTGGATTTCATCGTGGAACAGCGTGACCCGGTCACCCGCCTGACGCTCCAGCTCTCCGACTACTGCCCCCTCATCCTGGGGAGCAGCTCGCCATCCCCCTTGAGACGCTGGCTCTACCGCCTGACCCAGGCATATATCCACAAGGCGGTCACGATCCGCTTCCTCTCCCGGACCTTCCGAAGGCTCACGGGCACGAAGCCGCGCACCAGGATCGTGACGGTAGCCGTCCGCAAGGGGGACGACATCTGATGCGCCACAATTGCCGCCGCCTGCAGCAGGCTTGCGGCATTGTGGGGTCAGATGCCGGAGGTTGCGCATCTGTTCGTCCCGCGGAAGGGATGACAGGGCCTTCACCGGTCGTCCGGAACGTTACCTGGTCGCGGAGAAACGGGCAGCAGAGGCCCAGGCGCATCGACAATTCCTCCACCGGCATCAGGTTTCAGGATGGCGGCACCACTGTGCCGCAAATTCTGTATAATTGTAGCAACCATGGGGAGGGGCACAACCGGACCATGCCCCACCCCCGCCAGACGGGAGGACCGCCATGACAACAGCCCTGAAGATCGGGATCAGCTCCTGCCTCCTGGGGGAGAAGGTCCGCTACGACGGCGGCCACAAGCACGACCGCTACCTCACCGACACCCTGGGGAAATTCGTGACCTTCGTCCCGGTCTGCCCGGAGGTCGAGTGCGGCATGCCGGTCCCCCGGGAAGCGATGCGCCTCGAAGGGGACCCGGACGCCCCCCGCCTCATGACCCGCCAGACCCGGATCGACAAGACGGACCAGATGCTGGCCTACTGCGCCCGGAAGGTCAGGGAACTGGAAGGGGAGGAGCTCTGCGGCTTCATCTTCAAGAAAGGCTCCCCCAGCTCCGGCCTGTACCGGGTCAAGGTCTACGCCGGCGGCGGCGCGGTCCGCAGCGGCAGCGGCCTGTTCGCCGCCGCCGTGGCACGGCACTTCCCCCTCCTCCCCCTGGAGGAGGAGGGGCGGCTCACCGACCCCGGCCTCAGGGAGAACTTCATCGAACGGGTCTTCAGCCGTCACCGCTGGCTGGAGTTCCTGGCCGGGAAGCCGACCCTCGGCGGACTCGTGGAGTTCCACACCTCCTGCAAGCTGCTCATGATGGCCCACTCGCCCCAGGCCTACCGTGAGATGGGGGGACTGGTTGCCCGCGGCAGGGAGCTCCCCCTGCCGGAGCTGCTGCGGCGCTACGAGGAGCTCTACATGAAGGGGCTCGCCCTCCACGCCACGACGAAGAAGAACACCAACGTGCTCCAGCACATCATGGGCTACTTCAAGCGCCAGCTCTCCCCCCGTGAAAAGCAGGAGCTGCTGGAGGTCATCGGCCAGTACCACGACCGCCTGGTCCCCCTCGTCGTCCCCCTGACCCTGCTCCGGCACTACATCGCCATCTACGACCAGGCATACCTGCAGCGGCAGGTCTACCTGGCCCCTCACCCGGCGGAGCTCATGCTGCGCAACCATGTCTGACCGGCGGCAGCAGGGGTGCCGATTTCCCGTATACGCCCCGCGGGGTTGACAAACCGGTATCAGTCGAAATACTTTCCAGATACAGTATCCAATCTGACCACTACGGAGGAAGCAACGATGCCCGAGCTCAAGGGGACAAAGACGGAACAGAACCTCATGGAAGCCTTTGCCGGCGAATCCCAGGCCCGCAACAAATACACCTACTTCGCCTCGGTTGCCAAAAAGGAGGGGTACGAGAAGATCGCCGCGATCTTCATGGAGACGGCCGAGAACGAGAAGGAACACGCCAAGCTTCACTTCAAGCACCTGGGCGGCATCGGCACGACGATGGACAACCTGCGGGAAGCTGCCGCCGGTGAGAACGACGAATGCACCGACATGTACCCCCGCATGGCCCGGGAAGCCCGCGAAGAGGGGTTCGCCGACATCGCCTTCATGTTCGAGGCGATCGGCAGGATAGAGGCCAACCACCGGGAGCGCTACCGCAAACTCCTGGAAGAGGTGGAGTCGGGCAGCTTCTTCGCCAGGAAGGAGCCGGTCCGCTGGCGCTGCAGCAACTGCGGCCATACCCACGAAGGGCCCGAAGCTCTCAAGATCTGCCCGGTCTGCAAGCATCCCCAGGCCTACTTCGAGCTCGTGGAAGATCACTACTGACATCCCCCCCCCCCCCCGGCGCCCGCCGGGGGGGGGGAGGGATGTCAGTAG
>CALMBF010000189.1 GCA_937860145.1 uncultured Geobacter sp.
AAACGGTCCGGAGGGGGCTCCAGGCTCCCCCGCAGGGAGGGTGGAGGCAGGGGAGGGCGGAAGCGGCACTGACTTCCTGCGGTCCCGGGATGGTCGCCCTGTCGTCGGGCTCTCCGTCATGAGCGAAAAAAACCTTGCTTTTTAGTTACCTCCGTGATAAAGAACGAAGTACAAGTTAATGTTCACTACTAAAAAGTGAGCTCCTCCGGCTCACTTTTTTTTATGGTCAATCAATGGCAAAGATAGATACGGCATCACGGATTACAGAGCTGGCCCTCCCCCTCCTCGACTCCCTCGGACTGGAGCTTGTGGAGCTTGAGTACCGCAAGGAGGGGCAGGGGATGGTGCTGCGCCTCTTCATCGACAAGCCCGGGGGGGTCACCCTGGACGACTGCGCCGATGTGAGCCGCGAACTTTCCGAGATCCTCGACGTGGAGGATGTCATCCACGCTCACTACAACCTGGAGGTCTCCTCGCCGGGGCTCAACCGCCCCCTGAAAAAGGAGTCCGATTATACCCGCTACACCGGCCGCCTGGTGAAGATCCGCACCTTCGAGATGGTCGCCGATGATGCGGGTAACAAGCGCAAGACCTTTCTCGGCGAGCTGCTCGGTCTTGCGGACGGCATCGTGTCGGTAAAGCTCAACGAGGGGCAGTCCGCCGCAATCCCCCTGGACAAGATTGCCAAGGCCAACCTCGAATTCGAAATGTGACAATTCTCAATCAAACGTGTAGCAACGAAGGAGAAACAACGTGGAAACAAGTTTGAACCTCAAGCATATCATTGACCAGATCGTCAAGGAGAAGAGCATTGACAAGGCGATCGTTGTCGAGGCACTTGAGCAGGCCGTTCTGACGGCTGCCAACAAGAAGTTCCGCAATACCCGCGACCTGGAGGCCCACTTCAACCCGGACCTGGGTGAGGTGGAGCTGTTCGAGTTCGTCGAGGTCGTGGAAGATGTTGAGGATTCATACAAGCAGATAACCCTGGAAGAGGCACAGGAGCAGGACCCCGAGGTTGAGATCGGCGACGTCATCGGCATGAAGCTCCCGTCCAGCGAGTTCTCCCGCATTGCCGCCCAGACCGCCAAGCAGGTCATCATCCAGCGGGTGCGCGAGGCCGAGCGGGAGACCATCTTCAACGAGTACAAGGACCGGGTCGGCGAGCTGATCAACGGTCTGGTGCGCCGTTTCGAGAAGGGTGACCTGGTCATCGACCTGGGCCGTGTCGAAGCCGTCCTGCACCACAAGGAGCTCGCCCCCCGGGAGGTGTACCGCCAGGGCGACCGGGTCAAGGCGCTCATCACCGATATCCGCATGACCACCAAGGGACCGCAGATCCTCCTCTCCCGTACCGCTCCGGCCATGCTGGCCAAGCTGTTCGAGGCGGAAGTCCCCGAGGTCGCCGAGGGGATCGTGGAGATCGTCAACGTGGTGCGCGAGCCGGGGAGCCGGGCGAAGATCGCCGTCTACTCCAATGATCAGGACGTGGATCCGGTCGGCGCCTGCGTCGGCATGCGCGGCAGCAGGGTTCAGAACGTGGTCTCGGAACTGCGGGGGGAGAAGATCGACATCATCCCCTGGAGCGAGGATGTTGCCCGCTTTGCCTGTAATGCCCTCTCCCCTGCGACCGTTTCCAAGGTCTACGTGGAAGACGAGAACAAGGCGATGGAGATCATCGTTCCCGACGACCAGCTCTCCCTCGCCATCGGCAAGCGTGGCCAGAACGTGCGCCTGGCGGCCAAGCTGACCGGCTGGCGGATCGACATCAAGAGCGAAACCCGCCAGGCCGAGGCGGAACTGCTCCAGTACTCCTCCTACGACGGCGCTGCCGAGGAGCCGGAGGAGGAGACCGCTCCCGAGGGCGAGGCCACGGTGACCGTTGCCGATGCCGCAGACGAGGCGGTAGAGTAGGGGTGGCCAAAGCCGATCCGCAGCGCAGCTGTCTCGGCTGCCGGGAGGTGAAGCCGAAGGGGGAGCTCCTTCGGTTCGTCCTCGACCCTGCCGGGAATGTTGTGCCGGACCTGGCGAAGAAGCTGCCGGGGCGGGGCGCCTATACCTGCTACCGGCACAGCTGCCTGGAAACCGCCCTCAAGAAGCGCCAGTTCAGCCGCTCGTTCAAGGGGGAGGCGAAAACTCCCCGTGTCGACGAGATGCTGGAGCTGGTGACGGGGCTGCAGGAGGAGCGGGTAGTTGCCACCATGGCCCTGGCAAACAAGGCGGGGCGGGTGGTTTCGGGAAGCGACAAGGTGATGGATGCGCTGCGCAAGGGGAATGTCGCCCTCCTGATTCTGGCGGAGGATATTTCCGACGAGAGCGCGGCGAAGTTTTTGGCGATTGCAGGCAAGACCGGGGTTGAATCGTATCGCTTCCTGTTCAAGGAGCGGCTCGGTTCCCCCCTCGGCAAGGATATCAGGAGCGTGGTCGCGGTCGAGCCGGGCCCCTTTGCCGACAGCCTGCGCAGGGAATTGACGAGATACGGGAACTTCTTCGAGGGAGGAGCTGAATAGATGAGCAAGATTCGCGTGCATGAGCTGGCGCAGAAAATGGGAATTGACAACAAGGAGCTGATTGCCAAGCTGAAGGCGATCGGCGTGGAGGTCACGAACCATATGGCTGCCATTGACGATGAGGTTGCAAAGAAGCTCCAGGCGCCGGCTACTGTCACCATGACGGTGCGGGACGTCTCCCAGGAGGAGACCAGGGTGACGTCCACGGTCATCCGGCGGCGTGCCAAGGTTGTCGAAAAGGTCGTGGAGGTTCCTGCCGAAGAGGTAGCAGCCGCTGCCGCTCCCCCGGAGCCGGCGCCCGTTGCCGCTCCCGAGCCGGTTGTCGAGGCACCTGTCGAGCCGCCGGTCGAGCAGAAACCGGTCAAGAAGGAGAAGGAGGTCACTCCCACGGCCAAGGCCGAGGTCAAGGCTGCCGAGCCGGCACCTGTGGAGGTCCCCGAAGCTCCGCCGGTCGTTGCTCCCAAGGCCGTTGAGGAAGAGCCGCAGAAGCCGACGGCCAACCGTGCCGTCATCCTCGGCAGGGTCGAGCTCCCGTCCATGGCGCGGCCGGAGAAGCCTGCCGAACGTGCGCAGGCTCCCCGTGTCGGTGAACGCCCCGCCGATAGACCCCAGCGCCGCGAGGTCATACCCTCGGGCCGGCCGGAGCAATCCGGAGCTCCCGGACGCGGACCATCCGGTCCCGGACGCGAGAGACCGGGCTTCCCACCGCGGGGTGGCCAGCAGCCTTCGGGCCGTCCGGGCGAGCCGATGTTTGGCAAGCCGGCCATTCCGTCTCCCGCAGAGATCCCCACCGGGGGCGATGACCGCAAGGGTGGGCGTAAAGGTGCTGCCAAAGGCGGCCCGGGTGGCGATGCGTCACGGGGCGGCAAGAAGGGGCCTGTGGCCGACAAGCGGAAAGAGCTGACGCGCAGGGATGAGTTCGACGACCGGCGCGAACGGGTGTTCGAGCCCGGGACACGTGCCGGCAAGGGGAAGAAGAAGCAGCCGAAGATCGAACGGGTTTCCGAAGGGAAAAAGACCGAGATCACCACGCCCAAGGCGATCAAGCGGATCATCAAGATCAGCGAGACCATCACGGTCGGCGAACTGGCCAAACGGATGGGGATCAAGGCGAACGACCTGATCCGCGCCCTGATGAAGATGGGGCTCATGGCCACCATCAACCACCCCCTCGACGTCGATACCGCCACCCTGCTGGCCGGTGATTTCGGCTACGAGATCGAGAACGTGGCGGTCGACCTTGACGAAATCCTGGAGTCGGTGCCCGACGCCGAGGAGTCCCTGCTGGTCCGCCCGCCGGTGGTCACCATCATGGGTCACGTCGACCACGGCAAGACCTCGCTCCTCGACGCCATCCGCGAGGCCAACGTCATCGCCGGCGAGGCGGGGGGGATCACCCAGCATATCGGTGCCTATGACGTGGAGCTGAACGGCCGGAAGATCACCTTCCTCGACACCCCGGGCCACGAGGCGTTCACCGCCATGCGGGCCCGCGGTGCCAAGGTCACCGACATCGTCATCCTGGTGGTTGCCGCCGACGACGGCGTCATGCCCCAGACCCGGGAGGCGATCAACCACTCCAAGGCCGCCGGGGTCCCGATCATCGTTGCCATCAACAAGATCGACAAGCCCGAGGCCAAGCCGGAACGGGTCAAGCAGGAGCTGACCGAGCACGGCCTCGTGTCCGAGGAGTGGGGTGGCGACACCACCATGGTCGAGGTCTCCGCCAAGAAACGGATCAACCTCGAAGGGCTGCTGGAGATGATCCTTCTCCAGGCTGACGTCATGGACCTCAAGGCCAACCCGGACAAGGCGGCCAAGGGGACCATCGTCGAAGGGAAGCTGGACAAGGGGCGCGGCCCCGTTGCCACCGTCCTGGTGCAGGAAGGTACCCTGAAGCTGGGCGACTACTGCGTGGTCGGCGTCCACTCGGGCCGTGTCCGGGCCATGCAGAACGACCGGGGCGAGAAGGTGCTCGAGGCAGGACCCTCCATGCCGGTCGAGCTCATCGGTCTCTCCGGCGTACCCGATGCCGGCGACGTGTTCGTCGCCATGAAGGACGAGCGCCAGGCCAAGGAGATCGCCACCCTGCGCCAGATCAAGCAGCGGGAGCTGGAGCTGGCCAAGCACTCCAAGCTCTCCCTCGAGGAGCTCTACAACAAGATCCAGGCAGGGGAGGTCAAGGACCTCAACGTCATCGTCAAGGGTGACGTTCAGGGTTCCGTGGAGGCGGTCAGCGAGTCCCTGCGCAAGCTCTCCACCGCCGCTGTCCGTCTGAATGTCATTCACTCCGCCGTCGGTGCCGTGACTGAGACGGACGTCAACCTGGCGTCCGCTTCCAACGCCATCATCATCGGCTTCAACGTCCGCCCCGAGGTCAAGGCCCAGGCCATGGCCGAGAAGGAAGGGGTCGACATCCGTCAGTACAGCATCATCTACAATGCCGTCGACGACGTGAAGAAGGCGATGGAGGGGCTCCTCTCCCCGATCTTCAAGGAGAAGTACCTGGGACGTGCGGAAGTCCGCGAGGTGTTCTCCGTGCCGAAGGTCGGCAACGTGGCCGGCTGCTACATCCAGGACGGCAAGATGCTGCGCAATGCCCAGGTCCGCCTGCTCCGGGACAACATCGTGGTGTACGAAGGGAAGATGTCCTCCCTGCGCCGCTTCAAGGACGATGTCAAGGAAGTCGCCACCGGCTACGAGTGCGGTATCGGCCTGGAAAACTACAACGACATCAAGACCGGCGATATCATCGAGGCGTTCGAGATGGAGAAGATCGCCGCCACTCTGTAAAGGCAGGAACGAGGATGAAGGAGCGAGGATAAAGGTGACAGCCGTTTCTCGCTCCTCGAACCTCGCACCTCTGACCTGAGGTTATATGTTCAAACGTAGTGAAAAGGTGGCGGAAGCCATTCATGAAGAGATTTCGGGCCTCCTGATCAAGGGGGTGAAGGACCCGCGCATCGGCATGGTCACCGTCACGGGGGTGAAGGTCACGGATGACCTGCACCTGGCGACGGTCTACTTTTCGGTCATCGGAACCGATGCTGACAGGAAGGGGGCCGAGGCGGGGCTGAACAGTGCCAAGGGGTTCCTGCGCCGGGAGATCGGCAAGGTCCTGCGCATGCGCTATGTCCCGGACCTCCTGTTCCGCTATGACGAATCGGTCGAGTACGGCAGCCGGATCGAAAGCCTGCTGAAGCAGATCCATGAAACGGATGACGGGGATGCTGACAAAGATTAACGAGCTGGTTGCCTCCAGTACATCATTTCTCGTGACGACCCACGAGAGCCCGGACGGGGATGCGGTCGGCTCCTCCCTGGCGCTGGCCAATTACCTGCGCGAACTGGGGAAGGATGTCACCGTCCATATCTGTGACCCGGTTCCCGAGATCTACGCCTTCCTCCCCCTGGCCGGAGACGTTACCACTGCTCTCCCCCAACGGGACTACGATGTCTGTTTCGTGCTCGACGTGGGGGAGTTCCGCCGCGCGGGGGCGCAGGTCGCCGCCGCTGCCGGACGTGTGGGGACGTTCGTCAACCTCGACCACCACAAGACCAGGGACGAATTCGGCCGGTTCAACCTCATCGACCCCTCCGCCGCCTCCACCGCAGTCCTCGTGTATCGCCTGATAAAGGAGGCCGGCCACGAGGTGAGCTTCGCCACCGCCCTCTGCATCTACGTGGCCACCATCACCGACACGGGGTCGTTCCGCTACTCCAACGCCAATCCCGAGGCGTTCGCCGTTGCCGGCGAGATGATCGCCAAAGGGGTCAACGCCTGGGACGTGGCTGCCCAGCTGTATGAAAGCCAGCCGCGCCAGCGGCTGGAACTGCTCTCCCATGCCCTCCAGACCCTCACCTTTTCCGACTGCGGCAAGTTCGCCTCCCTGACCGTCACCCTCGACATGTATGCCAAGACCGGCACCGATGCCGAGCTGACCGACGGCTTCATCAACTATCCCCGCTCCGTGCGCGGAGTCGAGGTGGCGATCTTCTTCCGCCAGTTGAGCCCGACAGCCTACAAGGTCGGCTTCCGTTCCAAGGGGGCGGTGGACGTCTCCCGGCTGGCCGAAGGGTTCGGCGGCGGCGGCCACCACAATGCGGCCGGCTGTGTCGTCGAGGGGCCGATCGAGGACGTTCGTGAAAAGGTATTTGCCCACCTGAGGAAAGCTCTCTAGTGCTCGACGGTTTTCTCGTTGTGGACAAGCCGCCCGGCATCACCTCCCACCATGTCGTGGCAATTCTCCGTCGGACATTCGGCCAGAAGAAGATAGGCCATACGGGAACACTCGACCCCTTTGCCACCGGCGTGCTCCCCGTTGCCCTGGGCGAGGGGACCAAGGCGATACCGTTTCTCGACGAGTCGGTAAAGGAGTACCGGGCGACCATGCGCCTGGGCATCAGCACCGATACCCAGGACCTGGAGGGGGAGGTGCTGCAGGAGCGGGAGTGGAGCCATGTCACACCCGCCATGGTGGATGACCTGCTCCCCTCGTTTCGCGGCGAGATCATGCAGGTCCCCCCCATGTTCTCCGCCCTCAAGCGGGACGGTGTACCGCTCTACAGGCTGGCCCGCAGGGGCGAGACGGTGGAGCGGGAGGCTCGTCGCGTCGTCATCCATTCCCTGTCCATCGACCGGGTCCAGCTCCCCGAGCTGACCTTTACCGTCAGGTGTTCCCGCGGCACGTACGTCCGGACCCTGGCCCACGATCTGGGGGAGGCGCTCGGTTGCGGCGCCCACCTGCTGCAACTGCGCCGTACGGCGAGCGGATCGTTCACCCTTGCCAACGCCTTTACCCTGGAGCACCTGGCCGCGGCATCACCCGGGGAGATCGCCGCACGGCACTTCATTCCCATCAGGGAGGCCCTGTCCCATCTCCCCGAGCTGGAACTGGGTGACAGGGGGTATGCCAGGGTCAGGAACGGCATGGCGCCAGGGGAGGATGATCTAGAGTCCGGCGTGTTCCCCCCGGCCGGGCAGGTGGTGCTCTGTTACCGCGGCGTCATCGCGGCCGTTGCCGAGGTCGTGGCGCCGGATGGACGCCAGGAGAGGCATTTGCGCATTTGCAGAGGGTTTAACCAGGTTTACCCTTTACACTGATCGGTTCGGTGTGGTATAAGAAGGTTTCGCAAAATGCCCGAATTGAATCGAAAATACAAATAATTTAGGAAAGGAGGTGTAACCGATGCTGGCTACTGAGAAAAAACAGGAAATCATCAATACGTTCAAGCTGCATGAAAGCGATACCGGTTCCCCGGAAGTTCAGATTGCGATTCTTACCGAGCGCATTACTTACCTGACCGAGCACTTCAAGACCCACAAGAAGGACCACCACAGCCGTCGTGGTCTGCTGAAACTTGTCGGTCAGAGACGCCGTCTGCTTGACTATGTCAAGGGGAAGAATGTCGATCGTTACAAGAGCATAATCGAAAAACTTGGCATCCGCAGGTAAGACAAGGCAGTATACCTCTAACCACGGGGTATATTGCCTTCTCTTTTTTTTCATCATGGGCTTTCGAGCCCATTTATTTTTGTAAAACAACTACTGTTGGGGGCGTGGATAAAGCGGCTTAACAGGCGCGAGGCTACTGGTGCGAGGGACGAGATGTGATTCCTCCCCGTCCCTGCCTCGACCCTTGCTTCAGCCTTTTTCTCGACGGCCCCAACACCTATCGCGATAGGTGAAGGAGATAAGACTTATGGCACAGCATACCGTAGAACTCGAATTCAGCGGGCGCAAGCTCAGCATCGAAACCGGCAGGATGGCCAAGCAGGCCAACGGCGCCGTCGTCATCAGGAGCGGCGACACCATGGTACTGGTGACCGCCGTTGCCAGCAAGACGGCCAAGGAGGGGCAGGATTTCTTCCCCCTTACCGTCAACTACCAGGAAAAGGCCTATGCGGGGGGGAAGATCCCCGGCGGTTTCTTCAAGCGTGAAGGGCGTCCCTCCGACAACGAGACCCTGACCTGCCGCCTGATCGACCGTCCCATCAGGCCGCTCTTCCCCGAGACGTTCCTCAACGATACCCAGATCATGGCTACCGTCATCTCTGCGGACAAGGACAACGATCCCGCCATCCTCTCCATGATCGGCGCCTCCGCAGCCCTTGAAGTCTCCGATATCCCCTTCTTCGGGCCGATTGCCGGGGTGAAGGTCGGCCGCGTGAACGGCGAGTTCGTCGCCAACCCGACTGCCGAGCAGCTCGAAGCCAGCGACCTTGAAATCGTCGTTGCCGCTTCCCGCGACGCGGTCTGCATGGTTGAAGGGGGCGCCGCCGAGCTCCCCGAGGACGTGATGCTCGATGCGATCTTCTTCGGTCACCAGGTGATCCAGCCGATTCTCGATGCCCAGGAGAAACTGAAGGCCCTGGCCGGCGTGCCCACGCGCGAGGTCGCCGAAGTCAAGGTGGACGCCGAGCTGAAGGGGAAGGTCGCCGAGCTGGCCTACGCCCGCATCAAGGAGGCCGTGCGGATCGTCTCCAAGCAGGAGCGGCACAATGCCATCGACGCGGTCATCGATGAGACCATCGCCGCCCTGTCCGGAGAGTACGAAGGGCGCGGCAAGGAGATCAAGGGGTTCATCGGCGATTTTGAATACGAACTGGTGCGGGAGCACATCATCAAGGACGGCGAGCGTATCGACGGCCGCGACACGAAAACCATCCGCCCCATTGCCACGGAGGTCGGCATCCTCCCCCGTGCCCACGGTTCGGCCCTCTTCACCAGGGGGGAGACCCAGGCCCTCGTTGCCGCCACCCTCGGCACCTCCATCGACGAGCAGCGGATCGACTCCCTCTACGGCGAGAGCAAGAAGCGCTTCCTTCTCCACTACAACTTCCCGCCCTTCTCCGTTGGTGAGACCAGCTTCCGCCTCGCCCCGGGCCGTCGCGAGATCGGTCACGGCGCCCTTGCCGAGCGCGCTCTGGCACGGGTGCTGCCGAAGCACGACGATTTCCCCTACACGGTCCGGATCGTCTCCGACACCCTGGAGAGCAACGGCTCATCCTCCATGGCCACCGTGTGCGGCGGCTCCCTCTCCATGATGGATGCCGGTATTCCCATCAAGGCGCCGGTTGCCGGCATCGCCATGGGGTTGATCAAGGAGGGGAACGACGTTGCCATCCTCTCCGATATCCTGGGTGACGAGGACCATCTGGGCGACATGGACTTCAAGGTCGCCGGTACCGCCACCGGGGTGACCGCCCTGCAGATGGACATCAAGATCACCGGCGTTTCCAAGGAGATCATGAAGACCGCCCTTGCCCAGGCCAGGGAAGGCCGCCTGCACATCCTCGGCAAGATGGCCGAGTCCATCGAGGCTGCCCGCGGCGACCTGTCGCCGTTTGCCCCGCGCATCACCACCATTTTCGTCAAGACCGACAAGATCCGCGACGTCATCGGCACCGGCGGCAAGAACATCAGGAACATCACCGAGACCACCGGTGTTGTGGTCGATATCGACGATACCGGCCGGATCAACATCGCCAGCAACGACAAGGCCGCCTGCGACCTGGCCATCAAGATGATCCGCGACCTGACCGCCGAGGCCGAAGAGGGCAAGCTCTACATGGGTACGGTGAGAAAGATCATGGATTTCGGCGCCTTCGTCGAGATCTTCCCCGGCACCGACGGGCTCGTCCACATCTCCGAGCTCGACACGGAGCGGGTCAAGAACGTTTCCGACATCCTCAAGGAGGGTGACAAGGTGCTGGTGAAGTGTATCGGCATCGATAAGCAGGGGAAAATCAAGCTCTCCCGTAAAGAGGCCCTTGGACAGACCCTGCCGGAATAATTTCCGGTCGACAGTAAACCGGCATGAAGGGCGGCGTAACAGCCGCCCTTTTTTTGAGCTTTGACCGCTGCTGCCCCTCTGGTTCTCACCAGGTTTTAATGAACATGCCGTGCCGGGGGGGTAATCCCTGGTAGCGGGCAGAGGAGGGTGGGACGGGCAGGCGGAAGCCTTGCCTTGCGGAAGACGCCTTGCGTATTCACCTTCAACGGCTATAGTTAATAAATGGTACACAGATCTCTCCTGACAAACGGAATCCGGGTCATCACCCAGCAGATCCCCCATGCCTACTCGGTCTCCATCGGCTTCTGGGTGGTGGGTGGTTCCCGCCACGAACGCACCGAGTTCAACGGGGTCTCCCACTTCATCGAGCACCTCCTTTTCAAGGGGACCGAGCGGCGCACGGCTTTCGAAATCGCCAGGGAGACCGACTCCATAGGCGGCTTCATGAACGCCTTCACCGGCCGGGAGTTCGTCTGCTATTACGGCAAGGTGCTGGTTGACTTCCTCCCCAAGGCAGTCGACCTCCTGGCTGACATTTTCCTCAATTCCCGCTTCCCCGAAGATGAGATAGAGAACGAGCGCAAGGTGATCCTCCAGGAGATCAGGATGCTGGAGGATGCACCGGATGACCAGCTCCACGACCTCTTCCACCGCAACTTCTGGCAGGGACACCCCCTGGGGATGCCCATCATCGGCACGACCGATAGCGTGCAGGGGATGTCGCGCAGTTTTCTCATCGATTACAAGCGGGACACCTATCGGGCCGGGGACATCATCATCACCGCCGCCGGCATGGTCGACCACCAGGAGCTGGTGGACATGCTCGCCCCCCTGTTTGCCGCGGTGCCCCCCGGGAGCGCCCGACCGGTCTGCACCCCCCCGGTGTATACCAAGCGCTGCAACAAGGCCGACCGGGACCTGGAGCAGCTTCTCTTCTGTCTCGGCACCAAGGGGCTTGCGCAAAATCATCCGGGAAGGCATGATGCTCTGGTTCTGAACACCATCCTGGGGGGGAGCATGAGTTCCCGTCTCTTCCAGGAGGTGCGGGAGAAGGAGGGGCTTGCCTACTCCGTTTACTCCTACCTCTCCTCCCACTCGGACACGGGAGCCCTGGTGATCTCCTCGGGAACGACCGCCGACAAGTTTCCGGTCGTGATGGATATCGTGTTGCGGGAACTGAGACTTCTGAAGAAGGAGCCCCCCTCGGAGGAGGAGCTTTCCGCGGCCAGGGAGCAGCTCAAGGGGAATATCCTCCTCTCCCTGGAGAGCAGTGACAGTGTCATGTCCAAGCTGGCGAAGAACGAGATCTACCTGGGGGGGTACCAGCCGGTCGAGCAAGTGATTGCCGGGTTCTCGGCCGTCACGAGGGAGAGCCTGCTGGACCTCTGCAATGAACTCTTCGACGACAGATATTTCACTCTCCAGATGCTGGGCAACATGTCTGCGATCACGTTCGGCAGCGACGATATCATCCTCTGAGGAACCACTGAAATGGAACAGGTTACCGTGGCCCTGAAACGGGTCAGGCCGGGGAATGACCTCCCCCTGCCGTGCTACATGACCTCCCACTCGGCAGGGATGGACCTCCATGCCGACCTGGCCGAGGATCTGGTCCTGCAGCCGGGTGAGCGGACGTTGATCCCGACCGGGATCGCCATTGCCCTCCCTGACGGCTACGAGGCGCAGATCCGCCCGCGGAGCGGTCTTGCCCTGAAGCACGGCATCTCCCTGGTGAACAGCCCGGGGACCATCGATGCCGATTACCGCGGCGAGATTGCCGTCATCGTCATCAATCACGGCAGCGAGCCGTTCCCCGTCAGGCGGGGCGAGCGGATCGCACAGATGGTGGTCGCCCGCTTCAGCCGGGTGGAGTGGCGGGAGACCGACGAGCTGGAAAATACCCAGAGGGGTGGCGGGGGCTTTGGTCATACGGGGCGCTGAAGGCGGAGAGTCGTGAGGAGTTGAACCGTAACCATTGTTGTTCACGAGTATCAAGCGACGGGGTGAAGCGTGAAAGATCCACGGGTAACAAGCTGGGCCGAAGTGCTGGTCGACTATTCGACGCGGGTGAAGAAGGGTGATGTGGTGCTGATCTCCGCCGGAGGCTTCGAGGCGCTGCCGCTGGTGAAGGAGATCTACCGCCTCTGTCTGGCCAGGGGGGCGAAGTACGTGGAGTACGATTTCTCCGTCCCCGAGATAGGCCGCCACTTCTACAACAGTGCCAGCAAGGAGCAACTGGCTTACTTTCCCCGGCACAAGCTGGATTTCATGAAACAGGTGACCGTTTACATCGCCATCGGCGCGGCGGACAACTCCATGGTCATGGCCAAGGCCAACCAGGCCGCCATGATCTCCTATGCCAAGGTCACCCGGCCGATCGTCGACCAGCGGGTCAAGCATACCCGCTGGGTCATCACCAGGTACCCGACCCATGGTGGCGCCCAGGAGGCGCGCATGAGCCTGGAGGAGTACGAGGACTACGTGTTAGACGCCTGCTGTATCGACTGGCGGGCCGAGTCGAAGAAGCAGGAGAAGCTCAAGAAGCTCATGGACCGGGCCGACAAGGTGAGAATCCGCGCCTCTGACACCGACCTCTCCTTCAGCATCAAGGGGCTGCCGGGGATCAAGTGCGACGGCCGGTTCAACATTCCCGACGGCGAGGTGTTCACGGCACCGGTGAAGGATTCCGTGGAAGGGTACATCACCTACAACTGTCCGACCATCTACCAGGGGAAGGAGTTCAACAACATCCGCCTGGAGTTCAGCCGGGGCAGGATCGTCAAGGCCGAGGCCGGTTCCATGAGCGACGATCTCAACCGGATCCTGGACACCGACGCGGGGGCCAGGTATGTCGGCGAGTTCGCCATCGGCGTCAACCCCGGCATCCGCCGCCCCATGCGCAACATCCTCTTCGACGAGAAGATCTTCGGTTCCATCCACTTTACCCCCGGCCAGTGTTACGACGAGTGCGACAACGGCAACCGTTCCGCCGTGCATTGGGACATGGTGAAGCTGCTCGAAGGCGACGGCGAAATCTGGTTCGACGACCTTCTCATCCAGAAGGATGGCCGTTTCGTCCACAAGAATCTTCTCGAGCTCAATCCGGATGGGGAACCATGCTGATCACCATCAACCCCGACAACCCCCAGCAGCGCCTTATCAGCCAGGTGGCCGAGGTGCTGGAGCAGGGGGGGGTGATCGCCTACCCTACCGATACCACCTATGGCATCGGCTGCAGTATATTCAGCAAAAAAGGGGTGGAGCGGATCTACCAGATCAAGCAGAGGGAACGGAAAAAACCGTTTTCCTTCATCTGCCCGACCCTGTCGGAAGTCGCCCGTTACGCCAAGGTGAGCAACTATGCGTTCAAGCTTCTGAAGCGGCTTCTCCCCGGTCCGTACACCTTTGTCCTCGAGGCGAGCAGCGTCGTCCCGGACCTGCTACAGACGCGGCAGAAGACCGTGGGGATCAGGATGCCGGACAATGCCATCTGTCTGGCCCTGGTAACCGCCCTCGGTCACCCCATCGTCACCACCAGTGCCAACATCTCCGGTGAGGAGCCGATCGGCGACCCCCGCGAGGTGTTCCGGACCATGGGGAAACAGCTGGATATGGTTGTCGACGGCGGTGTTCTCCCCCCCGATGTCAGTTCCGTGGTCAGCCTGCTGGGGGACTCGCCCGAGGTGTTGCGCCGGGGTGTGGGTGACGTCAGCTGGTGCGTGGGGCAAGGATGAGGAGGAAAACGGTCAGAGACGGGCTCAGGCTCCTTGCCGCGGCGATCTCCCTCCTGATTCTCGGTACCTTCTACAGCCGGGAAGTCACCGGGTTGATCTTCTTCTCCTCCGGCGGTGCCGTGGAGTTTGTCCAGCTTACGTTCTTCTGGGGTGGGATCCTCGGTGGCGTGGGGATCATCATGATCTGCGTCGGCTTGCTGCGGGCATCGCTCCGGCCCGAGCAGGTCAGGGTTCTGCCGTCCCTGGCCCTGGTGCTGATCATGCTGGGGATCTTCTTCCTCCTGTTCGTCCGGGCGCTTTCCGCTCCGCCGTCGCCGCAGCCTCTCAGGCCGGGGGACACACTCATCATATGAATCCGCGCTTTTTCCCACAGTACAGGTTACTCTGCCTCTCCCTGCTTCGGTTCGGCCTGATCCTGGTCGTCTCCCTCTCCGTGGCCACCTATCTGAATTACGATACCTACAGGGATTTTTACGGCAAGAAGCTGTTCAAGTTGCACACGGCCGACCTGAAGACCCTGGCGAACCAGATGACCATCAAGCTCAATTTTTTCCTCGACCAGGGGGACAGTGCCGCGATCCAGAATGTGCTGGATGCCAGCTTCGGCCTCTTCGGTTTCGTCATCACCGATTGCGTCACGCCGCAGCGACTCTGCCCGGAACAGAAGATCCTCTACACGTCCGACCCCGAGCTTCCCTGGCTGCACAAGCCCGGCAGGGAAGATCTCCAGAGCGGTTCGTTCGCGCTGCTGCAGCGGCCTCGGCCGGTCGGCGACATGTCGGTGTCGCCCGATCGCCCACCGGGCCAGATCATCGGCAGGCTCTACGTCATCAAGAACATTCCCTCAAGTTTCCGGGAAGATTACCTGCACTGGCTCAGGTCACCGTTCCGCGATACCGGTGTCAGGCGGTTCTACCTCAGGACATCGTTCGCCTTTGTCGCCGGGGCCCTCATTATCTGGACCGTCACGGAGTTTTACTTCCTGGTGCGCCGGAGGCAGCGTCGCACCATGCTGCGCCGGGAGGAGGAGCTGAGAACATCCGTTGCCAGCTACCTGAAACAGCTGACCGAAAAGGACTCCCAGATCACGCGCCTGAACGACCAGTCGCGGCGGCAGTACGAAGCCTACGTGGCGAAGATCCGCTCCCTCGAACAGAAGATCCGCAACGAGGAAGAGTACCGCGAACTGGCCGAGCAGATAATCGGTGAACTGGAAAGCGCCCAGGCCGAGCAGTCCTCCAGTTACGCAGCCGAGCTTGATTCGACCAGGGAGGAGATCCTGCAGCTCCAGAAGAAGATAGAAGAGTTCGAGCAGGCGTCCAGGTCCGGCCGGGAGTCGTCCTACAAGGCCCTGGAGGAGGCGGTCCGCACACGGCAGTTTTCCAACGTGTTCGAACAGAGGATCTACGAGACCATTGCCGCGTCACGCCAGTTCCAGCGGGGTGAATGGCGGCTGCTGCACAACTTCGACGTGGCTCCGGGACGCAACTATCGCCAGTTCACCGATTTCATCCTGGTGAATAACGATGCCCTGGTCATCATCGAGGCGAAGTACTACGTGGGAACCATCGAGTCCCCCGGCGATTTCCTCAATGACATCTGGATCAGCACGAGCTCCCAGCGCAAGAAAATCGATTGTCTCTGGGGGGAGAACCCCTACCACCAGATCAACGAATACTCCATGAGCCTGATGAAAATACTCAAGCAGAGAAGCCCCTGGAATTTTCAGATATTCGCCGTCATCGTCTTCCCCGACGAGGCCGACATCTCCAGGCTCGGCGAACACCTGGGAAAATTCTACCGGGTCACCACGCTCGGCAGGCTTCTCCCCCTCCTGGACGGCATCTTCGCCGAGTCCAGGCGCTTCCAGGCAAGCAGGAACCCGCAGCGCCCGAAGCCCGAACAGGTCGAGGAAATGCTGCGCGGCCGAAAAATATCTTTCTGAAAGGTTTTATCCCCGTGCCGATTAGTGTAAAATGCCCGGTCTGCAAGAAGGAGTCGCAGTGGGCCGGCAATCCCTCCCGCCCTTTCTGTTCCGAGCGGTGCCGCCTGATCGATCTCGGCGCCTGGTCGTCCGGAGACTACCGGGTGGCGGGGGACGAGATGCCCGCAGCGGAAGAATCTGAAGAGTAGCAACCTCTATCCAAGGAGTTCAGCATGTCGCACGTACGTCTTCGTTTCGCTCCCAGCCCCACCGGTTACCTGCACATCGGCGGCGCCCGCACCGCACTCTTCAACTGGCTGCTTGCCAGGAAACTGGGGGGGACCTTCATCCTCAGGATCGAGGACACGGATGTGGCCCGTTCCACCCAGGAGTCGGTGGATGCCATTCTCCAGGGTATGGAGTGGCTCGGGCTCGACTGGGATGAGGGGCCGTTCTACCAGTCAGACAACTTCCCCCTCTACAAGGAGCACGTGGAAAAGCTCCTTGCCGAAGGGAAGGCCTATAAATGCTACTGCTCCGCCGAGGAACTGGAGGCCAAGCGGGAAAAGGCCCTGGCCGAGGGGCGCAAGCCGAAGTATGACGGGACCTGCCGCTCGCTGACCGCCGACATCCCCGGTCGGCCCTACGTGGTCCGGTTCAAGGCTCCCCACGAAGGGGTGACCGCTTTCCACGACCTGATCAAGGGACCGATCTCTTTCAACAACGAGGAGCTGGACGATCTGATCATCCAGAGAACCGACGGCACCCCCACCTACAACTTCGTCGTTGTCGTCGATGATGCTTCCATGGGGATTACCACGGTGATCCGCGGTGACGACCATATCAACAACACGCCGCGACAGATCCTTCTCTATGAGGCCATGGGATGCCCGGTTCCCCAGTTTGCCCATGTCCCCATGATCCTCGGCGCCGACAAGACCCGTCTCTCCAAGCGTCACGGCGCAACCAGCGTCATGGCATACCGGGACATGGGGTTTCTTCCCGAGGCGATGATCAACTATCTCGTCCGTCTCGGCTGGAGTCACGGCGACGAGGAGATTTTCTCCAAGGAGGAGCTGGTCGAGAAGTTCACCATCGAGGCCGTGGGGAAATCAGCCGGGGTCTTCAACCCGGACAAGCTCCTCTGGCTGAATGCCCACTACATCAAGAGCGGCGACCCGGCGCGCCTTGCCGGGCTGCTGCTGCCGTTCCTCGCCGAGCGCGGGGTCGATCCGGCTGTCGGCGGACCGGAGCTCGCGGCGGTGGTGAAGACCCTGCAGGAGCGGGCCAAGACCATGCTGGAACTGGCCGACGGCGCGGTCTTCTACTACACTCCCGAACCGGTGTTCGACGAGGAGGCGGTTGCCAAGCATGTCAAGCCCGAGACTGCCGGCTACCTGAGCCGTTTGGCCGACGTACTGGCCGCGGCAGCAGATTTTCGCCACGACCCCATCGAAGGTGTATTCAAGGAGGTCTGTGCAGAGCTCGGCATCAAGATGGGACAGATCGGTCCTGCGGTCCGGATCGCCCTCTGCGGCGGCACCGTTTCGCCCAGCATCTACGAAGTCATGGAGGTCCTCGGCAAGGAGGAGACCTGTCGCCGCCTGACACGCGCCGTCGCCCGTTTCACGGTGTAACACGGCCAGAAATCGGTTGACAAACAACACTCCTCTGGGGTACAAACAACTTCCGTCGCGGGAATAACTCAGTGGTAGAGTGTCAGCTTCCCAAGCTGAAGGTCGCGGGTTCGAATCCCGTTTCCCGCTCCAGT
>CALMBF010000190.1 GCA_937860145.1 uncultured Geobacter sp.
TCATCTGCCAGATCATGAGGAGGAGGATTGCCAGGATGGAGAGGGCGAAGAACGCGGTCAGTCTCCGGAAGATCCTGTCCCCTGCCCGTCCTGGTGCGGCAGCGGTTGTCGCATTCGTTTGTTCACTGGTCATGGTTTTGTTCCCGAGAATCAATTCCTGCTGTTGCATGGCTGTAACATTCCGCCTCACGAAAAAGAGCCCGGACGGAAACAGTCCGGGCTCTCGTGGTTGATCCGTTTCCTACTTGATGGTTTTGATGGTTTTCTCAACCATCTTCACCACGTTTTCCGGCAGCGGCGCGTAGAGCAGGGCACTGGCCATCTTCTGCCCCTTCTTCAGCTCCCAGTTCAGGAATTCCACCAGCTTCTTGCCCACAGCCTTGTCCTTCTGGTTCTCGTAGACCAGGAGCCAGGTGAAGCCGACGATGGGGTAGGCATCCTTGCCGGGCTGGTTGACCAGGGAGATCCGGTAGTCGGCGGGCATGTGCTTGGCCGCGCCGGCTGCGGCGGCACTGGTGGTCTTGATGGAGGGGACGACCCAGTGACCGCTGGTATTGCGCAGGGCTGCGAAGGGGAGCTTGTTCTCGAAGGCGTAGGCAAGCTCGACGTAGCCGATGGTGTACTGGGTGGTCTTGATCTGGCCGGCAACACCCTCGTTCCCTTTGCCGCCGAGACCGACCGGCCACTTGACCGATTTCCCCTGGCCGACCTTACTCTTCCACTCACCGCTCACGCCGGAGAGGAAGTCGGTGAAGATGCTGGTGGTGCCGCTGCCGTCGGAGCGGTGCACGACGACGATCGGCTTGTCGGGGAGTGCCACACCCTTGTTGTCGTCGGCGATCCGCGGGTCGTTCCACTTGGTTATCTTGCCGAGGAAGATGTCGGCTACATCTTCGACCTTCAGCTTCAGGCCGGTGGGTACGCCGGGGACGTTGTAGGTGACCACGACGGCGCCCATGACCGTCGGGATGTGGAGCAGTTTGCCGGGGGCAGCGGCGAGCTCCTTGTCACTCAGGAACGCATCGCTGGCACCGAAATCCACGGTCTGGGCGGTGATCTGCTTGACCCCGCCGCCGGAGCCGATGGACTGGTAGTTGAACTTGACCGATTTGTCGATCCTGGCGTACTCGCTGAACCACTTGGAGTAGAGGGGGTAGGGAAAGGTGGCGCCCGCGCCGTTGATGAGCGTCTCGGCATTCGCCAGGCTGGTGAACGCCAGCAGGGCTGCGGCAGCCAGCAGGGTAATTTTTTTCAGCATGGTTGTTCTCCTATGGATTTGATTTTCCGTTTCTGATGGTTACAGGGTAGCAGCCATCTGTTACAGCTTTGTGACAGCTCTGCTAAAGTTGTGGCAAATTGTTACAGTTCCTCCCGCGCCTTCCGCGGTGAGTAGCGCACCGCCACGATCCGCACCCCCGCCAGGGAGAGGACCAGGGCGATGACCATGGCGATCTGCTCCCACTCCATCTCCCGGTACCAGAAGGCCATGACCTCCGTCAGCACGGTGACGATGACCGTGTCGATGATGTAGGTGACCTTCACCCTCCCCTCGGTGAAATAGGCCAGGGCGGTGCGGAGGACCTCCACCATGGCCAGGACGGTCAGGGTGTCCACCAGGATCGTCTTGAAAAAATCGTGGAATTCGAGGCGCAGCAGCAGGCGGAGGTCGTGGAAGGTGTAACCGATCCCTGCCAGGATGGCGGCAAAGATGGCGACGATGAGGAGGGAGAGGAGGATGCGGGCAAAGGCTTCGAAGAAGCGGGTTATTTTCAGATCAACGGCTTCGGTCTGGAACATCTGGTCTCCTTGGCAGGCGCCGGCATGGTCACCAGGGGATGCCGGCAGAAGCGGGCTGGAGCAGGCCGTGCGCCGGGTAGTGGTAGGCGGCGGACGTCGTGCCGGGAGGGACGGGATGGTGGTGGCAGGCGGCACAGGCCAGGCCGTCATGCTCCAGCCGGCTCCAGAGGGTGTGGTTGGTGCTGTCGCACCAGTCGCAGTGCCAGACGTAGAATTCCCCCATGGGAATCAGTTTCATGGTCTTCTCCTTTTCGTATGTTCGTTACGGAAAGGATAACCGATGCTTGTTGCAGGGGTGTTACGGGGAGGGAACTTTCAGGTGAAAGAAGGGAGGAACGCACCTCTGGAAACGTGAGGGGATCCCGGCCGGGAGCCGGGGTAATCCCCCCTGTTGCAACCCCGTGAAATATTGGTACCCTTCAAGGGACTTTGCCGCCTCGGCTGCTGCCGGGCGATCCTTCTCCCATGAGGGAACTCCCTTGGAAACGTTCCTTGTCTTCACGGAACATATTGAACTGGTCGATTTTGCAGGGTTGCTGGCACCCCTGGGGAAGCCTGAGTTTCTGCCGTATGGGGCGGCCGCGAGCATGGGGGAGCGTGACGTCGCCCTCGCGTTCATTGCCTGTGGCGGGGACGAGACAGAGGGGCTGAACCTTCTGCAGGGTCTGAAGCGGAACCGTCCCGATGTGCCGGTCATCTTCGTGACCGGGGCGAGTTCCGAAGCCTTAGTCATGGCGGCGTTCAAGCTGGGGGCGCGGGATTATTTCACGATCCCGTTCGATCCGGCCGAATTCCGGGAAACGGTAGAAAAAATTCTCCGGTACAGACGGGGCAGGGACGGAACTCCGGGGGCGGATAAGGAAGAAAGGGCGGGAGAACCCCAGGGGGACGCGGAGATACCGGAACGGTTGCATCGGGCAATCGGTTATATCGAACGGAACCTGGGAACTGCCCTTTACCTGGATGAAATCGCCAGCCATGCCTGTCTGAGCAAGTACCACTTCTGCCGCCTGTTCAAGAAACATGTCGGGGTCAGCCCGATCCAGTTCGTGCTGAACCTGCGCATCAGCCGGGCCAAGGTCTTGTTGAGTCGTCCGGAGCTTACCATCGCCAGCGTGGCCGTCCGCACCGGCTTCAGCGATCTGAGCGAATTCAACAAGAAGTTCAAGAAAGTTACCGGCATCACCCCCACCGAATACCGCAAGAAAGGCTAGGGGAGAGAGCGTTTCGTCGTGCCGTTTCCCCGGCTGTCAAAAGAGCAATTTACTCCTATATCTACAGCAATTTGCGCCAAGACATTCCTCCTCGGGCATCTAAAATCATATCACACCAATCTGTTTGATGAATTTCTGGCTGGACAGGGGATAAAACGATTCACCCCCCGGCACAATGACCGGGACTCATGGTGACCATCGAGATGCTTGTACAGCCCACTGGAAGTAACAGGACCACCGCACCTGCAGAAAAGGAGGAACATGATATGAAAGTCAAAAAGGTCCTTAAAAATTGGCTTGCGCTCGGGGCTCTCCTCTCCCTGGCCGCAGGAACAGCATTCGCCCAGGGGATTCCGTTCCCCGGCAGCAAGATTCCCCAGTTTGTCGACCCCTTGCCGCTGCTCAGTGCGGCCGGAGGTTCCATGGAAACCGTGATTGCAGGTTCCGGCGAGATCACGCTGAACATGCTGGAGTTCCAGGCCAAGATGCTGCCGCCGACCTTCAAGCCGGCGAATGGCCTCCCCTACACCGGCACCTGGGTCTTCGGCTACCGGGTCGGCCCGACGACCGCGCCGGCAACCGCGGTCGATACCTACATCGGCCCGGTTATCGTGGCAACGAGGAACCAGCCTACCCAGGTCAGGTACGTGAACAACCTCACCGCCAGCAATATCTTCTGGCGGGAATGGACCGACGTGACCCTGCACTCTGCGTTTCACCAGGCCTACGGCATTGAGATGCCGGCGCCCTTCATCACCACTCACTATAGGGGTCCGGTGCTGGCGGTACCGCACCTCCACGGTGGTGAAGACCCGGCCGTTATCGATGGCGGCCCGGAAGCCTGGTTTGCGAGCGACAAGCCGGGGTTGGATGCCATTTCCGTTTCCCACGGCCCTGCCTACTATGCCGGGACCGATGTGGTCGGGACCCTGGCGGGTACACCCCGTGCGGCAGCTCTGAACGAAGCCATCTACCGCTATCCCAATACCCAGGAAGCGGCGCCGCTCTGGTTCCATGACCACCTGCTCGGCGGCACCCGCCTCAACGCGACCTTTGCCGGCCTGGCCGGTGCCTATGCCCTCATCGACCCGAGCCTGACCCTCCCCGCGGGGCTGGATCCTGTCGGCCTTGGGGGGAGGCTGTCGGTGCCACTGGTCATTCAGGACCGGATGTTCGATACCAACGGTCAGCTCTTCTTCCCGAACATCGGCATCAACCCGGAGCATCCCTACTGGATCCCGGAGTTCGTGGGTGACACGATCGTGGTCAACGGCAAGACCTGGCCGTACATGAACGTCGACCGGCAGCGGTACCGCTTCTATGTCATCGACGGTTCCAACTCCCGTCCCTACGACATGTTCCTGCAGGATCAGGTTACCGGGATCAAGGGGCCGCGCATGTGGGTGATCGCCACGGACGGCGGTTACCTGGACAAGCCGGTCCTGATCGATCCGAACGCGACCGGTGCCCAGACCAAGGCCGGCGTGCAGAAGAGCCTTTTCATGATGCCCGGCGAACGCTATGAAGTGATCGTCGATTTCAACGATCCGCTCTGGCTCGCCGCCATCACGACAGCCTACGCGGGGGTGGTCCCGAATCCCCTGAACATCATCCTGCGCAATACCGCCCCTACGGTCAACGGCAACCCGAAGGCGAGCACCGAGGGGCGGATCATGCAGTTCCGCGTCTCCGCCACTGCGCCTGCCGATACCAGCTACAACCCTGCGGGGGGCACCCCGATCCGCACCGGTAATCCGGGGAGTCCGAAGATCGTGCGACTGGCAGATCCGGTCCTGGGGACACTGGCTGCTGGAGTGACCGCCAACAAGACTCGCGAGTTGACCCTGGTCGAGATCGCGGGTCTCGGCGGACCGCTGGAGGTCCTGGTCAACAACACCAAGTGGATGGCCCCCCTTTCCGAGGTGATGACCGAGGGTGAGACCGAGGTCTGGGAGATCGTCAACACCACGATGGACAAGCATCCCATTCATCTCCATGGTCTGCAGTTCCAGCTGATGAACCGCCAGCCCTATGACCCGAAGGCGTTCATGGCCGCCTACAATCTGGCATTCACCGGCGGGGTCCTGATACCGGGATCCGGCCCGCCTCTGCCGTACTCCCCCACCGATGTCGGCTACAACGCGGCAGTGCAGGGTGGCAAGTTCGGCGGCAACCCGGATATCACGCCGTACCTGAAGGGTCTGGCTGTTCCGCCGCTCGCCAGCGAGGCGGGATGGAAGGACACGGTGATGATGAACCCCGGCGAGGTGTCGCGCATTGCGGTACGTATCGCCCCGCAGGACAAGGCAATCAACGCAACGGATCTGTACTGGACCTATCAGCCGAATGCGCTGAACGGCGTCTATGTCTGGCACTGTCACATCACTGATCATGAGGACAACGAGATGATGCGGCCGAGCCAGTTCCTCCCGAATCCCGTTGCCGCGAGGACCTACCTCCAGGGCACCGACTACTAGGATGGGACACGCAGGCACAAGGGCCGCCGCAAGGCGGCCCTTTTTCTTTCCGAGGAGAGAAGGTCGGAGGAAAAAATGCGGCATCTCATGTCGATCCTGCTGGTAACTATAGTGATCTCCGGGTTCTGTTTTGCCGCCGAGCATCCGGAGCAACGGAAGGACCCGGTCGTTGCCGATGAGCCCGGGTCAGCCATCGGTGCGCCGACGGCACTGCGCCTCAGGATCGTACCGGACGGTTTTCAGCTGGACTGGACCCTCTCTCCCCAGGACCCGGGTGCGGTGACCGGGTACGAGGTTGTCCGTGCGAGCGTTTTCAGTGGCCCGTACGAAACGGTGGGCAACGTAGGCACGGGGATATCCAGCTTCATCGACAGAACGGCGAAACCGGAGGCTATCTACTTTTACAAGGTCAGGGCTCTAGCCGGCAGCCGGTATTCACCCTTTTCAAGGGAAGCGGCCGGTGAGATGCCCGGAACACCTTGAGAGCCGATGGACAAGGGGAGAGGAAGTATGGTTGTGGGTGCCAGGCGCGCTCATACGGAAGAGTTTTCCAATGAATAAATGTCCTCCATAAAAAACACTGAAAAGGGCCTGCAGTGACAGGCCCTTTTCAGTGTGAAAACGCACCGATTTAGTCAACTTTTTCCTGTGCCGCGTGACAGTGGAACCATAGGCAATCGTCAACAGTGCTGTCATGAAAATACAGTTGTCGCCACATCTGTCGGCGAGTATGCACGATACTTTCAACCGGACACAAAGGAGGCCTTTGCGATGAAACGGCAAAAAGTCAGTCGCAGAAAATTCATTACCATCGAGGGTGGCGGGCGCCTATGTCGGGCTCCACACTCCGACCTTGCCCGTGCCATGATGGGGAGCGGCAGTGGCGGCATGGGTGGCGGAGGCAGGATGGGCGGAGGCACGTCCATCACCCCGCGGCGACACGCTCAAGGTGAACCTGGTCAACGTACTGCCCAAAACGACAACTATCCTTGGCCAGCATCCCGGCCTGGAAGGACGTGGTGATCATCCCGAAATGGGGAGCGCCACCCTTCTCGTCCCGGTCATGGACTGGGACGGCATGACCATGTTCCACTGCCACATCATCGAGCACGAGGACATCGGCATGATGGGGGTCTGGGATATCAGGGGGGGATGTGACCCGGAGATCGGACGTTTCGGCGTGTGTTTTGTGCATCTGGTCACTAACGGCAATTCAAAAAAGGAGGTAGCACATGAAACAATCGACACTGGTAATCAGTTTCATCGTGGGGTTGGTGGCGCTATTCGCCTGGACGCTCAAGCTGCAGGCCCAGTCAAGCTACTTTACCAGCAACTGCTCCGGCTGCCATGGTGGGGTAACCGCTACCTGTAATGGCTGCCACGCCCACGGAACCCATTCAGGCAGCGCCAAGAGCGATCTTAATGTGGCCGGCGCGACGGACAAGACCAGCTACGCTCCCGGGGAGACGGTGAGCGTCACCATCAGCGGCGGCTACCGGTCGGGGTGGGTCCGCGCCATTCTCTACGACCAGAACATGACGGAGTTGGCCCGGAGCACCGGCCCCAACAAGATGGGGGGCGGATCGGGGTTTCCGATCACCCTGACCGCTGCGGCACCCGCAACGTCGGGCACGTACACGTGGAACGTGGCCTGGTACGGCAACAAGTATGACTCCGGGGGCGCACTCTTCGGCTCCCGCTGGAGCGCCGATGCCGGCAACTCGAACCACGGCCAGGAAATCGTGACTCTCACGCCGTTCACCGTTTCCGCAGCAGCCGCACCGAGCATCGGGATAAATCCGACGGCACTCGATTTCGGCACGGTCACCGTCGGTTCGAACGTGACCATGACAACCCAGGTGCAAAACAAGGGGACCGCCACGCTCAACGTCACCGGGATTACCCCCTGCAGCGGAACCAGCAGCGAATTCACCTGGAGCCCCAGTTCGGCGTTCACGGTTGCGCCGGGTGGTAACGTGGTCCTCTCCGTCGATTTCAAGCCGGTGGACACCTTGACTCACAGCGGGTGTCTCCAGATTGCCAGCAATGACACCGCCACCCCGTCAATTCCCCTCAACCTGACGGCGGCTGCCACTGCAACGACATCCACACCGCCACCGACCGATGGCGCCTCGCTGTACACGCAGTACTGCGCCGGTTGCCATCATACCCTGGCCACCTCGAACGTGTGGGGGGCCTCAGCCGCCAAAATCCAGTCGGCGATCTCCGGCGTCGGGCAGATGCAATCGCTTTCCACGTTGAGCAGCAGCCAGATCCAGGCCATCGCAGCGGCACTTTCCTCGACAACGACCCCCCCTCCGCCCCAGACCGGGGTTGACCTGAACATCACCGGTTTCTCGGCGACCAGGAGCGTCAGCGTAGGGAGCATGGTGAATTTCCGGCTGCGGGTAACCAACCCGTCCAGTGTGAGCGGTACTGCAGAGGCTACCCTTGTCGGGAGGAGTGACGGCACCCAGCTCTACAGCAAGACCATGTCGGTGACCGCTTCGCCGGGCAGCGATTCCCAGTCGTTCACCTTCCCGGCGTACAAGGCGACAACCCCGGGCGTGATCACCTGGACCGTGACCATCAACGACATGGTGCCTGACAAGGCCACGGCAACCACCACCGTTTACAAGGGTCGTGTCCCCCAACGGGAAGAACGGGACGATTAGGCACGACAGCTGTAGTTGAACATGGGCAACAGAGAGGGTGGACGGTGTGGGTCCGCCCTCTCCGTTGCCCTGCCGAATCCCTCTGCCGTGAGGACCACCTCCGGGAGGCGGACTACTGGGGTGGTACGTCCAGGCACAAGGGCCGCCGCAAGGCAGCCCTTTTTATTGCCGGTCGCACCCTGTCAGCCGGCGTTGACCGTTTCCGTACAACTCCTCCCGCGTCAGCGGTATGGTCGAACCCTTGCCGAACGCACCTTCCCCTGCCAGGTACTCCCCTGTGCTATACTTAAACCTGGTATCCCACGATAAACAGGAGACGATGCATGGAGGTGCATGCACCCTACACGTTCGGCAGGCGGTTCCCTCTTCCTGAACGGCAACCCGGAAGTCCTGGCAGAGTGAGACGGCCATGCTGAAGAAAGTCCTCCTCCTCTGTGGCATGGGGATCACGGTGGTCCTGCTCTGGTTTGCCGTCAGCAACTACCGTGGAGCGTATCCGATTGCCGAGGAGACCCTTCGCGGCCTCGCCCTGTCCCTCACGGTGGCGGTGGAAAACATGGCCTCCCGCGACCCGTCGCTGCACCTCCTCGACACCTTTCACCCCAAAGACATCGCCTTCCTTGCGGTCGTTGACCACAGCGGCAAGTACCGCTTCCATTCCAACCCGGACCTGATCGGCTCACCGGCACACGATGACCGTTATCCTCCCCTGCTCCGGAGCGGTGGAACCGTCGAGGGGCGGGTGAAGCTGGGGACCGCCGAAACGGTCTACGAGTTCCTGGTGCCGCTCCATCTCCCGGACCGGCCGCTGCTCCTGCATCTTGCCCTCCATACCTATCGCGCCGATGCGGTCATCCGCAAAGCCGAGCTGAACATGACGATCCTCCTGTCGCTGGTGCTGGCGGGGTGGGCCCTGTCGGCGCTCATCTACCGCTACGCCATGCGGGAGGAGATGCATCAGCGGGAGATGGCGCGCACGGAGAGCATGGCGCGGCTGGGGGAGATGGGTGCCACTCTGGCCCACGAGATCAGGAACCCCCTGGGGGGGATCAAGGGGTTCGCCCAGCTCATCGAGAAGAGACCGACGGACGAGCGGAACAGGGGCTTTGCCCGGCTGATCGTCGCCGAAACCCTGCGCCTCGAAAACCTGGTGACCACCCTCCTTGCCTACTCACGGGCAGACAGATCGGCTCCTGCCCCGGTGAGGCTCGATGAACTGATCGACCATGCGGTTTCCCTCATTCGTCCCGAAGCGGAAGGGCAGCATATCGGCATCACCGCTGCGTGCCCCGAAGGGTTGCTGGTCCGGGGTGACCGTGACCGGCTTGGCCAGGTGCTGCTCAACCTTGGGAAGAATGCCATCCAGGCCATGCCTGACGGCGGCAGCCTGGGGATCGTGGCCGCGGCGACCGGTAAAAAAATCTCCATCGTCGTGAGCGACACCGGCGAGGGGATCGCCCCAGGGCAGATGGCCAGCATTTTCGAGCCCTTCTTTACCACAAGGGCACAGGGGACGGGACTGGGGCTTGCACTGTGCAAAAAGATCGTCGAAGAGCATAACGGCACCATCACGGTGAAGAGTCAGCCGGGACACGGGACCACGGTTTCCCTGCTCCTGCCCGGGGGGATGCCCGGCTGACCACAACGGGGGAGTTTCGCGATGACAGGGCGCATTCTGCTGATTGACGATGATGAGACGTTCCGCACCTTCGTGCAGACGATTCTCGAGGATGAGGGGCACGAGGTCGTCATTGCCCGCGATGGCCGGGAGGGGGGACGGAAACTTGCCCGCGAAAGCTTCGATCTGGTCATCTCCGACCTGAAAATGCCAGGCAAGAGCGGACTTGAGCTGTTCCGGGAGACCCGGAAGGATCTCAGCCCCCCCCAGTTCATCTTTCTGAGCGCCTTCGGGACAGTGGACGAAGCGGTTGCCGCCATGAAAGAGGGGGCGGTCGATTTCCTCACCAAACCCCTTGCCGCCCCCGAGGCGCTGCTTACCCTGGTCAACCGGGTCATCGAGGGCCAGGGACGGAACAGGGCACTCCTCTCCCTGAAGGAGTCGGAGGCTGCCGGACTCCCGCCCGAAGAGCTGATCTTCGCCGGCCAGGCCATGCAGAGCGTGCGGCGGCTGGTGCTCGACGTTGCCGGGACCACGGCCAATGTGCTCCTCTTCGGGGAGAGCGGCACCGGCAAGGAGCTGGTGGCCCGGATCATCCACCATCTCAGCCCCCGCAGCAGCGGCGGGTTCGTCCCCCTGAACTGTGCCGCCATCCCCGATACCCTGCTGGAGAGCGAGCTGTTCGGCCACGAGAAGGGGGCGTTCACCGGGGCACTGCAGGCCCGGCAGGGAAAGTTCGAGCTCGCCAAGGGGGGGACTATCTTCCTGGACGAGGTCGGTGAACTCCCCCTGGCTCTCCAGGCAAAGCTCCTGCGGGTCCTCCAGGAGCGGGCTTTCGAACGGGTCGGCGGTAGCCGGGAGATCAGGGCCGATGTGCGGGTCATTGCCGCCACGAACCGTAACCTTCAGGACGAGGTGGCTGGACGGCGGTTTCGCGAAGACCTCTACTACCGGCTGAATGTCTTCCCCCTGAGCCTTCCGCCGCTCAGGGAGCGTGCCGATGCCATCCCCCTCCTGGTGAATCACTTTCTGGAGCGCTTCAGCCGCCAGATCGGCAAGAAACTGAAGGGGGTGGATGCTGAGGCACTTTCCGCCCTGGTCCGCTACGGGTGGCCGGGCAATGTGCGGGAGCTGCAGAATGTCATGGAGCGGGCGGTCATCCTGGCGCAGGACCTGATACGGCTGCACAATCTGCCGGGAGAGCTCGAACGCGCAAGCAGGCCGGAAACCCTGGACAGCAGAGACCTCCTGAAGTCGACGGAACGGGAGATAATCATCAAGGCGTTGCGCAAGCATGACGGTAACCGCCGGCTTGCTGCCGAGGAGATGGGGATTACCCGGCGTGCACTCCAGTATAAGCTGAAGGAGTATGGGCTCCTGGACAAGGAGTGACGGCGTGCGGAAGAAGAGGTGAAGTGGTTTTCACTTCGAGTGAAGGGCGTTGCACCACCGGCGGCATCCGGACTGTGATTATCTGTAATAAAAACTAATAATAACAGCTCTTTACGTATGTTGGGGGTGTTGGCATGCTCCTTGGAATATCTCCGTTCATGAACACACCATTCGACGGAGGTACTCACCAATGAAACCGAACAAGGCACTTTACGCAGTCGTTGCTGTCGCGGCACTTTCCGTAGCAAGCCAGGCATTTGCCCGGGGGGGAAGCGCGGGAGGGAGCATGGGCCATGGGGGCGGAGGAGGCACCCCCCGGATCTCCTCGACCATGATGGAGGATGGTGCCACCGGCATGCAGCAGGGGAGCATGCCGGGAAATGAGACCCACCAGCAACCCGCCTCAGGGTCAGCTCCCCGGAACATGGCGCAGGCCGGCCAGGGAAAGAGCGCTAACCATCGACAGGGTCAGGTCCAGGGAAGCGGTACGGGGAGGACGCCCCAGCAACAGCATGCCACCACCGTTACCACGAAGTAGCGGCATGGCTCTCACTCAGTCAGGAAGAATAGGTTCATCCATGCATAAGATCATTGTTTTCGTGGTGTTACTGTCGCTGGTCTCCTCATTGACCGGCTGTATGGGCATGATGCACATGTGGTGACAACCTGTTGATGCAGGTGAGAAGGCCATGCATCAACAGTCTGCAACATCCTGCCGCACATGGAGTTCTGAGTCGTGACAACAGGCCGCTTAACGTTACTCATTGTTACCCTGGCGATTTTCATGAATTGTCTGCTGACCAGCATGTCGTTTGCCGGCTTCGGTTTTGGCGGCGATGAGCTGGGAAAGAGCGGCCTCGATTTCACCAAGGGGTACGATGTCCACACGGTGACGACCGTTTCCGGTCGGGTGGCATCCGCCCCCTGGAGCGATGAAAGGGAACAGGTTTTCGTTGATGTCAGAACAGGTGGTGACGTCATCAGCCTCAGCATCGGCCCGAAATCTTCCTGGGAAAGCAGGGGGATACCGCTTCATGCCAATGACGACGTCGTTGCCAAGGGGTCAAAGGCCCAGGGGAAAGACGGGAAAACCTACCTCATGGTACAGAAACTCACCAACCGGACAACCGGCGCCCAGATTGCCGTTCGTGGCGAACGGGGAGGCTCTGAATGGTCGGGGCGAAGCGGGGGAGGTCACGGTGGGGGCATGATGCGGGGCGGCGGCATGATGAGGCGCTGAAAGGTTCGGTATCCATGATCCGGGTATCATCATCAAGGAGCAGAGAGTGAAACAGAGACAGGGATCGGGAAGACTTTTCGTTTTTATCGCGATCATGATATCGACGATTTCCCCGGCGTGGGCCCATGGGGAGAGCGCTGCCTATTCCGTCGGACTTGGTTTTGAATTCGCCTCCGGGAAATACGGGACCGGCATCAGGACAGACTCCGTGTACATGCCGTTCACCGCCTCGGTCTCTCCGACGGAGCGGCTCGATTTCAACCTGGAGCTCCCCTTTATCTACCAGAGCACGAGCGCGGTAGTGGCTGGCCAGTACATGGGGATGCAGGGGCAGACAACGGGCACACAGGCGGGGCCGGCCCTGACGGCCACATCCGGCCCCATGACGACGGCACCGGCGGGAAGCGCCGACACCTCCCAGGAGGGACTCGGCGACCTGAAGCTGAAGGCGGGCTATGTCCTCTATACCGAGGAGCGGTATGTCCCGGCCATTCGTCCCAACGTCTACGTGAAAATACCGACCGCAGACAAGAACAGGTTTCTCGGGACCGGGGCGTTCGACGAGGGGGTTGGCGTGGAGTTCACCAAATGGTTCGGCAAGTGGTTTGCCGACGGGGAGCTGGGGTACGCGTTCCAGGGAAAATCGTCGGTGCTGGCTGTCAGGGACAACCTCTATTACTACGGCGGGGGCGGGTATCAGCTCACCGACCGCCTGCGCTCGATGCTCCTCCTCAAAGGGAGTACCCCGACCGTCGAAGGGGGGGGGAGCCTTCTGGAGGCACGGCTGAAGGCAAAATATCACGTGACGGATCATACCGGTATAGACGGCTACCTGCTCAAGGGCCTTGAAAAAGCCAGCCCCGAGTACGGGATGGGGCTGGCGGTCACGTACGAATTCTAAGGATCGACTGCAGGCGTGGACAAAGGAGAACTACCATGAGACATAAAATGACAGCAATTGCAGCTTCCCTGCTCGTGGGAATAGTTGCCGGATGCGGTGGCAGTGGCAGTTCCGGCACCGCGACAACGTCGATTTCCGGGAAGGTTGCCGATGGCTACCTCGCAGGGGCGACGGTGTTTCTCGACAGGAACGGCAACTACCAGCCGGACCCGGGCGAGCCATCGACCACCACGGACGCAAATGGCGCCTTTACCGTGAAGATCGATGCCGCCGACATGGGCAAGTATCCCCTGGTTGCCATGGCAATGAAAGGGCAGACCATTGACAGGGATACCGGCCTGTCGGTAGCGGACAGCTTTGTGATGAGCATGCCGGCCGGCGCCATGGCCGGTACGGTCGGCAGCAACTTCATCAGCCCGATGTCAACGCTTCTGCGGGAGAAGATGGCTGCCAACCCGACCATGACCCTGAACGAGGCCATGACACAGCTTCGCAACCAGATGAACCTGCCTGCCGGCATGGAGATGACGGCGGACTACATGGCAGCTGCCCTGTCAGGGACAAATGGGGCCAACTACCAGGCCATGCACGCCATCGCCCAGCAGATGGCCTCCCTCATGGCCGGTCAGGCGCCCCTGGTCATGAATGGCAGCAGTGTGAATGTGAATCGCTACCGGGAGATGATGGCCCTCATCAACAGCAACATGTCCGGCATCACGGCGAATGTCATGGGGGGGCTGGGGATGACCAGTCCGTTCATGACCACCATGATGAGCCAGATGCAGGCCCTGTTGGGAACCATGCCGGTCAGCGGGGGATTTGCCAATTACTCGGGGATGTTCCGCAACATGACCAGCCAGAGGAGCTTCTGGAGCGGGACCGGCACCCCGATCACCCCCATGAGTGGCGGCATGATGTGAACGCCACACTTTCAGTGCCGGAGCACCGAGGGCCGCTCTCGGCATGAGAGCGGCCACGCATGTTGCAGAGGTGTTACGGGGAGGGAAATGTTGGGTAAAAGCTCACGAAAAGAAACATTGATCGGGAAGCAGAATTGTCTCCGAACGCGGTAAGAACGGCGAGGCGCATTTGTGCGGTCAATGCCTTGGGCCCAGTCGGGGCGGTAGTTGTTTGGTACAGAACGCTTCGTAGCAATATCCCAGTTTGACGAACAGTGATTCCGTGTTAGGGTAATTTATCCTATGCACGATGATCGTCACTTAGCAAAACGGCACCGCCAGCTCCGGTTTAAGTTGATCGGCTTGCTGAGCGGGACATTACTCTGCGCCATTCTCTTCACAGCGGTTGCCAACCGGTCCCTCTCTACCGTTGATTACGTTAATACGGACTTCGTCGTTTTCTGGCATACAGGCAAGATCCTTGCGGCTGGCGATAACCCTTATGATCCCTTCGTGTGGATATCCTCACAACAGTCGGTGGGCTCGGTGTTGCTACCGAAGACTCGATTTCTCTATCCGCTGATGACGGCGTTTCTCTTCCTCCCTCTCGGTCTTCTCTCTTTGCCCACCGCCTATTATTTCTGGATTATTATGTCGCAGTGTCTTGTGGCTATTTCACTTCGACTGCTACTGGTTACAGAGAAAGTCACTTGTTACCCTCACCTTATTCTCCCAATCCTTGCCGGGATAATGCTTTTCAGACCGACGCTCCTCATCGTGCAAAACGGTCAGATGAGCGGTGTGCTGCTGTTGATTATCTGTGGTGTTATATATCTCTGGGAAAGGGGCGATTATCGGATGGGAGGTGTAATTCTGTCACTGCTCATAATCAAGCCCAATATCGGCCTTCCTATGATCGTTATCCTCACTGTCTGGCTTCTTTTCAAGAGACGCAAGGCTGCGCTGACAGCATGTCTTAGTGCTTGTTTTGCATTGATTGTGTTGACCATGCTCTACAATCCATACTGGATAGGTGAATTTTTGCAGGCAGGTCGCAGTCAGATGTCCGAATTTCTCATGCAGACGCCAACCATTCCGGGATGTGCTGCAAGACTGATTAGGTCCAGCGGCATGCAGGCGCTTATCCTTGGGGGGGCCGTCGGTGGTGTTATTCTCATGGTAAGCGGGGCATTTCTTTGGCGACACAGGGACAGTATCAATGACAGGATGGCAATCTGTCTTGCAATCATTGTTACATTGATGCTGACACCATATGCGTGGCCCTATGACCAGTTGTTGCTCATTGTGCCATTCGTGACAGTCATGACCATGATGATGCACGGCGGTTATCCTTACCTGCTTTTCGCATCCCTTTTCATAGTTGTGGATGCCATAGCGTTTGTCCTGTTGAAAATAAGCAGCGCAGCTCAGACGGAGAATTACAGTGTCATACTCACCCTATTGGCGTTGTGTCTCCTTGTCTGGCAAATACGTCGTGAGTTCACGGATGGACAGAGATGTCGGAAACTGTTTGAAATTTGAAATGTTTTCACTGTGCTGCAAATGAGATGACTAGAGGAGAGCCATCATGAACAATACCATTCTCTACCTGCTCATGTTCTGCGGCGGGATAACCGTGGCGCTGCAGCCCTCGATCAATGCCCGGCTGGCCCAGAAAATCGGGGTGCTGGAGAGCTCCTGCATCTCCTTTGCGGTCGGGACCCTGGCCTTGCTGCTGGTGACCATGGTGGCGGGGAAGGGGAGTTTCCGGG
>CALMBF010000191.1 GCA_937860145.1 uncultured Geobacter sp.
CTATAAACATGTTTCCAATACTGTAAACATGCTACTAACGGCTCAATTACGAGTTGTACGGAGGAAAAAGAGAAATGGTTTCAACCGAATCAAGAAGAAAAATCGAAGTCATGATTGCAGCGGGCAGGACAAAACACGAAATATTCCAAACATTAGGTGGCACTGATGACATTGCACGTGTAGTTGCAGCTACCCCTTATTTAGAAAGCCGGATGAAATATAAGAACCTGAACAGAATACTAGTCGGAATCATTATTTATTATGCTTTAACAAAAGCAGCTTTTTCGGTTGCCATCATTGCCACAAGCGACGTGCCTAAATACCTGATCCTTCTGGCGTTACCAATACCTGCCGCAGCCCTCTATATTGCATACTTTGTAAACAAGTTCTATGGAGAGTTTTACTCTGTCGTAGCCATGTTAGGACTAGCTGCATTTCTGAAAGGAATGGATCTCCCTGATGGTAGTTTTAACGGGAAGGCAGAAATGATTGCACTAGCCGTCCAACTGCCTGTGCTCGCAGGTGCGGTCATTGCTTTTGTTCTAAAAAAACGGCTATGCCCGGCATTGGGTTTCATGGGAGCGAAAACGGATGCCGCGGGAAATTACAAGTTCTAAGCGTACAACATGCGGCGGCAGACGGTCGGCGCGATAAGACTGCGCCGCCGCTGCGCCTCGCAGACGTTATGTGAAGAGAAAATTAAATGAGTAAATACCCCAAGAGATTTTTCATTACGCAGATTTCCGCGCCATTTGTAGGGATTACGGGCTTCTTTTTGCTGCTAGGTGCAGTAAGACACTTCAATTGGCTGACAGATTTTAATTCTGCATCGCAGATTATCCTTCTCATTTTCATCCTTTTGGTAGGTGTGGTCGGATCGATGGTTTTATGGGGCCGATTTCTTGTTGTGGTTGGAATTCTCACAAAAGAAGAGGCCAAAGGATATCCATATTCAAAACCATGGGAAAACGACAAACAGCAGGACACATAACCACGGCCTCAGACGCGGACGGCTGACGCCGCCGGTCAAGGCCGCCACCGTTGGGAGAAGGAGAGCTACACCGTCCAATCAATGATATCGAGGGAAGGGACCCGTAGAAATTCACGGGTGTTATTAGTGACCAGGGGGATTCCTAACGATACAGCGTGAGCGGCAATCAACATATCCATGGAGCCAATGGGCGTGCCAGCTTTTTCAAGAGTTGCTCGAATATCGCCATAGACGTGAGCCGCCGATTCATCATAGGAAACCACCTCCAAAGGAATAACGAACTCATCCAGGGCCTTGGCGTTTTTCTCTCTATGGGTGCTCTTGGCAACCCCATACCGCAATTCTGCGAGAGTAATGGAGGAAATGCCAATGTCGCCAACCTGGTACTCTAGGAAACGGTCAAGTACGGTGACTGGCTGCTGCCTTATGATGTAAATGCAAATATTGGTGTCGAGCAGCAGTTTCATCAGAAACTCTCCCGCTTGTCCAGTTCAGGCTGCAAGCGTTCGGACATGAAATCGCGGGAGAATTTCTTGAGGCTGCCGAAGAGGGAATTCCACGAGTCACTCCGAGGAATTAACTGAACAACGTTGCCGCTTTTCTTAATGAACACTTCGCTGTCTTCGAATCGAAATTCTTTGGGAAGCCTGACTGCCTGGCTTTGCCCATTTTGGAATATCTTTGCAGTTTTCATCCAAGACCTCCGCATTAATATATATTTGAAGTATATATTTCAGGTTTGAGGTTTGCAAGTGCAATTCAACAACGATGAGAAATGAGATCCCGACCAGGCCAGTGGACCGGTCGCGATAAACCCGCCCCGATCAGGCTTATGGCGTCATGCCGCAACCAGCTATTGCCCAAAAAAGTTACACCATCAATGAACTACATGGGGAGATGAAATGAAAACGATTGTTATGATGTTGATTGCGCTACTGTCACTTCAGTTCACGGCAAGCCCTGCTCTTGCCGAGAATATCCTCGTGGACTTTGAGGATGCCGCGCTGGCCCAGGCCAATTTTGCGGGCCTTAACCAGGGCTTTTACGTTGTGACTCCCTATGACGGAAGACGGAACTCCGGGTCCATTTCGACCAACTGGTATACCAGGCAGAACTATAAGGGCAAAGCCTTCGACTTCTCCAAAGTCAACACCGCCATAACCGTTTCCTCGTTTTTCCATTTGTCAGTCAACAATCCTCCCGGGTATCAAACCGGCCGGACGTATGGAGAGGTTTACCTTGTCCCCTCTGCTTCCGACCTCGGCGGGAACATAAGCAAGGCCTTCGTGCGGTTCGGGATTCGTTACCCATCGGGGGGGGTGCTGAGCGATAACATATTCGGCGGCTCACTAGGAGCGTCTGGATCATTCCCGGGGTTCAACCGGGATTATCCCGTCGGCACCTTCAAACCCGGGGCCTGGTATGAGCTGAAAGTGACCTTCACCAATCTCGGGACGACCATCCGTTACGACATCATGATCGACGAATACGATGCGGAGGGGCGCAACTTTGTAAAAAACGTCGTGAACGCATCGGAAACCACGGCCGATTCATTCGGCTTGACGAAGGACACGGAGATCTACCCGGGATTTGCTTTCGAAGCTGCGGGCGCCAAGGTTGCGGATGACTTCGCTATAAGCATCCCTGACCAGAAGACGTGCGAAGGGATGTTCACCCAGGCGGAGCTTGATCAGGCCGTTGCCAATGCAGTTTCTCAGACCGCGGCCGCAAAGAACCTGGTCATTGAAGAACAGAGTCGCAAGATTGCCGCCCTTGAAGCGACGATCTCGGGCCTCCAGGCCGACCTCGCCTCGAGAACGGCCCTGCTTGCGAGACAGGAAGCGACTATCAGGGAACAAACAGAAAAAATTGCCGCCCTACAGGCGACCATCTCGGGTCTCCAGGCCGACCTTGCCACCAGGAACGCCCTGCTGGCGGAGAAGGATGCGACCATCGAACAATTGAAGAATGAACGGGATGACCTCCTGTGCCGATGCCCTCAAAATCGCGTCAAAACGCGTCATACGTTAACGTGCAGGAAAAAGTAGCGCGGGAAGCTCAACCAGCGGTGGGGACACTGACATGGCAGCCGCTGGCGTCCCGCCCACCGTTTCGGCTCACGGGAGGTATTGGAGAGATGAACGGAAAAATCCCCTTTTGTCGTATCATCGCCCTTATCTGCTGGTGCCTGTTCTGCTGTGCAGCGCCCGCGTCCACCCAGGAATTGAGGGTAGGCGACAGACCCGGAAGCGAGACCGGGCTTTCACTCCTGGCTGCGTACGCGCACCAGTTTGATGCCACCCTCCACACGGGGGGGGATTTCCACGTAGACAGATATTTCCTGCGCATGGACGGATTCAAGCGGCACAGTGATGTCCTGAGCCTTGGGGTCGGGGTTGCGTATGATGTGAGTGACTACTCCTTCTCCGGTAACGCCGCTGTCCCGGTCCGTACCCCCTGGGATCAGGTCCATGTCCTTACCCTCTCGGCAACCGGCATGTATAGTCCGGACGAGAAGTGGAGGCTGTTCGTCGCCCCTTCTCTCGGGGTTGCAGCCGGATCCGGGGCCGATTGGGGTGACTCCCTCGTGTATGGCGGGATCCTATGGACATCGTTTCGCTGTACCCCTGATCTTGTTGTGGGGCTTGGCGCCGGTCTCTTCAGCAAGCCGGAAGAGTTTTCCGCCTTTCCCGTCGTGGTCATCGACTGGAAAATCAGTGACCGAATGAGGTTGTCCAATCCACTCTACGATGGGGTGACGGGGCCTGCAGGGCTCGAGCTGTCGTACAAGTTCGACGGAGGGTCGTCAGTGGCTGCCGGTGGGTCATACCGATCCCAGCGCTTTCGCCTCGATGACAGCGGGGGGGTCCGCGGTGGTGTCGGTGAAGACCAGGGGTTCCCGCTCTGGCTCAAGCTCTCGACCAGGGTAGGAGCCCAAGGGACCCTGAATTTTCTGGGAGGCGTCATTGCGGGAGGAAAGCTTACCCTTGAAGACAGCCACGGAAACACCGTCGAGGAGCAGGATTATGATGCCTCGCCGTTCCTCTCCTCGACCTTTTCGTTCAAGTTTTGAGGAAAGAGTGACAAGGGGCGGGAACCATCGGCTGCACCTGTCCCCAAGCCGGCAGGTGCAGCTCCCCGCGACGTCACCACTCTCCCCGCCACACGCGAAAGCCCCCGGAACCGACTGTTCCGGGGGCTTTTTTTTGCGACAGGCCAGGCAGCCGCCCTCTCACCCCGGGCGACGAGCCGCTCGCCGTCAGGTCATGGCGCCGCGGGGACGAGCAGGATGTCGCCGAACGACGTCTCGACCCCGCCCGCCACGGTGGTGAGGGGGGACGAGTAGGCGTTGAACCGGCTGGCCTGGACATGGACCCGGTAGGTGCCGTCGGGGACGAAGGCGCTGAACGGAGCCTCCCAGCGGCTACTGGTGTAGCTGCTGAAGAGCCGGCCCGCGGCGATGGGGGTGCTGCTCCCCTGGGGTACCACGCTGAGGGTCGCGCTGGACCAGTCCTTGAAGGTGGAGGCCACGGTCCCGGTAAGGGCGTTGAAGCTGGCCAGGTAGTCGGACGTCTGGACGATCCTGATGCCGGTCGGCTTGAGGTTGTAGTCGCCGTTGCCCCGCACGACGATGGCCGTGTTCGGGTCGAAATCGAGGAGGATGGCGTTGATGATCCCCGGTTTCACCTCGAAGCGGCCGACCACCTTGAGGCCTGACTGCTGGCCGCTGGGGGTCTTGAGGGGGATCTTCACCGTCGGCGCGCTCTTGAGGGTCAGGTAGTTGACCGGGTCGGCCTGGCCGCCCGGATTGGGCTCCAGGATCAGCCGCACCTGGTTGTAGCTCCCGGCGGGGATGACGACCGTGCCGAGGAGTTCCTGCTGGAAAGCAACGAGAAGACCTTCTACATGGA
>CALMBF010000192.1 GCA_937860145.1 uncultured Geobacter sp.
GTTGTATCCGTGGTCCGTGGCGGGGCGGGCCGGTGAAGGGCATGCCCGCACCGCCAGCCCCGCCACGGACCACGGATACAACCGGCACCCCGGAGACGACGGGACGGCCCGACCCGGACCGGCTCGTACCTGCCGGGGTTGCGCCCTCATCGACCGAACTGGAACAGCTCAGGCGCGAAATGGACGATCTCAAGGCAGAGCTCCGGCGACAGCAGCAGGAAATCGAGCGGCTGAGAAGGGGGAAGTGACGGGTTTGGCAGCAAGAGCATCATCGGCACCCAACCTTATTGTCATCCTCGGTCCCACGGCATCCGGCAAGACCAGGCTGGCGGTTGCCGCAGCAGGATGCCTGGGGGGGGAGATCATCTCCGCCGATTCCCGCCAGGTTTTCCGCCGCATGGATATCGGTACCGGCAAGGACCTGGAGGAGTACGGTGACGTTCCCCATCACCTCATCGACGTCCTCGATCCCGGGGAGGAGTTCAGCGTCTTCGCCTTCCTGAGCCTTTTCAGCGCCGCGTTCAACGATATCACGACGAGGGGGCGCCTCCCTTTCCTGGTCGGTGGCACCGGCCTGTACTTAGACGCCGTCCTCCGCGGCTACCGCATGCTGCATGCTCCCGAGAACCTCCCCCTGCGCCGTGAGCTGGACCAGCTCCCTCTGGAGGCCCTCCAGGCACGGCTCCTCGCACTGAACCCCTCACAGCACAATACCACCGACCTTCTCGACCGTCAGCGGCTGGTGCGCGCCATCGAGATCGCGACCATGCAGTCCGGCGGGGGAGGGGAGACGGTCCGGCTCCCCGAGGTGCGACCGCTTGTCTTCGGCCTGAGACTGGAGCGGGAACTCCTGCGCCGGCGGATCACCGAACGGCTGAAGTCTCGGCTGCAGGGGGGGATGGTCGAGGAGGTGCAGCGGCTGCTGGCGGACGGGGTGCCGGCCGAGCGCCTCGATTATTACGGCCTCGAATACCGTTACCTGAGCCGCTACCTGGGGGGAGAGCTGAACCGCAACGACATGTTCCAGAAGCTGAATGCCGCCATTCACGATTTTGCCAAGAAACAGGAAAACTGGTTCCGCCGGATGGAGAAACAGGGGGTGGAGATTGTCTGGCTTGATCCCACCGGCGAGCCCCTGCAGCGGCTGCTGGAAGAGGTTGCCAGCCGTGGCTGCTGACCTTCTCGGCGATTGTCTCGCACGCCACGGCGCCGGAGGGCCATGGACCCTTGACCTCCCCGACGGCCCACCCCCGAGCGGCGGGATCATCATCCCCTCCCTGGCGGAATCGACCTCGCTCCCCCTTCTCCTCGACTCCCTCCGTGCCGACCGCTCTCTCCCGTCTTCCGGGCTGGCAGTCGTTTTCGTGGTGAACAACCGGGCCGACGCTTCCCCGGGGGAGAAGACGGACAACCTGGCGAGCCTGTCGCTGTTGCGCAGCCTGCGTCCTGCCTTGCCGTTTCCACTCGGAATCGTCGATGCCGCCTCGCCCGGCCTCTGCCTCCCCTCCAAGGATGGCGGCGTAGGTCTGGCACGCAAGCTCGGCCATGACCTTCTCCTGCCGAGGCTCGATTTCAGGAGGGGCGACCCGGTACTGGTCTCCCTCGACGCGGATACGCTGGTTGAACCTGGCTATGCCGGCGCGCTCATGGCACACTTTCGCACGGCTTCAGCGGGAGGGGCGGTCATCCCATTCGCCCACCGGACCGGGGAGACGGAGCGGGAAGACTCGGCCATTACCCGCTACGAGCTCTTCCTGCGCTGTTACGTGTCCGGGCTTCGGTACGCCGGTTCCCCCTACGCGTTCCACACTGTCGGCAGCGCCATGGCCTGCCGCGTCTCGGCCTATCTCAGGTGCGGCGGCATGAACAGGCGGCGCGCCGGGGAGGACTTCTATTTCCTCCAGTCACTGGCAAAGACCTCGGGAATTCAGCAGGTGAACGGCGCAGCGGTGAGCCCGTCACCGCGCCGCTCCGGCAGAGTCCCGTTCGGCACCGGCAGGGCCGTGGGGGCGCTGCTTGACGGCGGTCCTGAAGCCGTGCTCTTCTACCGGCCCGAGTGTTACCGGTTGCTGCGGGACTGGCTCGCCCTGGCCAGCGAGGGATGTCGCCGCTCTACCCCTGACCTGACAGGAGAGGTGAGGGAGCTTTCTCCCCGTCTGTACGATTTCCTAATCGAACAGCGGTTTCCGGCCGCATGGGAGGGTTTTCTCCGCCATCACAAGGATGAAAGCCGTCGTCTGCGGGCGTTTCACGGCTGGTTCGATGCCTTCAGGACGATGAAACTCTTCCACTGCCTGGCCGATGGGACCTACCCCCGTCTCCCCGCCGAGGAGATCGTTGCGACCTGGCCCGAGGCGTGGGGGGGGCGTGAACTCTCACCCGTCGAACGGTTGCATCAGCTGCGTCTGCGCCAGAACCGACCCGGCACCGGCGACGGCGTGTGCGGATATGCCGGATGAGGTGAGCTCCCATGGTTTTTGAACTCTGGCGGATGGACGACAACGGCAACCGGTTCCTCGTGGACCGCTTCGAAGAGCGAAGTGCAGCTGAAGCCAGAATGGCGGAGCTGGCGGGCTCGCACCACAAGCAGACCTTCTGGATCACGGAGGGTGTCGTCACCGGCCAGGGTGAGGAGCACCGATGCACCGTCCAGGGGATCTACCCGCTCCGCGTCTATTATGACGGCTCCTGCTCCGTCTGTGCCCGCGAGATCGGGCACTACCTGGCCCTCGACCGGGAAGGGCGGCTGGAGCCGGTCGACATCAGCTCCCCCGGCTTCGACCCGGCAGTTGCCGGAATCCCGCTTGAAGAACTGTTCCGGGAACTTCATGTCATCGACCGGGCCGGCACGGTCTACCGGGGCGTGGATTCGTTTCGGGCGATCTGGCAGGCCTTCCCCGGCTCCCCTCTCTTTCGCATGCTGGTAATGCTTGTCGCCTTGCCGGTCATCACCCCTGTCGCCCGGCTCTGTTATAAAGCTTTTGCCCGCATCAGGCGCTTCCTCCCCCGACGGGGTGCCGACTGCCGGTCGGGGTCATGCCGGATACGGTGAGACCTGTCTCCCGCAGTTGGTACTGGCATTCGGCATCTTTTTTGGGGTATAACGTGTCACCTGAACCACTCAACCTAAGGAGCGAACCATGTCCGAATTTACCAATGTAACCGTCGTGCGCGAGGCCAACATCTATTTCAACGGCGGCGTTGTCAGCCACACGGTCCTTTTCGCCGACGGGAGCAAGAAGACCCTCGGGGTGATGCAGCCCGGTGAGTACGAGTTTTCCACCGGCAAGGCGGAGATCATGGAGATACTTTCCGGCGAACTGGACCTGCTCCTCCCCGGGGAAAGTTCCTGGCGGAACGTCAAGGGGGGGGAGGCCTTCCAGGTCCCGGCCAACTCCAGCTTCACCATGAAGGTGAAGGGCGTTGCGGACTACTGCTGCTCGTTTATTGACTAGTGCGGCAGTCTGATGTGACAGGACGTTTTGCCCCGTCTCCTACCGGCCCCCTGCACCTCGGCTCCCTGGTTGCCGCCCTGGGGAGCTACCTCTTTGCCAAGAGCAGGGGCGGCCAGTGGCTGCTGCGCATGGACGACCTGGATACTCCGCGTGTCGTCCCCGGGATGGCGGATGACATCCTCCGGACGCTGGAGATTCTCGGTTTACACTGGGACGGTGAGATCGTCTGGCAGAGCCGCCGCGATGAGGTCTATGCCGAGGCGCTTCTGAAACTGGAACAGCTCGGGGTGGTGTACCCCTGCGGCTGTTCGCGGGGGGAGATTGCCCGCATTGCCACGGCACCCCACGGTGACGGCGATGAACTGGTCTATCCCGGAACCTGCCGCAACGGCCTCGCACCCGGCAAAGAGCCCCGTTCCCTCCGCATACGGGTGCCGGAAGAGGAGGTTTCGTTCCGTGACGGCATTGTCGGCCCCTGCCGGCAGAAGCTTGCCGACGTCTGCGGCGATTTCGTCGTCAGGCGGGCTGACGGTCTCTTTGCCTATCACCTTGCCACCGTGGTGGACGATGCCGAGGCCGGGGTGAACCAGGTGGTGCGGGGGGCAGATCTCCTCGCGTCCACGCCGCGACAGATTTACCTCCAGAGACTGCTCGGCATCGGGGAGCCTGCCTATTTCCATCTCCCGCTGGTTACCGGTCCGGATGGCGGGAAGCTGAGCAAGCGGGATTGCGCGGTCTCTCTGGCCAGTGGCCGTGATCTGGGACGGGACGGCGGCACGCTGCTCCTTGCCGCGCTCCGCTTCCTCGGTCAGCTCTTTCCCGACGTGCCGGCTTCCGCCCCTCCGGCGGCCATCCTGGCCGCTGCTGTCGCAGGTTTTCGCCCCGACGCGGTCCCCGCCATCGGCGGACCGCTCAGCACCGAGCCATGAGTGTAAGGAGCACCCATGAAGATCCTTGTTACCAATGACGATGGCATTCACGCTCCCGGCATCGAGGCTCTGGCGGAGGCTCTGAGGGGGGTGGGTGAGGTGGCGGTCGTGGCCCCGGACCGGGAGCGGAGTGCCGTATCCCACGCCCTGACCCTCCACCACCCGCTACGGGCAGAATGCCTCGGCCCCGGCCGTTTCGCCGTTGACGGTACTCCGACCGACTGCGTCAATCTCGGTATCCACAGCCTTCTCGATTTTCACCCCGATCTGGTTGTATCCGGCATCAACCGTGGGGCCAACCTGGGAGATGACGTGACCTATTCGGGGACTGTGGCCGCTGCCATGGAGGCGACCCTGATGGGGATACCGGCCTTCGCCATCTCCCTCGTGTGCCGTGAGGGGCACGGGGACTACGGCGCTGCCGCGGCATTCGCCGCCCGCCTGGCTGGCACGGTCGTTGCCAGGGGCCTGCCGGCGGATACGTTCCTCAACGTCAACGTGCCTGACCTCCGGGCTGACCAGTTGCTGCCTCCGCTCATCACAACCCAGGGAAAACGGCGCTACGAAGGGACCATCGTCGACAAGGTCGATCCACGCGGGCGGTGTTATTACTGGATCGGGACGGCCGATCTGGCTTTCCTCGACATCCAGGGGAGCGACTCCGCAGCCATCAGCGCGGGGCATATCTCCGTCACCCCGTTGCACCTGGACCTTACGAACCGCAGCTCCATCGACATGCTCAGGAAGTGGGAACTCTGCTAAGTGTGGACTTGTGCCGGTCATTTTGTTATAAGATTTCAACCTTACTGCCAACGGAAGACTAATGAATTTTGACATAGCGCGAAAGAGGATGGTCGAAACCCAGATCGTCGCCAGGGGGGTCAAGGACCGCCGGGTTATCGATGCCATGCTCAAGGTGCCCCGGCACCTCTTCGTCCAGGAAGCGATGGCAGCCCAGGCCTATAACGACACATCTCTCCCCATCGGCGAGAAGCAGACGATCTCCCAGCCCTACACGGTGGCTGTGATGTCTGAACTGCTGGAACTGAAAGGGGTGGAGAGGGTGCTTGAGATCGGCACCGGATCCGGCTACCAGGCAGCGGTGCTCTCCTGTCTTGCCCGTCGGGTGTATACCGTCGAGAGGATCCCTTCGCTGGCATCCAGGGCGCGCAAGCTGTTCGACACCCTGGGACTTACGAATATCTCCATGAAAATCGATGACGGCACGATCGGCTGGGAGTCTGAAGCAGGATTCGATGCCATTATCGTCACCGCCGGCGCTCCCGAGGTCCCTACGGCCCTGGTCGAGCAACTGGTCGTCGGCGGTTGTCTGGTGATCCCGGTGGGGGACCAGGATGAGCAGGTTCTGTATCGGATCCGGAAGGTGGAAGACGGGACGGTCGTACAGGAAAAATCCATACCTTGCCGTTTCGTGAAGTTGATCGGCCGGAACGGTTGGAGCGGTGAACAGTAATGGAAGCGGGGTGTTTGCGATGATCGACGATGAACTCAATGAAGTGCTGCCCGAGATAGGCGTTGACGGCGCGATGGACGACAATCTGCTGGAGCCGGATCCGGAGGCACTTTCTGCCGAAGAGGCGCTGGAACCGGATTCCGACGAACTGAAGAATCCCGAAGAGGAAGAGCACTTCGATGACGCCATCAAGCTCTATCTGCGTGATATCCAGAAGACGAAGCTTCTGACCGCGGACGAGGAAAGGGAACTGGCGATCAGGATCGGGGAGGGCGACAAGGCTGCCCGTGACAGGATGATCGAGTCCAACCTTCGCCTGGTTGTGAAAATAGCCAAGCGCTATATCAACCGCGGGCTCCCGTTCCTTGACCTGATCGAAGAGGGGAACCTGGGCCTGATCAAGGCGGTGGAGCGGTTCAAGATTTCCAAGGAGTGCCGTTTCTCCACCTATGCCACCTGGTGGATCAGGCAATCCATCGAACGGGCACTGGTGAACCAGTCTCGCACCATCAGGCTGCCGGTGCATGTGTCCGACGACATCAACAAGATGTTACGGGTCTCCCGGGAACTCATGCAGAAACTGAACCGGGAGCCGGCGGTCAAGGAGATCGCGGCCGGCATGGGGGCGGACCAGGCGTATGTCAGGCGCCTGATGCAACTGCTCAAGAAGACCTACTCCATCGAGCGTCCCATGGGGGAGAACAACGATTATTTCCTCCTCGACACCATCGAGGATACGACGGCCGTCTCGCCTTCAGACCTGCTCGAAAATGTCGACAGGTACGAACATGTCCTCGAGTGGTTCAATGCCCTGTCGGAAAATGAAAAGAGCATTCTTACGCTCCGCTTCGGGCTCGATGACACCGAGTCCCAGACCCTGGACACCATCGGCAAGCAGTTCGGCGTCACCCGGGAGAGGATCAGGCAGATCGAGGCAAAGACCATTGAAAAGCTGCGCAAGGTAAGCGAAAACGTGGAGAGATAACAAGCATGCCAATGGAGGAGAAGATGAACCAGGAACTCAAGGACATAATCCGGGACGTCAACGATTTTCCCAAGAAGGGGATCGTTTTCAAGGATATTACGACACTGCTCGCCGATGCCAAGTCATACCAGCAGATGATCGACCTCCTCGCGCACCGGTATATCGGCAAGAAGATCGACAAGGTGGTCGGCGTGGAGGCTCGTGGCTTCATCATCGGAGCGGCCCTTGCGTACAAGCTGGGTGCCGGCGTTGTCCTGGTGAGAAAGCCGGGGAAGCTCCCCTATTCGACCTACAAGAAGACCTACGACCTGGAGTACGGTACGGACACCCTTGAAATCCATACCGATGCGATCAAGGCGGGCGAGAATATCCTCATCGCCGACGACGTGCTCGCCACGGGTGGTACCATGGGGGCGGTGGTGGAGATGGTGCAGAATCTCGGGGGGAATATCCACGAGTGCTGTTTCATGGCAGAGCTGGAGTTTCTTAACGGCCGGAGCAGGCTGCCCGAGGGGAAAGTGTTTTCACTGTTGAAGTTCTGATAGTGCCTGTTCACGGGTGGAGAGGTGTCCGGATTCGGGGCTTAAAGCCGTTGCATAACATCCTTAACTAGTGTATATATATCCTTCTTGTCTCCGTAGCTCAGCAGGATAGAGCACTTCCCTCCTAAGGAAGGGGTCGGACGTTCGAATCGTCTCGGGGACGCCAAATGCATAACTAGCTAATAATGCTAGATAATTATAGAGGCTTTCAACTCTAGGTATACAACTAGGTATACTGGAGGAGAGAGCCTTTGTCATATCCAACACACCTAATAAAGGTCAATAGCAGGTTTTATTACAAGATAAAAGTCCCTTCTGACCTGTGCCATCTATTCCCCTGTAAGTTCATCAAAAAATCATTACATACCAATGAGTTAAATGCAGCAAAGACACTGCTGAGGTATTGTGAGTTCAAGTCCCACAATGCTTTTGCATTGTTGAGGACAAACACGCTTGAAGCAGAACATATGCAGCAGATTGTGCATAGTCTGCTACCAGCTCCAAGGGCAATTGAGGCAATGGAGAAATCACTTCTAACGAATGTGATTGCAACCTATACCTCTGAGAAACAAACAAACTGGTCCGATAAGACCAAGTTTGTGAATCGGCATGCAAAAATGACCCACCTATAGCCTAAATCGGCGTCCAAATT
>CALMBF010000193.1 GCA_937860145.1 uncultured Geobacter sp.
GGCGGAGAGCGCCCAGAGGAGGGCGGCGCCGCCGAATCCCCGGACGTAGAGGTCCGTCAGGGGGCGGACCACGGGGATGTGACGGCCGGCCCGGAGGTACTCCGCCACCAGGATGAACCGGACCAGGGCGTAGGAGAGGGCAAAGCCGCTGGAGGTGCTTGCCAGGGCATCGGGGACGTGGACCGCCAGGGATGCCACCGCCGTCATCTGGACCATGGTGAGGAGTCGGTGCAGCAGGTCCTCGGTGTCGAAGCGGGAAAGGTAGAAGGTATGGCCGACCCAGGCCCACCAGACCGGGATGAAGAGGAGGGCGAACCGGCAGAAACCGTAGAGGGAGTAGTCGGCGCCGAGGCGGCTGGCCAGCTGGGAGAGCGCCGCCACAAAGACCAGGTCGTAGAAGAGCTCCAGCCAGGTGGCATGACGCTCCACCTCGGAGGGGTCGGAAGAGCGGAGAACCGGTGGTTTGATCAGTCCTCTGTTCGGCATCGGCTGAGGCTCCCTCTGTGTCATCGCATGGTCGTGCGTCTCCATTATATCACCCCGGGGGGGAGGCGTTGCGGCACGGCGGTGAAAAGGGCTCCCGGGAGGGGGCAGGGGGATGCCATGGCCGTTAACTTGGAGGTAGGCGGAGGGCGACGAGAGGACTACAATAATGTCATGGGGCAGGAACTGCCCCGGAAACGGGAGGTGGAACCATGACATCATTCATGTTGAGATACAGTTCCCACTGTTACGCGCTGATGCGCATCGTCGCCGGTTTTCTGTTCCTGTGGCACGGGTGCCAGAAACTGTTCGCCTTCCCGAGCGCCATGCCGCCGGGAGTCCCGCCGTTCATCACCTACGTCGCCGGCCCCATCGAACTGGTGGGGGGGATCCTGGTGATGATCGGCCTGTTCACCCCCTGGGCGGCCTTCATCACCAGCGGGCAGATGGCGTTTGCCTACTGGATCGGCCACGGGACCAAGGCGCTTCTGCCGATCCAGAACAACGGCGAGCTGGCCGCGCTCTACTGCTTCGTCTTCCTCTTCATCGCCGCCCAGGGGAGCGGCATCTGGAGTCTGGACTCCCTGTTGAAGGGGAGTGGCGGCAAGGGGCGCGACCGCTCGCCGGGATGACGGTCCCCGGGGAGCAGGGTGGCCGGGTGCAAGTTTGACAGGTTAAACGCAGGGGGTAAACTTGAAGGGCGACTATCCGCGTGCCGCTCCCCTCACCCGTCGACAGGGGAGGGGAATGGTATCACGGCCCGGTGAGAGGTGCCGCTACGGACGGAAAGGGAGGGTCTGATGGGAAAGATACGTTACGGAATCGTTCTGCTCGTGCTGCTGCTCTGCTGCTCGGTGACCCCCGTGTCTGCCCAGGTGAGCATCGGTATCGGGCTTCCCCATGTGAGCATCGGCATCAACCTGCCGGTCTTCCCGGAGCTCGTGCCGGTGCCGGGTTACCCGGTCTACTACGCCCCCCGCCTGAATGCCAACTATTTCTTCTACGACGGCCTGTACTGGGTCTTCCTGGATGGCTACTGGTACGCGAGTGACTGGTACAACGGCCCCTGGTGGGTCGTGGAGCCGGAGGACCTCCCCCTCTTCATCCTCCGAATCCCGGTGCGGTACTACCGGAGTCCGCCCCCCTTTTTCCGGGGGTGGCGGCCGGAGGCCCCCCCCCGCTGGGGGAGGCACTGGGGTCACGAATGGGAACAGCACCGGAAAGGGTGGGACAAGTGGAAGCGAAGCTCGGTCCCGGCACGTGCCCCCCTCCCCGTCTACCAGCGGAGCTACACGGGGGACCGCTATCCCCGCCGGGTCGAGGAGCAGCAGTCGCTGCACAGTCAGCAGTACCGTTACCAGCCCCGTGACAGGAACGTCCGCCAGCAGGTGCGGCCGGGACGGGAACAGAGAGCCCCTGCCCCGGTCCAGCGGGGGAGGGAGGACGAGCGCGGGATGAGAGCGCCCGGGACGCCGGATGTCCGGCGGCCGGCACCACTCCCGCAGGGGGTGGAGGAGGGGCCACGTCGCCAGCAGCCGTACCAGGCTCCTCCCCAGCAGCGGGGACCGGCACCCCGGGAGCCGCGGGAACAGCCGGGAGCCGTGCAGTACGAGCGGCAGGCGCCGCCGCGGCCACAGGGGCAGGAACAGAGATTCCAGGAGCGGGAGAGGATGCAGGAACCCCGGGGCCGGGGACAGGAACGGTTCCAGGAGGAGGAGCGGGGACGGGAACGGAGGTGAGCCGCGCTGTCGTGCACGAGCGGGGCTGTCCTAGCGCCGACTGCGGAGAGCGGTCCACCAGAGGTAGAGGTAGAGGGGGGCGTTGAGCCCCAGGACCCCCGCACCCAAGACCAGCTGCAGGTTCGGGGTCAGGCCGAGGGGATAGAGCACCGGTTCGAGGTACTGCTCGATGAAGGAGCCGCCGTAGCCAGCTTCTCCCCCCAGCCGCCGGAGAGCGTTTTCCAGGTAGGTCAGGGGGCAGACCCACCCCTTGAGTTCGATGATCCCGCCCCAGGCGGCAGCCGGCAGGTGCAGCCACGCCAGCCTCCGCCGGCGGAGTACCGCCAGGCCGCCGCAGACAACGAACAGCACGAAGGCGACATGGACCAGCAGCACCAGATCGGCCAGGAGCGGGTAGATCATGGGTCACTCCCCGGAGAGAGACGGTTCACGTTGGCAGCAGTCGCAGGAGTTCGCGCATGAACGCCGGCAGATCGCCCGGCTGCCGTGAGGTGACCAGCCGGCCGTCCACCACCACCTCCCTGTCCAGGTAACGGGCACCGGCGGCCGTGAGTTCGTCGCGCACGCTCCGGTAGCAGGTGGCCTGGCGACCGGTGAGAAGCCCGGAGGAGATGAGCACCTGGGGCCCGTGGCAGATGGCCCCCACCGGCTTGTCGGCTGTGACGAACGCCCGGGCGATCTCCTTGACCTCCGGCAGGTCGCGGATCGCTGCCGGTGCTTTCCCCCCCGGCAGGACGAGGGCGGCATAGCCGGCAGGATCGACCTCGCCGAAGCTCTTGTCGACCCGCACTTCATAGCCGTGTTTGCCGATGATGGTCCCTCTGGCCGCGGCAGCCACGTCCACCCCGAAACCTGCTTCCTGCAGGCGATAAAACGGGACCAGCAGTTCGGAGTCCTCGAAGCCGTTTGCACTCATGATCAGCACGTTCATGACCGTCCTCCCCTTTCCGTGGTTTCCTGCGCACTCCAGAATTCTACAACGCCGCTCCCCCCTGTCCAGTCCCGTCCCGGCAAACGCCGGTAGCGTTCCCGCACTGGGGTGGTACACTTGACAGATGACGGGAAGATTCCCTGAGTTCAGCAGCAAAGGAGATTGCCATGGATAGACGCACGTTCCTGAAGACCGCACTCATCGGTACCGCTGCCGGCACCCTGACCGCACAGATCGTCTCGGCGGAGCGCTATTTCCCCACCAAGGTCGACATGTCGCTGTTCGAAGGGATCAACCGGGTCAAGAACCCGGCTGCCAAGACATCCCTGGAAAAGGGGCATGCCCCGGTCATCGCCGCTCCGGCATCCGTCAAGGGGGGGGAACCGTTCACCGTCGACGTCATGGTGGGGGAAAGCCTGCACCCCATGGGTCCGGTGCACTGGATCGAGTACATCGAGCTGCGTGTCGGTAATGAACCGGCCGGCCGGGTCGAGTTCCAGTCCCGCGGTTACCTGAAACCGAAAGCGGTCTTTACCGTGGTGATCCCCAGAGAGGCGACAGTTGACGGCAAGGTGACCCTGGTGGCCCAGCAGCACTGCAACCTGCACGGGCTGTGGGAATCGGGAGTCGACATAACGGTACTGTAGCCGCGGCAGGGACTCCCCGTCCCCGGGCGGCATGCCCGGGGACGATGGCGAAAGGGGGCGAGCCATGACCCCACAGTTCCATCCATGCCTGGTCAACGGCCCGTTTGACGACCCGGGTGTGTACGTCGATTTCCTCTACGAACGACGGGCTCTCCTCTTCGACCTGGGAGACATCCGGGCACTCTCACCACGCAAGCTGCTGCGGATCACCCACGTCTTCATCTCCCATACCCACATCGACCATTTCATCGGCTTCGACCATCTGCTGCGGCTCTGCCTCGGGCGGGAAAAGCGTCTCCACCTCTACGGCCCTCCCGGCTTCACGGCCCGGGTGGAGCACCGTCTCGCCTCCTTTACCTGGAACCTGGTGGAGAGCTATCCCACCGACTTCACCGTGGTTGCCGTTGAACTCCATCCGGACGGGAGGGGGATCTCCGCCGAGTTCCACTGCCGCCGGGGGTTCCGCCGTGAGGAGGAGAGGGGTGTGCAGTTCCTGAGGGGCATTCTCCTGGACGAGGAGACCTTCCGCATCCGCACCGCCTTCCTGGATCACAAGACGGTCTCCCTGGCCTTTGCCCTGGAGGAAAAGTGCCACGTGAACATCATGAAGAACCGCCTGGCGGAGCTGGGCCTTCCCACCGGCCCCTGGCTGTCCGAGCTGAAGCGGGCGGTCCTGCGGGGAGACGCCGACGACAGGGAGTTCCGGGCCTGGTGGCACGGACCGGCGGGTCTGGAAGAGCGGCACTTCCCCCTCGGGGAGTTGAAAGCAATGATCCTGCAGATCGCTCCGGGGCAGAAAATCGCCTACGTCACCGATGCCGCCTACACCCTGACGAACGCGGCCCGGATCCTCGACCTCGCCCGGGGAGCCGACTACCTCTTCATCGAGGCGACGTTTCTCCATGGGGAGCATGAGCGGGCACGGGAGCGGTATCACCTGACCGCCCACCAGGCCGGGCTCCTTGCGCGCCAGGCTGGTGCCGCAAGGGTGGTGCCGTTTCATTTTTCGCCGCGCTACCGGGGGGAAGAGGAGAAGCTGCTGAAGGAGCTGGGGATAGCCTGAGACGGAGAAGCCATGATCACCATCCGCGAGCTGCTGAGCCGCATCCGCTGGGATCCGGAGTTCGGCCGGGGGGAGTTCACCGTCGGTTACTACGACCGCATCAAAGACCGGATCATCCTGGTCCCCCTCGTCAGGGTGCGGTTCGATCCGGACGACCGCTTTTCCTTCCAGCTGACCGATGCCGCCGGAGAGCCGCTCTCCATCCCCCTGCACCGGGTGTGCGAGGTGTATCGCGACGGAACACTCATCTGGCGCCGGCAGCGGTTCCCCCTGGGGAGGGGGAGCTCCTGAAACGACAGACCGGGGTGGAAGATCTGCGAATTGGTGATACATTGTTAATGTTGTCTGCGCCGCGCCGCGGCGAAGGATTTATTTTTCCGCTAAGGAGGTAGGGACGATGCTGAAGAGAGGCGGTATAGGGTGTCTTGTGGTGCTGGCACTGGGTCTGGGGGCATTGCCGGCCTTGGGGAAGGACGACACGCTGAAACGTGCCAGGGACATGTTCAAGCCGATCCCGGCCAAGCCCCTGGCCCTGAAAGGTAATCCGGCCTCCCCTGCCAAGGTGGAACTGGGCAAGATGCTCTATTTCGAGCCCCGGTTGTCGGCCTCGTACCTGATCAGCTGCAACACGTGCCACAACGTGGGGATGGGGGGGATCGACATGCAGGAAACCTCCATCGGCCACGGCTGGCAGAAGGGGCCGCGCAATGCCCCGACGGTCCTGAACTCGGTCTACAACCTTGCCCAGTTCTGGGACGGGAGAGCCAAGGACCTGGCCGAGCAGGCCAAGGGGCCGGTACAGGCTTCGGTGGAGATGAACAACAAGCCGGAGCGGGCAATAGCGACCCTCAAGAGCATCCCCGCCTACCCCGCGCTGTTCAAAAAGGCCTTCCCCGGGGAGGCCGACCCGGTCACCTTTGACAACATGGCCAAGGCGATAGAGGTCTTCGAGGCGACCCTCATCACCCCCGATGCCCCCTTCGACCGGTTTCTGCGCGGCGATGGGAAGGCGCTCTCCCCCAGGGAGCAGGCCGGCCTCAGGCTCTTCATGGACAAGGGGTGCGCGGGCTGTCACGGCGGTGTCAACATGGGAGGAACGGGCTACTTCCCCTTCGGCGTGGTCTCGGCCCCCAGCAGCGACCTGCGGCCGGAGAGCGACACGGGGCGCTTCAAGATTTCCCAGGCCGAGAACGAAAAGTTTGCCTTCAAGTCGCCGTCCCTGCGTAATATCGTCCTGACCCCCCCCTACTTCCACTCCGGCAAGGTCTGGAAACTGGAGGAAGCGGTGGCGGTCATGGGTGACGTCCAGCTGGGAAAGGTCCTCACCCCTGACGAGACATCCCGGATCGTCGCCTTCCTCGGCAGCCTGACGGGCAAGCAGCCCAAGGTGGTCTACCCGGTCCTTCCCGCCAACGGTCCGGCCACGCCGATGCCGATCACCCACTAGAAAAAGTCCCGCTGCAGGTAGTCAAACGGCCACGCTCCGGAGGAGGGTGGCCGTTTCCTTTCGGGGCCTGGCTGTGCTGGCCGCCGTGAGGCCTGGTGTCAGACGGCCGAGTTGAACTCGTTGATCTCGTACGGGTCGGCAACATCGGCGCCGTGCACCCCCTGGGGTGCTGCCGCCTGGTTCATCAGTTCGTGCAGGGCAGAGATGGCCCGGGAAAGGTAGGGTGTCACCGCCGTATCCCGGTTCTGGAAGTGGGCCTGTTCCATCGCCTGGAGCGCCGTGGTGAGGTAATACCGCGAAAGATGGTCCGAACCGTTCATCCTGTCCTCCTTGTCTCATGGCGGCCCGGTTTCCCGGGCCGCCGCTGTCGTCTCGCAGGCTGTTAAAAACTCAACAACCGCCTAGATCTCCCAGGTGTCGATCTTCATGGTGCCGTGTTTTGCCAGGTTGACCTGCATCTTGAAGACCCGGTCCAGGAGCTGCGGCTCGTGGCCGGCCTTGCGTCCCAGGCACTCCGTGGTCGCCATCTCCAGGTACTCCCCCAGCAGCGGCCTGTAGTCCGGGTGGGCGCACCTGTCGATGATGAGCCGTGCCCGGCTTTTCGGGTCCAGGCCCCGCAGGTCGGCCAGCCCCTGCTCGGTGACCAGCACGTCCAGGTCGTGCTCCGTGTGGTCCACGTGGGGGACGTGGGGGACGACGCAGGTGATGCCCGTGGGGTCGGTCTTGGTCGGCCGGGACGACGGGGTGTGCATGATGGAGAGGTAGGCGTTGCGGAGGAAATCGCCGGAGCCGCCGATGCCGTTGATCATCCGCGTCCCCCCGACCAGGGTGGAGTTGGCGTGGGCGTAGATGTCGAATTCCACGGGGGTGTTCATGGCGATGCACCCCAGGCGGCGGATCGGTTCCGGGTGGTTGGCGATGGAGAGGGGGCGCATCAGGACCTTTGAGCTGTACGTGTCCCAGTTGTCGTAGAAGCGCTTGAAACCGTCGACGGAGAAGGAGAGGGAGACCGTGGAGGCGAAATCCAGCTTCCCCGAGTCGAAGAGGTCGAGCATGGTGTCCTGGAGCACCTCGGTCCAGACCTTGAGCCCCGAGAACGGCCCCTTGGCCAGTCCGCCGATGACCGCGTTGGCGATGGAGCCGACCCCCGACTGGAGGGGGAGGAGGCTCTTGGGGAGGCGGCCGGCTTTGACCTCGTGGGAGAAGAAGTCGATGATGTTGGCCGCGATCGCCTCGGAGGTATCGTCCTGCTCGCTGAAGGAGCGGCCGTTGTCGGGGCGGTTCGATTCGATGATCGCCACGATCTTGTCCGTGTCGATACGCACGTAGGGGGAACCGGCCCGGTCGTCGACCCGGCTGATCAGGTAGGGGAGGCGGTTGGGGGGGGCGACCGGCTCGATGATGTCGTGGAGCCCCTCGAAGCTGGGGATGGAGGTGTTGATCTCGATGATGATCCGGTCGGCGATCTGCACGATCTCCGGCACCGCGCCGCAGGAGGCGGTCAGGACCAGGTCGCCGTTTTCGGTGATGGCCGAGCACTCGATGATGGCGATGTCGAGCCGGCCGCCGTTGTCCCTGGTATAGAAGCCGTACCCCAGGTCCTGGGCGAACATGGAGAGGTGGCGATCCCCCATGCGGATCCGCCCCTCGTTGATCCCGGCCTGGATGTTCTTGCCGGTCTGGTAGGGCCAGCGGCGGTCGATCATGTCCAGGGAGGCCCAGCGGTCCTCGGTCTCGACCCCGACGGAGGCGCCGATGAAGAGGTTGAACTTCAGTTTTCCCTGGAGCCCGTTCTTCTCCACGTGGTCGGCCAGGGCGATGGGGACCATCTTGGGGTACCCCGCCGGGGTGAAGCCGGACCAGCCGATGTTCATCCCGTTCGTGAAAAGGGGGATGACCTCTTCAACCTTCCTGATCCGGTCATGGAGTGTGGTTTTCCTGATCCTGCTGTGCAGTTCCGACATCGTTGTCTCTTCTCCTTTACGGCATTCGTTATGGCTCCCGTAAGAGCGGGAGATATCCGGACAGGTACAAATCGAACGTTCGTTCGAATACATCATAACAGCACACCATTTTAGCCGCAACAGCTAATTAAACCGGGAGGGGGAGGGGGCGCTCTGCGGGCGGATCAAGGATGGATTGGTTTTCAGTCGTGACTTTGCTATGCTTGACCCAGCTATCACGGGGAACGGGGAGTGCCATGACGAAAGCGGACTGTCGGGGGAAGTTGATGGAAGTGGGGACGCGGCTCTTTGCCGAGCGCGGCCTGTATGGCGTCGGCGTCAGGGAGCTGTCCCAGGCCGCCGGCGCGAGCATCTCCATGATCTCCTACTATTTCGGCGGCAAGGAGGGGCTGTACGCCGCGGTGCTGGCGGAGCAGTTCGGCTGCTTCGACCAGATCGACGAGATCCGCCAGCAGGGGGCGGACCCCCGGGCCGTCATCGAGGGCTACACCCGCTGGACCATCCGGCGCCACCGTACCCACCCCTACCTGCTCCGCTTCTATACGGGAGAGCTGACCAATCCCACCCCCTTTTTCCCCACCATCGTCGCGCCGGCCATCGAAAAAGTGATCAGGATCCTCGCCGAGGTCGTCGCGGAAGGGGTGGAGCGGGGGGATTTCCGGCGGGATGTCAAGCCGGTCAATGCCGCCCTGGCCCTTGCCGGCATGGTCAACTACTTTTTCCTCAGCATCCTGGCCACGGAGACGCTCATCAGCCATTCGCCCGACCAGGACGAACAGCTGATCCGCCAGTATGTCACCATCTTCACCAGGGGGATCGGGGTCTGAAAAGGGAGGAGGCGGTCAGCCGCTGCTTTTCCCTCAGGGACCTGGCCGAGCGATCTCGGCACTCCTTTCAACGGGTGGAAGAGTGAGGGTGTGGGTATCTCCCCGTTGACCCTTTTCTCCGTTAGATTTACCCTGATACCAGGGAGTTGGAAAAACGTTGCACTGGAGGAGAAACGCAACATCACCTGCACAGGAGAAGGGGAAGGGAGGTGCACCATGTTGGCACTCACGTTGAACGAAAAGGAAGTGGCGACACTCAACGGCGCGCTTGAATCGTATCTCTCCGATCTGGCCACGGAGAGGGCCGGCACTGACAACAGGGAGTGGAACGAGGAACTGAGGGAGGAGGAGACAATACTCGCCGACATCCAGAAACGCCTCGGAGGGTTGAAATCCTGAGGACATGAGGGGAGGGAAGGCGCAACGCCGTGACGTGTACTCCCTCTCCTTTTCTTGTCAGGGGAGCAGGACGATCTTGCCGAGGGTGCTCCCCTCCAGGACGGCATGGTGGGCCGAGGCAGCCTCGGCAAGGGGAAGTTCCCTGCTCACCACCGGTCTGAGGGTGCCGTTTGCGAGCCCTTCGCCAAAGGCGGCATGCATGCTGGCCTGCTCCCCCTCGCTTGCGTTGTAGAGGGTCATGCCGAGGATGGATGCTTCCCTGGACATGGCGGTACGGGGATCGATCTCGATCCGGCCTCGGCTGCCGATCACCACAACCCGTCCGCCGGTCGCAAGCACGCCGAGGTCACGGTCCAGGTTCACGTTGGCGAGCATCTCCAGGATGATGTCCACACCCCTGCCGCAGGTAAGTTCCTGCAGCTGTTCCAGATAGCCGTCCTGGCTGTGGTTCAGGACGTGGTGGGCACCCACTGCCAGCACCAGGGTCTTCCCCTCGTTGGTGCCGGCGGTGCCGATGACGCGCAAGCCGGCGGCCCGGGCAAGCTGCACCGCGGCGATACCCACGCCGCCGCTGGCGCCATGTACCAGGACCGTCTCCCCGGCCACCGCGCGACCCCTCTGGAACAGGGCTCGGAATGCTGCCCCATAGGGGACCCCGATGGCCGCCCCCTGGCCGAAGCTGATACCCTCGGGGAGGGGGTGGGTCTGGAACTCTTTGCACAGGACCTTCTCCGCGTAGGTGCCGCTGAGTGACCGGGCAACGTAGACCCGCTGTCCCTCCTTCCGGTGCTTCACGTCGGGTCCGACGGCAGCGATGACACCGGCTCCGTCGAGACCGGGCGTGTAGGGGAGTTTCCCGGGACGGTACCAGCCCGCACGGATGTACGCGTCAACGGGGTTCACGCCGACGGCATGCAGGCTGACAACAACCTCCCCCGCCCCCGGAACCGGCTCGGGAACATCCTCCAGACGCATGACTTCAGGTTCACCGAATTCACGGACACGTATCGCTTTCATTCCTCTCACCCCTTTGCGAGCGTCTGACATGCCACATAGTCATATTATAGCATCTACCCCATGGTGGGGGGTGCAGATCCATGAAACAGCATGCCCGGTACCGGCAACTATGGTACAGTAGTGCCGGAATGTCTCCCGGGGAGCCGGTGCGGACGGGCGGACCCCCCTTGAACCCCGGAGCATGGGAGGAGTGACCGATGGCTGATATCGACGTACCTGATTACGAGGAGCTGGCGGAACGGGCAAGGGACAGATTCGGTAGGCGGGTGGCACTGGTGACCGCGCTCTATGCCGTGCTGCTGGCAATCACCTCCCTGGGGGGGAACAATGCGGGCAAGGAGATGATGCTGTCGCAGCAGCAGGCATCGAACACCTGGGCCTATTACCAGTCGAAGGTCATGCGGGAGCATACCTACCGGATCGAGGCCCTGAAAACAAAGGCGCTCCTTGCCGAACGGGGGGAATCCATGACGTCCCGGGCGCGGCAGGAGTACGACGGGCTCCTCGCCCTGGCGGAAAAGGAATCCGCCCGGTTCGCCCTTGAGAAGAAGGAGATCGAGGCACAAGCGAAGCAGCTTGAGGCGGCCCGCGATGTCGCCATGAGAAAGGACCCCTATTTCGATTTCGCCGAGGCGTTCCTGCAGATCGCCATCGTCCTCTCCTCCATCGCCATCCTGTCGAACTCCCTCGCGGTCTTCGGCATCTCCGCAGCCTCCGCGGCATGCGGCACCCTCCTGATGATCAACGGCTACACCCTCCTCTTTGCCCTGCCGTTCCTCGGCTGAAGCCGGGGGAGGGGCGCCCCGCACCTTCCGGGACGGTTCACCGCTGCCCCATTGCCCCGCGGGCGACGGGTGGTATACTGTGTTTCAGTTCCCACCCCCCTGCCACGACCCCACTTCCGTCCGGAGACGCCCGGCATGAACAGGACCTCCCCAGAAGCAGTGCTCCTCTCCCGCGACCATCTGGTGCCGCTCAAGGTCGCGATCGGCTATGCCCTTGTCGCCGGGGCGTGGATACTCCTCTCCGATGAGCTCCTGCTGCTCATTGTCCGTGATGCCCACCAGCTGAGCCACTTTCAAACGGCAAAGGGGTGGTTCTTCGTCCTGACAACGGCGCTGCTCCTCTATGTGCTGGTCCGACATTACCTCCGGGCGGTATATCGCCGGGAGACGCAGCTGCGGGCGAGCGAGGAGCGCTTCCGCTCCGTCTTCCTGACCGCTGCCGCCGGCATGGCCGTCATGCACCCGAACGGCGAGATAATACAGGCCAATCCCGCCTTCTGCCGCTTTATCGGCTATTCGGAAAAGGAGCTGGTGGGGATGACGATCGCCGACATCACCCATCCGGATGACCGGGAACTCACCCGGGAGAACTATCGCTCCCTCTCCGCCGGGGAAGAGGAGAGCATTCACTACGAGAAGCGTTACCTCACCCGCGACGGCCGGACTGTCTGGGGAAACGCATCGGTGGCCTGTCTCCTCGGCCATGACAACATCCCCGGCTACTGCATCGGCCTGGTCCAGGACATCACCCGGAGCAAGCAGGCCGAGGAGGATCTCCTGGCTGCCCGCCTGCAACTGGAGGAGATCATCGATTTCCTTCCCGACGCAACCTTCGTCATCGACCGGGACGGGAGAGTGGTCGCCTGGAATCGTGCCATAGAACGGATGACCGGCGTTCCCAAGGAAAAGATGCTCTGCCAGGGGGATTTCGCCTACGCCGTCCCGTTCTACGGGGAGCGGCGGCCGATGCTGCTCGACCTGATCGAATCTCCCGACCTGGTGGAAGAGGGGTACTATGATGCCATCGGCAATGGAGGGGAGTCGTTGGAAAAGTACCTGCCGCTGCTCTATGGTGGCACGGGAGCCCATGTCTGGGCTACTGCTTCACAGCTCCTCGACCGGGAGGGGAACACTGTCGGTGCCATCGAGACGATTCGTGACATCACCGACCGCAAGGAGGCCCGGGAGCGGCTGGAAACGGCCAACCGGGAACTGGAGGCCTTCGTCTACACGGTCAGCCATGACCTCCGGTCTCTCCTGACCCCCATCATCGGTTTCGCCGACTACCTCTTTGAACACTGCCGCGACCGGCTGAGCGAGCAGGAACTGGCGTGCCTCTCCGAAATCAGCATCTCCGGAGAACGGATGATGGAACTGATGGAGGATCTGCTGACCCTGGCCAAGGTGGGCCAGGTGGAGCGTCCGGGTGAGCCCGTCGATTCGGTGGCGGTCGTCAACGAGGTGGTGAGCGGCCTGGCCTTGCAGATCCTCCAGTCCGGGGCGACCGTGGAGGTCGGAACCATCCCCTCCCTGCTGGTGCCGAAAAGCCTGGTGGCGCAGATCTTCGACAACCTCATCGGCAATGGCCTGCGGTACGGCTGCCCGGAGGGCGGAGTCATCGAGGTCGGAGGCGAGCGGAGGGGGGCGACGGTGCGCCTCTACGTGCGCGACCACGGTCCGGGTATCCCGGACGAAGAGCGTGGCCGCATCTTCGAAGTCTTTTACCGCGGCTCGACCGGTACGCACAAGAAAGGGACCGGCATCGGCCTGGCAACGGTGCAGAAGATCGCGAAACTCTTTTCCGGCCGGGCCTGGGTAGAGGAGACCCCCGGCGGGGGGAGCACCTTCTGGGTGGAGATGGTCGATGTACCCCCCCCGTGAAGCCTGAATCCCCCGGGGGGATGCCTTGCGAAGAGACGCAGGAGGAACGACAAAGACGGCCGGTTGGCCGCCTTTGTCGTCAGGGTCTCCCTGCCACACGGCAGGTTCAGGACGGAGA